>CAJFIN010000099.1 GCA_904381335.1 Candidatus Neoanaerotignum galli | reverse complement strand
ATTTCTCTGAAAAAGCTCAGGCCCGTCACCATTATTGCGGGGGAAGGCGGTTCTGTCAGTGTGATGGCAGGAATGGAGACGCTGACTGTCGGCAGTGCGAACAATACACAGAAGATCAGTGGGGTCACCATAACGCCTGGGGCAGGTTATTATGTGGATTCCTGCAAACTGACGCCGGCGGGCGGATCGGAAGAAAAGGAGTTTGCTGATATTGACATTTTCACGAATGGGAATCCTGTGGAAATCAGGCAGTCCACTTATCCCGAGATGGAGGATGGGGTATCTGTTCATGTATCTTTCCGGAAGATGTGGACAGCCGATGAGCTGAAGGTAATGCCTAAAGATACTTTTATAGTGACAAGAACAGGCATAAAGCCTATGAAAACAATATTGAAGCTGTTTTTTGAATGGGGAATTCAGCTGAACGAAAAGTATGCTTTAAGGCAGCCTGTGGTACGGAAAGTGTGCTATGCGGATAAAAAAGAAATCAGGAGCGCTATAATCAAAAAATATGGAAAATCCGCAGAGCTTCCAAAGCTGCTGACTCCTTCAGAGCGGTTTTTCAATAGCAGTAAAAGCGGATTAAAAGATATAGGAAAGAATATGAAAAGCAGGTGATTGTTATGATTGATAAGATGAAAGTATACAAAGATACAGAGTTGTCTCATAAGGCTATACTGGTGTATTTCTATCTCTGCGATCGGTCGAACAGCAAAACAAAAGGATGCTATCCCTCTACAAAAACAATAAGCAAAGATCTGAATTTATCCCTGTCATCTGTAAAGAGGTCTCTCAATGAGCTTATTGAAAATAACTACATAGAAAAAGAAAATCGGTTCCGAGATAACGGAGGCAAGACCAGCAATATGTACTATATTCTGTAAAAAATGATTTAAGGTTTTGATGGGAGCAATCCGCCCTGCTCCTGAACCATGCCATAGTTCAGCTTGAACCGAGAATGTTAACTATCCAATTTAACTATTGGTTACAGAAAAGAAAAACAGTATGTTCAAAAAAGTAAATCTCAAAAGAAGCTATTCAAGGAAAGAACAAAAAAAGAATCCTAAAAGTGTAGTTTTCCAAGGGACTTTATTACTTGAAAAAACGGCATAGTTTGAATAAATCCGTCTATGCCGATTTTTTTGTTTCCGGAATAGTTAGATTATTCCAATGAAGCTGTAAGAAATAAGAATTAATTGCTTTTATATGGCAATTATACTTGACAAATCGGCAAGACTCAGATACACTAATAGTAGCTATAAAAATCAATAGCACAGAAAGGAGTGCCACTATGGGAAAGGAATTAGGTTCACGCATAACCGAAACTTTGCAAAAACGTGGAATGACACAAAAAGAATTAGCAGGACGCATTGGAGTAACAGAAGCGGTGATATCAAGATATATTTCTGGTGACAGAGAGCCAAAACCGGATGTACTTGCGAATATTGCAACTGCGCTTCATACAACTTCCGATTTTCTGCTTGGGATTGAAACCGAAGAATTTAATCATTCGAGAATTCGCCGTATAATCGCACGAAATGCATCTTCAATGACTGAGCAGGAAAAAAGAGAGCTGATTAATGCATTGTTCGGGGAGGAGTAATATTGGCAATTTCTTTGTCACACACAAGATATGAGGAAATCAAGCAAATTATTGTTGATTTATTCGTAAAATATGATGTCTCCTGTGTGCCGGTTAATGGGTTTGAACTCGCAACTAAAATGGGTATTAAAGTCATCCCTTATTCAGCGATACCAGAGAGTAAACGTTGGCTACTTTTGAAAAAGAGTGAGGACGGATTTTCGGTAGAGAAGAATATCGGAGAGTGGTACATCTATTATAACGATAAGAAGGATTATGGTCGTATCAATAATACAATCATGCATGAAATAGGTCATATCGTTTTAGACCACAGCGAAGATAGTGAACTGGCAGAAAAAGAAGTAAAATTCTTTGCAAAATACGCACTTGTTCCTCCAGTACTCGTACACAAATTGGAATTGGATAATCCGATGGATATTGCTGATATCTTTGAAGTGAGTTTTGAGGCTGCTTGCTATGCGTACTCTTATTATAAGAAATGGCTACAATATGGCTCATCGGAGTATACCAAGTATGAACTAACGCTCTTGGATCTATTCCAGGGTATATCATAATGGGGGGTGGTTCTATTGAGAGTAAAATAAAAACACATCTGTAAACTGTTGGCGCAGCAAACAAATGTGTTCTCATACGGAATATGCTAAACATATTCATGTTGGTTTGGATATTTTAGCATAATTCTGACTTTTTGTCAACTAGCGCAGCTTAATTTGCTGTGCAACAAAAAATGACCGCATTTTAGGCGGAGAAAGCAGGTATTATGTTAAAAACAAATGTTAGAAAATACGACAACTTTAAATTGTACTACTGGCACGGAGCAACATTGGTAGGCAAATACAGATTACCGCAACTTGCTCCTACACAGGCAATTCCTTCAAAAGTAATATGTTTCAATGAGCGTAAAAGCATTACTAAGCCGGAAGAATACTGGGTTGATTTCTTTATCGATGACACTTTGTTTGAGAATTTTTGGAATCATCCAGAAATGAGTTTTGAAAACCTCAAACGTTTTGCAGGAATTATTACCACTGATTATTCCATGTTACCAGAAATGCTGCCAGGACAGAATATTTGGAACTGTACTCGTAATCGAGTTATGGCATATTACCTCCAAATGAAGGGATTTAATATTATCCCTGTTGCATCTTGGTGCTTTGAGAGTGATTTTGAATGGTGCTTTGATGGGCTTCCCAAAAACAGTTCTATCGCAATTAGTACCAATGGATGTATGTCAAGTCCTTATGGTAAGCGTATGTTGCTGCGTGGTGTTAAAGAATTGCAAAAACAAAAATCACCGACAAATCTTATCGTATGCGGTAGACACGTTGATGAACTGGATATTTATGATAATGTGCATTATTATCCCTCCTTTTCTCAGCGATGGAAGGAGCGTGCTATGTAATGGGAAGCAGAGGTTCTTTTCTTGAAAGCGGCGGCTTTAGCACACCTGCAAGATGGCATACTATTGATTATGTGGATGGTATTAAGGTTTTAGCACCTAAAGACCCAAAGGCAAGTATGAATTTGCCAGAAAGGTCAAATACACCTGGAACATCCTATTTGTTATACAGAAAGAATGGTGATTTCGACCAGCTTCGTGTTTTTGGAGAAAATCGTATGCCTCAATTTGATATAGATTATGGTGTTCATGATGGCAAAAAATCTCTCCATGTACATTACTTCACGGATGGGAAACGTGACAAACATCCAGATATCCTCCATCCTGGTAATACACTCTATGAAAAATACAAAACACTATTTAAGGGGGTCAAGTAATGAACGGAATAAAAATGGACGAATTATATGAACTAATCTCTCATTGTCATGAAGCTGAATTTGAGTATAACGGAACAACTTATGTATTGCAGCCAGAGGTTAATGACAACAAGTCTTACCTTGTAATTTGGGATTGTACACCTGATACAGCAAAATGCATTGCCAAACATGAAATTGGTGTTGAAGGTGACATCCCGCAGGCTGTTATCGACGCTGTTCTTTCAGAAAAATGTTTTGATGGCAAATCTTTTTTAGAAATTGAGAAAGATATCACTGTGACGGTGATTTATTAATCACACAGAAAAAGACTGCACATACCTTTTTGGATAAGGCTATGTAACAATGCGCTGTCGCAGGCACATTGCGGCATAGCTTTTTTAAGTTCAAAAAATACAGTTGTTTTTGAAAATACATAAACCGCAGGCTCTTTTGTTTTACTGCCGCATTTTTATTATATTTATGTATTCTTAATAATTGGATTTTATCCGATTTTGTGAGATAATAAAATATAAGCGTAAAAACAACTGAATTTCGGCAGATATTTTTATCCTAATAAGTATTGTGGAAAAGCGTAACAACATATGGGCTTATATTCGGTTTATTGCAGGAGGTTAATTAACATGGCAGAAAAAACAAATGCCAACATAGGTTTTGAAAAACAGCTTTGGGACGCAGCCTGCGTTCTGTGGGGACACATTCCGGCGGCTGAGTATAGAAAAGTAATAATCGGTCTCATTTTCCTTCGTTATATTTCAGCTGCCTTTGACAAGCACTATCAGGAGCTTGTGGAGGAAGGCGACGGATTCGAAGATGACCGTGACGCATATACAATGGAAAATATATTCTTTGTGCCGGAGGAGGCAAGATGGAGCGTCATTGCGTCGGCAGCTCATACTCCGGAAATCGGAACAGTTATTGATAACGCCATGAGGGCTATTGAGGCTGAAAACAAAACTCTAAAAAATGTCCTTCCGAAAAATTACGCCAGTCCGGATCTTGACAAGCGTATATTAGGCGATGTCGTAGACATTTTTACAAACAACATTGATATGAGCGATACGGAGCAGAGCGAAGACCTTCTCGGCCGCACATATGAGTACTGTATTGCTCAGTTTGCGGAAAAGGAAGGCGTTGGCGGCGGTGAATTCTATACACCCGCAAGTGTTGTTAAGACCCTTGTCTCTATTCTTAAGCCCTTTGATAACTGCCGTGTCTATGACTGCTGCTGCGGCAGCGGCGGTATGTTCGTGCAGAGTGCGAAATTTATACAAGCGCATTCCGGTAAACGAGGTGCGGTATCTGTTTACGGTCAAGAGGCAAACGCCGATACATGGAAAATGGCGAAAATGAACATGGCTATTCGCGGCATAGACGCCGATCTTGGACCATACCATGGGGATACATTTACAAATGACCTCCACCCTACCCTGAAAGCTGATTTTATACTTGCCAATCCACCTTTCAATTATCATCCGTGGAATCAGGAAAAGCTTCTGGATGATGTGCGCTGGAAATACGGAGTGCCTCCGGCAGGCAACGCCAACTATGCATGGATTCAGCATATGATTCATCATCTCGCACCAAATGGTAAAATCGGTCTGGTGCTTGCCAACGGAGCCCTTTCCACACAGTCCGGCGGCGAAGGTGAAATCCGCAAAAAGATCATTGAGGATGATTTGATTGAAGGCATTATCGCCATGCCGACACAGCTTTTCTACAGCGTTACTATCCCTGTTACACTGTGGTTTATTACAAAAGGCAAGAAACAGAAAGGCAAGACGCTCTTTATCGACGCCCGCAAGATGGGACATATGGTTGACCGCAAGCACAGGGATTTCTCTGATGAGGATATTCAAAAGCTATCTGACACCTTCGAAGCTTTTCAAAATGGAACCCTTGAGGATGTAAAAGGCTTCTGTGCCGTTGCCGCCCTGCAGGACATTGCAAAGCAGGATTATATTCTGACGCCAGGACGTTATGTGGGCATTGAGGAGCAGGAAGATGACGGAGAACCTTTTGAGGAAAAAATGGCAAGGCTGACATCAGAATTGTCCGACATGTTCGCTAAGTCCCATGAGCTGGAGGACGAGATCAGAAGAAAGTTAGGAGCGATTGGATATGAAATATAGGCTTTCAGATATCGCAGAATTTAATCCTCGTGAGTCAATCAAAAAAGGCTCTGTGGCTAAAAAGATTGCTATGGACAAATTGCAGCCATTTTGCCGCGATATACCGGAATACGAATACGCAACTTTTTCTGGTGGCACAAAATTTAGAAACGGCGACACAATTATGGCCAGAATCACGCCGTGTCTTGAAAACGGAAAAACTGCAAAAGTTAACATCCTTGATGACGGCGAGGTTGGCTTTGGATCGACGGAATATATCGTATTCCGAGCAAAAGAAAACTTAGCTGATGAGGACTATCTTTATTACTTGGTATGTAGTCCGCTGGTTCGTGATCCGGCTATAAAATCAATGGTTGGGTCATCAGGTAGGCAACGCGTACAGACAGATGTGGTTCAGAATCTTGAGATTGACATTCCTGATTTAGATACACAAAAGAAAATCGGAGGCATTTTAAGGACATTCGATAATAAAATCGCACTAAACAATGCGATAAACGATAATTTAGCGGGTTAGAGGTCGAGGTCGGAGACATCAAGCTCGCCGGATATAAGGCGAGGAAGCAAAGTATCACGGATTAAAGCTAATCGCTCATTTTCGGTTTGATTTGACCATATTTTTTGATATATCGGGTCAACTATTTCGTCAAATGAAGCTATGATGTCAATAGACGGAACCAATATTTCCGTTTTCTGAAACGCAGGAACAGTTAATTGCTGTTGAGTCGTTCCTGTTCCAGCGATATGTAGCTGCTTCAACCAAAGAAACAAATACTTTGCAGAAAGGATTTCTCTATGGGGAACGAGCGTTACCAATCGGACAATCGGGACATAGGGAATATGTCTGAGAGATACAAAACCGATTGTTCCACGGGCAGAAACGGTTACACTTTCATCAAATATTTTTGCGGAATTTGTATATCCATACAAGCCTTCGTTACTTAACCCATTGGAGTAAATGGGATAAGGACAATCCGGTGTTTTGACTGGAGAGACCATTTGAGGTTTATCGCCGCCAGCCCCCATTTTGGAAACTTTTCCAAGTGTAGATAGTTCCCAATTACATGGTTTGTTTCCGCCAAATGGTTCAAAATCAACAAACCACGACTTAAAGAGAGCCTGAGCTTGCTGCTCTAAATTATCGTTTAAATATCTTTATCTCTCACCAACGGCGAGAGCAACCAAACGGAACTGCCGTTGATATCGTTCTCTGGAATTTTTTATAGGAGGAGAATCGATATGAAACAAGAAATAATTACTGAAATTATGCAGCGAATGCTGCCATGCCTTGATAATGCTCAGCTGAAACAACTGAAACATGTGTTGGAGCAAGTCCTTTTTTGTTATGAAGCTGCTGGTATGGAAGGAAAGATGGAAAAGGACGACAGCCTTGAACTTGTGAATATGTTCATTGCCGCAAAACGAATTGAAGGCTGCTCAGAAAAGACATTAAAATATTACGAAACTACAATAGCGGCAATGGTAGACTCGCTCAACAAAAATGCAAGGCATATTCTTACAGAGGATCTGCGAAGTTATCTTACAGAATATCAAAGCAGTAATCAGACAAGCAGGGTTACCATTGATAATATCCGCCGTATCCTTTCCAGTTTCTTTTCATGGCTTGAGGATGAGGATTACATTATCAAAAGTCCGGTGCGTTGTATCCACAAGGTTAAAACGGCAAGTAACATCAAAGAAACCTACTCCGACGAGGACTTGGAGAAGATGCGTGATAACTGCGAGGAACTGCGGGACTTGGCTATGATCGATATGCTTGCTTCAACGGGAATGCGTGTGGGGGAATTGGTTCTTCTAAACCGAGATGACATTGATTTTGCGGAGAGGGAATGTAAGGTGTTCGGTAAAGGCGATAAAGAGCGTATTGTTTATTTTGATGCCAGAACAAAGCTACATCTACAGGAGTACCTCGCCAGCCGCACGGATGACAATCCGGCGCTATTCGTAACATTAAGGGCTCCACACGATCGGATACAGATCGGCGGCATCGAACATCGGCTCCGGGAGATGGGCAAGCGGCTGAACATCCC
>CAJFIN010000098.1 GCA_904381335.1 Candidatus Neoanaerotignum galli | reverse complement strand
CTGATGAAGGTGCGGCCAATATAACGGTTTTTCACCAGGCCAATGCCATAAGGGATACCACTTTCTTCCGCATAGCCCATAGCCGCTGGGATACCGCTGTCTGGCACGCCAATCACCAAATCGCCTTCCACGGGATGCTGCTGAGCCAACTGCCGGCCAGCTTCCTTTCTGGCTTCAAATACGCTGACCCCATCAATGACGCTATCGGGACGGGCGAAATAGATATACTCGAATATACAAAACTTCGTATGAGGATTGCCGCAATGGCTGCGGATGGAACGTAAGCCGTTATGGTCGATCACCACAATCTCCCCGGGGTCAATGTCCCGGATAAATTCAGCGCCCACACCATCCAGTGCGCAGCTTTCAGAAGCGATCACATAGCTGTTGCCCAGTTTCCCAAGACAGAGCGGACGCATACCCAAAGGATCTCTCGCGCCAATGAGCTTTCTTGGGCTCATCACTACCATAGAATAAGATCCTTCAATCTTATCCATCACTTTTTCCACCGCTTCTTCAATAGAGTCACAGGCGGCCCGTTCCTTGGCCAGCTGACAGGCGATCACCTCTGTATCAATGGTCGTCTGGAATATCATGCCCTGTTTTTGCAGTTCTTCCCGCAGTTCATGGGCGTTAACCAAATTGCCATTATGCGCCAAAGCCAAGGTACCCTTGACATAGCGGCTAACCAGCGGCTGACAATTTTGCCGCAAAGAGCCCCCCGCTGTAGAATACCGCACATGCCCAATGGCAATTTTCCCTGTCAGCTTTTCAATGATGTCATCGGTAAAGACATCTGGCACCAAGCCCATGTCTTTATACTGTTTGACTACGGTGTCATCGGTTACCGCAATGCCGCAGCTTTCCTGCCCACGATGCTGAAGGGCAAATAGGCCATAATAAACCACCCGGCCGCTGTCATCGTTGTCATTGTTATAAATACCGAAGACGCCGCATTCTTCTTTCAGGCCAGTATCCGCCTGAATCTGATCGAACCGATCGTTTTTCATAAATAAGTCTTCTCCTTTTCGACAAAGTATGCCGTATGATTATTCTGCTATCAGCCGTCTCCAAACTTCCTCATAGGCTTCTTCTACATGGCCAAGATCCCGCCGGAACCGGTCTTTATCCAATTTTTCATTGGTTGTTGCATCCCACAGCCGGCAAGTATCCGGGGAAATTTCATCCGCCAGAATGATCCGGCCATGATAACGGCCAAATTCAATTTTAAAGTCAATCAGGCGAATGCCTTTTGCCTCAAAATAGGTTTTTAACAGCTCGTTGATTTTCAGCGCCTGTGCTGACAAATCCGCCAATTCTTCCTTTGTTGCTAGGCCCAAGGCAAGGATCTGCATATCGTTAATCATTGGGTCTCCCAATTCATCATTTTTGTAGGAAAACTCCAGCACGGGATTCAGCAGCGCCTTTCCTTCTTCCACGCCAAAGCGTTTAGAAAAACTGCCCGCCGCCACATTTCTGATGATCACTTCCAAAGGCACAATGGAAACCTTTTTCACTACCGTTTCCCGATCGTTGAGCTCCTGCACATAATGGGTTTCAATCCCATTTTTTTCTAGATATTGAAAGATGAGATTACTCATCTTATTATTGATGACGCCTTTGCCAGCGATAGAGCCCTTTTTTAAGCCGTTAAACGCCGTGGCATCATCCTTATATTCAACGATATACTTATCTTCGTCCTCTGTACGGAACACCTTTTTTGCTTTTCCTTCATAAAGCATATCCAATTTTTTCATGGGAAACCTCCTAAATTTTCACCGACCCCTGTTGGCCACCTCATTTTCGCTTCTATTTTACACAATGTCCCGTCCTTTTTCAATAGGTTACGAAAAATCTGCTCTCTTTGGGACCTTTCTCCAGTAAAAAAGTCTGTCTTATACCGAAATTCTCTCCCGCTCTATGTTGTGTAAAAAAAGACTTTGCCTATTTTTTTCAAAAAAGCGAAAATTTCTCTTGCAATTCTCTTTGTTCTATGCTATGATAACTCTTGCAATATGAAGCACCTATTTGGGGGTATAGCTCAGTTGGGAGCCCGGTTGAAGCGGTAAACAACCCCCGTACAGGGAACATAAAAATTAAACATCACAATCTCTCTTATCTGGGGGTATAGCTCAGCTGGGAGA
>CAJFIN010000097.1 GCA_904381335.1 Candidatus Neoanaerotignum galli | reverse complement strand
TAATCCTGTTTCTTGGATCTTTTGGATCTTTGAGATTGTGTTTTTTTCTCGATTGACTCGTTTTTCCTTTATTCAGTTTTCAAGGTACAGAGTGTTTCTCTTTTGGGCCGCTCTCTTGCGACCGCTTGACTATATTAACACACGTTCAAACTCATGTCAACACCTTTTTTTATTTTTTTCAAAAAAATTTTTCTCACTAAGCAAAAATTCCCAATACCATGCCCAGTAACAGGTTATGTTCATAGAAAAATAGCGCTATGCCGGATCTGGAAAGAGTTTCAAACAAAGACAAAAACGCTGGGTTCGTGTAGAAAAAGACCAGGAAAAGGCCGATAACCCACACCACAAAAACTCCCTGCACTAGGCCGGCAATCATACCTGCCGTATGATTTAGAAAATGCAGCACTGGCAATTTTGCTATCAAGTCTAATGCTCTTAAAAGAAGTTTCAAAACCACCACTGCTACCACAAACACTATGGCTACACTAACAACATTGATGCAGACCTGTGCCACATAGCTAGCAATATAATGCTCCAGATCTCCTACCCCCAGGATCTGGTATATCACAGGATTATTATTGGACAACAATGCCTCCTTCATAAACTCTGGCAGGGGAAGCCCTTGGATCGCAGCATCGGCTCCCTGCGTCCATAGGGTATCAAAACCAAGCCAAGAGGCCACGCCTTCTTCCAGATGCCCAGACAGCGCCGTATGATATAACACTTTCGCTAATGCCGGCGAAAAAGCTTTCGCGGCAATCACTCCGCCAAGCAATGGAATAAAACCCAAGCATGTTTTAATAAACCCTCGTCCTCGGCCCCATAATGCAAACCCCACCAAAAGGATCAGCACCACAATATCCAGCTCTGTCTGCATAGATTCACCACCTTTTATTGCTTTTCAAACACTTTGAGCACCGCTTGCTGTCCCGTTACATAGAGTCCCTTTCGTGTTTGGATCAACAAAATATCCTGCACATCCTCTGTCGCCTGATACTGCCAAAGCACTTGCCCATTTTGAGGGCGAACCCCCCAAAAACTACGTCCACTGCCAACCACAAGGCCAAACTGGTTTGCCTTAAGGTAGCTAATCGCACCGCCAGCATCAAAGCTGGCCATCTGTTGACCATCGTCAGAAAAAATCAGCACTGTGCCTTCCGGCAAGCTTTCTTTCTGTGGATCTTCTTCCCCTAAGGCAATGGCCAAATAGCTGCCGCCGCTGCTAACAGCCGTCACCTCATTGCCCAGGGGTATGCTCCATGCCTTGCTTCCTTCTGGGCTAACACCAAAAACTGTCCCATTGGTAACCGCCGCAAACACTCCATTTTCCATGGTATAAAGCACTGGGGCAATCACGCCATCTTCTTCCACGCCAGCGTAATAATCGCCGGTCTCTGTGTTGGCAGAATCTGCCATGGCAGTGTAAAACAAAAGCACCCGGGTCTTGATTTGTACGCCTGTCGTATCTAAGTAGCTGACAGCCAAAACACGGCCATCTGCTGATAAACTCACCGCTAAAGGATAAATGCCCTCATCCTCTTCAAAGCGTTCCATTAAAAGCTGGCCTGCATGACTATAAACTTGTATTTTAAAGTGATCCCCGTTTTGTTCCAAAAGAGCCATAGCCCCTTCTTTGGTCAAACAGAGCTGCAGAATGGGGCCGCTAGCCTGAACGGCATATTTTTGCCCCGTTTCGCTAAATACATAGGCGCTGCGCCCTTGGAGCTCCGCCACAGCTACCAGTTCTCCCGCTTGAACCATGGCAGGAGAATTCATGGTGAAGGTCTGATTCCAAACTTGATTGCCCACTCCGTCAAAAAAGCGCACACCGTCCCGTGTGCAATAAAAAAAGCGTTCCTCGCCAATGGACACAAATTTGCCTTGGGAAGCCATGTCGTTTTCCATGGCAACAGCTTCCCCTATCACACTGCTGCCGCGTAAATAATTAAGAATTGGCACACGATAATAATACCCTATGCCACCCAATGCCGCTACCAATAGCACCACTAGCAAAATCCAGCGTCCCCGGTGCCGCGGCGAACCGCCTCTCTCCTCCCGGGGCACTACTGGCGGCAGCGTATATACATTGGATGGTTCCTGATTATTTTCCTGGATGATCCTCACCCCCGCTTCGCGTTAGTCTCACCCACCAGGTTTTCATACATAGTGAGATAGGCCTTTGCCGCCTGATGCCATGAAAAATCACAGCTCATACCGTTTTTCATTATTTTTTCCCACGCCAGATGGTCATTCCAGAATAAATTCAATCCTTGCCAAACAGCCCATAAGAGGCCGTCTCCGGTATAATGCTCAAACACAAACCCGTTACCCTCCCCAGTTTCGGGGTTAAAATGGGTTACTGTATCGCTCAGGCCTCCCGTCTTTCGTACCACAGGCACTGCCCCATACCGTAGTGCAAACATCTGCCCCAGCCCACAGGGCTCAAATAGGCTGGGCATCAAAAATAAG
>CAJFIN010000096.1 GCA_904381335.1 Candidatus Neoanaerotignum galli | reverse complement strand
TAAAAATGAACAAATTTCGAAAATCTGTTCAATATCCTTGACGGCAACTCTTTGAATATGCTACAATGACCCCAATCAAGCAGCCGTTTTGTATAATCGGACTGCCGCTCATGCCCTGCACAATACCGCCCGTTTTTTCTAATAATTCTGGGTCTGTCACTTCAACAATCATGCCCTGCCTGCCCCAAAGGCCGTTCGGGTTTACCTGGGTAATCCGAACATCATATGCCTCCACTTCTCCCCCTAGCACATCGCTGAGAATCACCGCATCCCCCACCGTCACATCCTGCCGGAAGGCCACAGGATAACTCCCTGCTGATACCTCGCTAAGCTTTGACCGGTCTATGGTGCCAAAAATTCCAGCCTCTGTATTTTGTGTCACTTCGCCCAATGGTTTATTTTTCACCAAGGCTCCTTGGATTTCTCCTGGCTGCCCAGTCTGGCTTTTTTCCACCCCTGTCAGCATACTTTGGGTGACCACGCCTTCCTCCAAAGGCAACAGACTTTGGGTATCCACATCATAAATGCCATGACCCAATGCGCCAAATGCGCCTGTACGCGGATCAATAAATGTCACCGTACCCAAGCCTTGTGCACTGTCTCGCACCCACGCTCCCAACCGGTATTCTCCCCGGCTGTCCTCTATGGCCTGTATCGGAATCTGACACGTTTTTCCTTGCCGCAGTACCGTCAGTGTCACCTGCCCTTGATTACTCTGCTGCACCGCCTGGGCTAATTCTTCTTTTTCTGATATGGCCTGGCCATTACAGGCTAAAATCACATCCCCCGTTTGCAGCACATGCTTGGCAGGGCTTTGACTTTGGCCTGTGCTGCTGCTAACTTCTCCTGTTCCCAACACCAGCACGCCCTCTGTTTTCATGGCGATACCCACCACATGGCCACCAGCCAGCACCTGGCTTTCCGGCACAATGTGAACCGTTGCCTCTTTCACAGGAATGCCAAAAGCCGTCACCTGTGCTAACTTTGTCTTTGTGATATTCTCTTGCACTGGTGTGCTGCTATTTTCTGCAGCCATCACTGGCGCTTGATCCATCTCCACGGAAAAAGGGAATTGCAACAGCTCGGATTCTTCTTCACCTTCCACCACATGAAACTCACTGGGCAGCGCCCAAAAAAGCCACCCCAGCAATAGTCCCATCAGCACCAGCAGCACCGCTCCTAAAGCCAGAACTGCTTTTTTTGCCATATGCTCCACCTGCCTTTTCTTCCTTTAAGATGGCCGGTGAGAAAAAAAGTATGCCTGGATGATTTTTCTAATCAAAAAATTCCTGCACCGAGGAGTGGTCTGCTATTCTATTTTTTCGCTTCGGCATATGAGACTTAGCTTTTGACCAGGGATCGGATTTCCCTGTTTTTCTATCGTTCTGCTGAATCTTTTTTCTTCCTCCTGTTTTTCCTGTTGTCTCATCCAAAAGATGAAAATGCCATTTCATTTCGCTCATAAAAAAACAGGAGGCCTAAGCCTCCTGCTTCCTCTATCAAATTTGTAGGAAAAAACAACTCTGCCTTACCGCTTTGCTGTTGTCCGGGTATCCATTCTGGTTGCAATCATATGCACGATATAAGGCACTAAAATAACCGGGATGGCAAGGTAGGCAATGGCGCTGTATGCCTTTTGAATCAATGTCAATAAGCCAAACTGGGCAATGCCAAAATCGATCACACAGCAGATCAATGCAGTTACCACCTGTTTTTTCGATACGGAAAACTTCTTTCCTTTTATTCCTACATCTCCTTTATCTTCTCCACAAATTCGCTTTACCATAGCCGCCACCATATTCACTGCAGTGGATACGGCACCTAAAATGATCAAAATGGAAATTAAGGGAGTAAGTACCGTAGCTCCCACACCATTTTGTACCATAAAGAGGGTAGGAACGCTCTGTCCGGCAGCTTCCGGATTGGTATAGGTAGTCATCAGTCCCAATACCACCATCACCATCATCAATGCATTGACCACAAAGCCCACTCCCATGCTCTTGACTGCATCCTTCGGCTTTTGAAAGGATCTAGCATGCTGTACAAATACAGCAATATTCGAAAGCTGAAACGTCCCATACAAAAAGGCGGAATACAGTGCATCAGAAAGTGGCAGTTGGGCCGCCGTCATGGCATTAGCCGCAGCCTCGATTTCAGAAAAACCGGCAATGATATTTGGCAGATAAACGATAAGTAGCCCTAAAATAATGCAGATAGAAAGCACAGACGCTACGCGCCGCACCAAATCTGTACCAAAAATAGCGACTACAAAAATAAACAACCCGATCAGCACCGTACAAAACAGATAAGGCAGCCCTGTCAATTCCTGAAGCGTTGCTCCGCCTGTGGCAAACGCCACAGCCGGAGCAACGCACATCACGCAAATATACAGCACTTCAAATAAATTCGAAAAAATAGGGGCAAACCGACCGTAAAACGCATTGTTATAGGACCGGTAATCATATACTT
>CAJFIN010000095.1 GCA_904381335.1 Candidatus Neoanaerotignum galli | reverse complement strand
CCGTTTTAATTTTGAAACGCTCAGCGGCTTGATTTTGTGTTGCCTTTTTTGCTTCTCTAAAAATCTGTAATTTCTACTTGACTTTTATTAGCAGGTCTTCTTTTTTTGTCCCAGATAAAACACATAATTTGCAGTATGTATCTTAATTCTTATTTATCAAAGTTTCCGACATTTGTCAATAGAAACCCCTAACTTTTTCCGGTAAATTTCGTTTGGCCCGCAAGGCCATCAATAATGGCCTGTCCCGCTCGAATTCCATCCACTGCGGCAGATACAATCCCGCCAGCATAACCGGCGCCTTCTCCAATGGGATACACCCCGGAAATTCCCACGGCCTGCAAGGTATCTTTTTGCCGCAATAGACGCACCGGAGACGAGCTGCGGCTTTCTACCGCTGTTAAAACGGCATCTTTTTGACAAAATCCAGGGCACTTTTTCTCCATAGCCATAAGCCCCTCTCTAATGCCTTGACAAAGAACCTGCGGCAATACCGCATGAAGATCCACCCCTCTTACGCCAGGACGGTAGGAAGGAGTAACGGCGCCAAATTGTTCCGTCTTTCGATGGGCAAAAAAGTCCTCTACCCGCTGGGCCGGGGCCACATAACCGCCGCCCCCTGCCTGGTAAGCTGCCTGCTCTATTTCCTGCTGCCACCGCATCCCGGCCAAAGCATCGTTACCTGGATAATCCGCTGGTGATACCTGCACCAGTAAAGCACTATTGGCATTTTCCCCATCTCGGGCATGATAGCTCATACCATTGGTGCATAGACGGCCTGGCTCACTGGCTGCTGCCACCACAGTGCCGCCAGGACACATACAAAAGGTATATACGCCGCGCCCTGATGCCGTCTGGGCCGTTAGACGGTAAGAGGCAGGAATGAGCCTTGGAAGATGGGAAAGAACGCCAAACTGCATCTGATTGATATCCTCTTGCCGGTGCTCAATACGCACGCCCATGGCAAAGGGCTTTGGCTCCATGGAAAATCCTTTTTGTTCCAGTAAAGAAAACGTATCCCGGGCACTATGCCCCAAAGCCAAAATCAAGCAGTCTGTTGGTATCAAACTGCCGTCAGATAACACCACTGCTTGGATGCACCCTTTGGACAAATGAAGATCCATCAGCTTTACGCCAAAGCGGATTTCCCCACCCAAAGAAAGGATTTCTTGGCGGAGGTTTTTCACTACACTGCGTAATCGATCTGTACCAATATGAGGAAAAGCGGAATAGAGAATTTCTTCCGGTGCGCCGTGAGAAACAAAGGTCTCTAAAACAAAACGGCTGCGGCTATCCTTGGTACGGGCAGTCAGTTTTCCATCGGAAAAAGTGCCGGCGCCCCCTTCCCCAAACTGGACGTTCGATTCTGGATTCAATCGGCCTGTGTGCCAAAAATCCTCCACCGCTTCTGTCCTTTGGTCCACATCTTCTCCTCGTTCCACTACCAAAGGACATAGACCAGCCCGACTTAATATCAGTGCGCAAAACATGCCGGCAGGTCCAAACCCCACCACTACGGGTCGATGGCGGCTTTGCACCTTTGGCACAATCAAAGGCGCCATTGGCTGATATGGCTTTGCCAGCCCTTGCTGCAGCAAATCCGTCTCTTTATTTTTCTGTTTCAGCTCCAGTGCCAGGCTGTATCGAAAAAAGATATTCCCCTTGTTTCTGGCGTCTAAAGATTCTTTCAATATTTGATATGACACAATTTTCCCCGGCGTCAGGCCCAATTTTTTTTCTGCCCGCTGCATCAGTTTTTCCATGGGCTCCTGAGGCAGCAATGTTATGGCGTCCACCTGGATCATATGCGTCCTCCTTCCTTTTTTG
This sequence comes from Candidatus Neoanaerotignum galli, assembly GCA_904381335.1. Taxonomy (GTDB): domain Bacteria; phylum Bacillota; class Clostridia; order Lachnospirales; family Anaerotignaceae; genus Neoanaerotignum; species Neoanaerotignum galli. The sequence continues at coordinate 876 of CAJFIN010000095.1, read as the reverse complement.
CTAAATCAAATCATGATATTCATTATACCAAAAGCCCCCAATACCGTCCAGAAAAACACTTTACATTCCGCCTTGTCCCCTTTACAATGGAACCAGAAAGGATGTGAAAAAATGAAGTATTCCCTATTAGTAACCCAATGGATTCCGGAAGAACTGCGGGAAAAATTTTCCGCTTCCTTTGATTTTTTCTGTCCCACCAAGCAGCAGATCTCTTTTACAGAAGAACAACTGGCAGAACTTTTGCCTCAATGCGATGGGATTTTTGCTGTGGATACTGGGGTGACAAAAGAAATGATCGATGCTGCCAAGCGCCTTCGTTTTATCACCAACCACGGCGTTGGCTATGATGCCATTGATGTGGCTTATGCTACAAAAAAAGGTATCCCCGTCATCAATACGCCTCATTCTGTCACAGAAAGCACGGCAGAGCTGGCCATAGCTCTGATGATGAGCCTGATGCGTCAGATTGTGCCCTATGATGCGCGCGTGCGGGAAGACCGGTGGTGCGCCGGCGCCTTTTATGACCTGTTAGGGGTTGAAATTTTCGGCAAACGCCTTGGCATTGCTGGGTTTGGGCGCATCGGCCGCGCTGTTTGCCGCCGAGCCCAGGCCTTAGGCATGACCGTCAGCTATTACAACCGACATCGCCTTCCCCTAGAAGAAGAACAACGTCTCGGCGTAACATACCTTCCCTGGGAAGAACTGCTGCGCCAAAGTGATTGTCTGTCGTTACATATGCCCCTTACCCCAGAAAATTACCACTTGATGGACCGCCAAGCCTTTTCCCTCATGAAGCCCACCGCCTATCTCATTAATACAGCCCGAGGCGCTGTAGTCGATGAGGACGCCATGCTCTGGGCGCTGGAAAACGGTGTG
>CAJFIN010000094.1:2853-6262 GCA_904381335.1 Candidatus Neoanaerotignum galli | reverse complement strand
GCGGCGCCGGCCACGCCCATCTCCGGAAATCCGAATAGACCAAAGATCAAGATGGGGTCAAAGATAATATTGATGATAGCGCCAGTGCCTTGGGTAATCATAGTAAAAATGGTTTTGCCTGTGGCCTGCAGGAGCCGTTCAAAAGTAATCTGACCAAAGATACCAAAAGAAAAAAGACAACAGATTAACAGATAGTCACGGCCATATTGAATGATTTCTTCAATATCTGTTTGAATCCGGAAAAAAGCTTCAGAAAACAAAATGCCCAGTACTGCAAAAGCCAAAAAGCTCAAAAAAGCCAAAAAAATGGCGTTATCTGCCGTTTTATTGGCACGGTCAAAGTTTTTTTCACCCAAACTTTTGGAAAGCAGAGCATTCACACCGACTCCAGTGCCGGTGGCTACTGCAATCATCAAATTTTGTGCTGGAAAAGCCAGAGAAACAGCCGTCAAGGCATTTTCATTGATCTGCGCCACAAACATGCTGTCCACAATGTTATAAAGTGCTTGTACCAACATAGAAATCATCATTTAAAAGTAGTCGATTGATGGGCATAACGCCCATCTTATTTTCTTGGGGAGATGCGCTTGGTTCGGACATGATAAATGATTCCTCCTTACATTTTTTATAATGGTAATAATAATAAAATCGCAAAAAAAAGACTCCTTACTCATATATCGCCTGATAAAATCACTGTTTCCTCCCCCAAAAGGAGACAGAGATGACAATATGCTTCAAAAAAGGACTTTTTTTGGCCTTTCCTATTATAATGCGCCCCTAACCCTCTGTCAATGTTCCAAAACCTTATTTTTCGCTCTGTTTTTGTATTCAATTGAACGGCTTCCTTTCTTTAATAAATAGTGGTCTGAACATCTCTATTATAACGGAAAGGTAATTTTTTGTATAACGACCGTTGCGCACCCGCATAGCGGGTGGTTGATATTTCGCACGTTTCCGTTTCTCTATTGAGAAACTCCAACGTACTCAACTGGGTCTATCCGACCCATAAACAAAACGGCAAGGCAGGCGATTGGCCTGCCTTGCCGCTATTTTCATAAAGGAGCTGTGTGCAGTGAAACCGAAAAGGACAATTTATCTTTGGATCAGAATGGTATGTGCCGGTCTTTTTCTCTTTTCTGCCTATATGATATTTTCTTATTATGCCGAGAGTCTGGCGCAGGAAGCCTTGTTTGATGAACTGGAGGAAATGGCTTCTGTAGCAGCATCTCCCCCAGCTACTATGCCAAAGAGAGAGAAAGATAGCGAAAAGGCAGAAAGCACTTCTGCTATATTGCCGGAGTATGAGGTGTTGTATGAGAAAAACCATGATCTATTTGGATGGGTGCAGATAGAAGGAACGAAGCTGAATTATCCTGTGATGGTCACGCCTGATGCGCCGGAATACTATCTGCATCGTGATTTTGATCGGCAGGAATCCAGCAGCGGCGTTCCCTTTTTGGATGAGGACTGTTTGGTAGGGGAGGGAAATTACCTGGTCTATGGTCACAATATGAATGCGGGTACCATGTTTGCTCCCCTTATTTCTTACGTCAAATAAGAGTTTTATCAAGAGCATCCGCTCATTTGTTTCGACACTCTCTATGAGCGGGGAAAGTATGATATTCTGGCGGCTTTTTATTCTAAAGTGTACTCTATAGAGGAGGAAAATGTGTTTCGCTATTACCAATATACTGACCTAAGTGACCCGGAGCAATTTGAGCAATATGTTCAGCAAGTAAAGGCGGCGTCTTTGTATGAGACAGGCATAACGGCAGCCTATGGGGAGCAGCTGTTAACCTTGTCCACTTGCAGCTATCATACGGAGGATGGACGGTTTGTGGTGGTTGCTTGAAAAAAGGCGAATGAAACCGAACCATAAAGGATGCTGATGCTCATCCGGAGAGCACAATACCTGCAAGGCAAGGACAGAAAATCAAAGCAGATGAAAATAGGTTAAGGTGGTGCGATATGGCCCTAGGGTATCTGCTGGATTTGTGCGCGCTTATGGATGGCATCCCGATGACCGTAGCGAAAGAGCACCTGAGTGGGAGCAAAAACAACTTTGGTGTTTGCATCCTTGGCTAAGTCGCAGACGTTGACTGTGAAGCGCTCAAAATGGATGGGCTCCTTTGAAGCAATACCTAATTGTTTTGCCAGGGCGCGTAGCTCCTCCTTACTGCCGGCAGGATGAGGCGCCAGCGCTTCGGGAATCCGTTTTTCGTTGTGGGCCAAAAGCAGATCAAAGCGCAGCAGTTCCCGCGCCGTTTCCCTTTGTGATGCAGAAAGGGGAAGGGTGGATACAAAATCCCAAAAAAGACGAACCTGATCGAGCTTACTAAATTTTAACTCTTTTCCGCCCTGACTTTCCCAAAAGAAGCCTAAAGCTTGAAAAAGATGAAAGGCAGAAGGCAGAAACGAAGTCAAAAAACGGAGGGTGTAAAATGCTTTAGGAGAATTATAGTAGGTTTCCACCATTTCTTCTACCAGTTTCAGCTTACGCACCTGCTCATAGGGCAGATCTTTGGTGTAAAGCACCTCATACACCGGTTGGCGGCGGTAAACAATGCCAAATTTTTCGGCGTCCTGCCGCAGGCCGGAACCTTTGAGCAGTTTTAAAAACCCAAGTTGGAACTGATCCGGGTTTAAGCGATATACATCATCAAAGGAACGGGCAAAAGAATCATAATCTTCCAGGGGAAGGCCCGCAATCAAATCAAGATGGATATGGATGTTATGGGCCTTTTGCAGAGCCTGGACTTTTTGGGTCAGCAAGGCAAAACTGGTGTTTCGCTTGATGGCAGCAATGGTATCGGGATTGGTGGACTGAACGCCGATTTCAAATTGAAAAAGACCCGGTCTAGCTGTACCTAACAAGTCGATCATTTCTTGTGTTAGTAGGTCGGCAGTAATTTCCATATGAAAATTTGTGACGCCGTTATCATGGTCGATCAAATAGCGCCAAATCATCATGGCATGGCGGGGATTACAGTTAAAAGTACGGTCTACAAATTTGACTTGAGGCACTCGTTGGTCAAGAAAAAACTGTAATTCCTGCTGTACACGGTGTTCTGGCAGAAACCGCACCCCTTTTTCGAGGGACGAAAGACAATATTGACATTGGTAAGGACATCCCCGCTGGGTTTCATAATAGAGGATACGATGCGCCGGCAGTGGTTCATCTCCATAGGGAAAGGGGATCAAAGATAGATCCATGGGCGGATGAGCAGGGTTTTCTATAATGGCGCCATCTTCCCGCCGCCAAGTGATGCCAGAAAGGTGGCGATACGCCATATTCTGCCCGAAAAACTGATCCAGATAGGCGCGAAAAACACCTTCGCCTTCCCCGCGGATGATAAAATCTACGGCCGGGTTTTGGCGAAGCACAGTTTCAGCATCGTACGAAACCTCC
>CAJFIN010000094.1:0-2746 GCA_904381335.1 Candidatus Neoanaerotignum galli | reverse complement strand
AGATGGGGCAGAAGTTTTTTCAGATTTTCTGCCAGCATCTCAATGAGGGTGATATTCCAAAGATAACAGGAAAAACCCACTGCTCTGGGTTGTTTTTGATATAGATCATCCAAAATAAAATCAGGGTCTTGGTTGATGGTATATTCGGCGGTCTGTATCCGGTCTTTCCATGGGCCGGCCGCCGCTTTTAGGCAACGGATGGCCAGGGAGGAATGAATAAATTTTGCATTAATCGCAGCAAGAATGAGTTCCATCATTGTCCTTCTTTCTGTATCGAAATCAATGGAGCAGAAAACTAGCAAGTTACCAATATTGTACTATAAACTGCACAGAAAATCCACTATATCACCTGTTTTTTCAGCTTTTTTGCCATCACAGGGGAAAAAAGCCTTGCCAAAAGGGCGAAGATATAGTATACTAATCAAGAAATCATCTGGCAGGAAGTCAGAACAAAAGATGGATGATGAGAGCCATCTTTTTCCACGAAAGAAAACAAAGGAAAGACACCCTGAGAAAAAAAGAATCATTGTGCCAAATAGAGTTTGTGTCCACGAAGGCCACTGGAAAGAAGGAGCTTCTTTTCAGCGGCCTTTTTCGGTTTTTTGACACAGAAAGAGGGAGGGCTTTTGATGGAATTGATGATGGAAAGAACAAAACAAGCAGCTACATTAGAAGGCCAAATGAACGGGTATTGGAAAGACCGGTCAGAAAGTTATAGCGCCCAAAACTTAGGACAATTCTTTGGTGAAAAACGGGCAGCTTGGGAAGAAAAGCTTTTTGGGAATTGGACGCAGGGGCGGAGCCTGCGGGTGCTGGATATTGGCACCGGCCCGGGTTTCTTTGCTATTTTAGCGGCATTGCGGGGACACAAAGTAACGGCAGTGGATATGAGCCAAGAGATGCTGCAAAAAGCGCAAGCCAATGTTCGTATGACTGGCGTATCCATTCAGCTGCAACAGGTGGGAAATCGCCTGCCTTTTGCCCAGGAAAGCTTTGACCTAATCGTTAGCCGGGATGTGACATGGACGCTGACAGAGCCAGAAGAACAGCTTCAGCATTGGGCCAGCTTGCTGGCTCCTGGAGGGGAAATGCTGTATTTTGATGCGGAGTGGTATGCGTATTTGCGCACAGAAGCCCACCGGAAAGAGTATGAGCGTAAAAAACGGGAAATTCGGGAAAAAGGCGGCTTTTTGTATCAAAAGGCAAATGATATGGAGCAGGTGGCGTATCATCTGCCTTTGACGCACCAGGTTCGGCCCCAATGGGATCGGGAGTACTGGGCCAGACAGAACGGGTTTGACTGCTGGGTAGAAGAGGCGTTAAATGAGGTGGTATATTCACCGGTGGAACAGATGCAATATGAGTCTTTCCCAGAGTTTTTGGTGCATGTGCGGAGGAGAAAGTGACGCCCCGCCAAAAGGCCCTGGCAAAAAACGGTGGAAAAAAACTGGTGCAAGTGATGATCGTGCTGTTTGGCATTACCTTTTTGACCTTTGGTCTGTTGCGGTTATCGCCGAAAAACCCAGCGGAAATCTGGCTTTTAGGTTCATCTGGTCATGTAGGCAGTGTTTCAGAAGAAGCTTTGGCAGCTCAGGAACATGCCATGGGGCTGGATCAGCCGTTTTTGGTGCAGTATATCCGCTGGGTGCAGGGGGCCATTCATGGTGATTTAGGCCTATCCTATGCCACGAAAACGTCTGTTTCAGCAGAACTGATGCGCCATGTGGGGCCCACAGCAGCCATGGCTTTTTTCAGCCTTTTGGTATCGGTGGCGTTGGCGGTGCCTTTGGGTATCTGCTGTGCCATACGGCCATTGGGCGTGTTGGATCGGGTGATGCAGGTGGGCAGTTTTTTTGCCTTGTCGCTGCCCTCTTTTGTGGTGGGGCTGGGTGTACTATGGCTTTTTTGTATTCGCCTTTCGTGGTTTCCTATTTTGGCAGAGGATGGCCTTCGAGGGCTGCTGCTGCCTTGCAGCGTATTGTGTGTGCAGGCCGTTTTTAAAATGAACCGTCAAGTCCGTTCCATTCTTTTGCAGGAGTTGGAAAAGCCCTATGTGGATGGAGCCAGGATTCGGGGCGTAGGGGAGAGGGAGATTTTCTTTCGCCATGTGCTAAAAAATGCCGCAGCGCCTATTCTGACTTGTATCAGTTTATATTTAGGGGTTTTCCTGGGAGGCTCTACGGTAATTGAAGGAATTTTTTCGGTCAATGGATTGGGCAGTTTGGCTGTCAGTGCTGCCCGCACGATGGATTATCCCATGATCCAGGGCTTTGTACTTTGGTGTGCGCTGGTGTATCTGGCAGTAAACCTAGCGGCAGATGGGCTGGCTGCTTTGATTGATCCGAGGCTGAAATACCGGCTGTCATAGGAGGTGCGCCATGAATCATTCACATCGGGCCTTGGTGACGGCCTTGATTTTGACAGGAATCTTGGTGCTGGCAGCATTGTTTGCCCCTTTGCTAGCGCCCAATGATCCCAACTTGACCAGTTTAATGGATGCACTAAAAGGACCCAGTGCCCAATTTCCTTTGGGCACAGATCAGCTGGGGCGCTGTATGCTCTCCAGGTTATTATATGGGGCGCGCACCAGCGTTTTTGCCAGTTTGGTCGTAACCATTGTGTCCTTTTTTGTGGGTGTTGTGGCAGGCGGCGTGGCAGGATATATTGGTGGCCCAGTGGATATGGTGCTCAGTCAAATCATCACGATCTTTCAAGCCTTTCCCAAACTGATTTTGGCCATTGCGGT
>CAJFIN010000093.1 GCA_904381335.1 Candidatus Neoanaerotignum galli | reverse complement strand
ACTCATGGCCAGTTTTTCTTGTGGCTCATTTTTATCTGTGCTTTTGGGTGCGATACCGGGGCTTATTTTACCGGCATGCGGTTTGGAAAACATAAGCTGATTGAGGATTTAAGTCCCAAAAAGACAGTGGAAGGAGCTGTGGGAGGCGTGGTCACCGCTACGGTGGTAGCACTGCTATTTGGTTTGGCAGTGGAAAACATTTTTTCTCTGACAGGCGTGAACACAGTGCTTCTTTGCGTATGCACGGGCGTGGTGGGTTCTATCCTTTCCCAATTTGGGGACTTGGCGGCTTCATCGATTAAACGAAGCTGCGGCATAAAGGATTACAGCCATATCATTCCTGGCCATGGCGGCGTACTAGACCGGTTTGATAGTGTACTTTTCACCGCACCAACGGTGTACTATATTATGATCGCCCTGATCGGCGTGCAGTAAAAAAGAGGTTACCATGAAAAAAATTGCGATTTTTGGCTCCACAGGTTCTATCGGCGTTCAAACACTGCAAGTGGTGAAGCAGCTGGAGGATGTGGAAGTGGTTGCGTTATCCACCCATAAAAATATTGATCGGCTCAAAGATCAGATTGCGGCCTTTCACCCCCGGCTGGTGGTGGTGAAAGATAAACAAAAAGCGAAAGTGCTGGCGCAGGAACTGGCGGGGCAGCCAGTGGAGGTACTTTCGGGCATGAAAGGCTTAAAGGCCATGGCCGAAATGGAAGAAGTGGATACGGTAGTGATGAGTTTGGTGGGAAATGTAGGTATTTTGCCAACCTACCAAGCCATTGCAGCGGGAAAAAATATTGCCTTGGCTACCAAAGAGGTATTGGTTTCCGGTGGGAGCCTCATTATGCAGGCGGTAAAGGAAAACGGTGTGCAGCTGACGCCCATTGATAGCGAACATTCGGCCATTTTCCAGTGCTTGCAAGGCGCGGGGCCAAACCGGATTCAAAAAATTCTGCTGACGGCTTCCGGCGGGCCTTTTCGCGGAAAAGACCGGGCCTTTTTGCAGCAGGTGACGCCGGAGATGGCGCTGCACCATCCGAATTGGTCTATGGGTCCGAAGATTACCATTGATTCTTCCACATTGATGAATAAAGGGCTAGAAGTGATGGAGGCCCGGTGGCTGTTTGATGTGCCCGTGGAGAAAATTGAAGTGCTGGTGCATCCGCAGTCCATTGTTCATTCGGCAGTGGAGTATACAGATGGGGCTGTGATTGCCCAAATGGGTGTGGCAGATATGCGTTTGCCCATTGCTTATGCTTTGACTTATCCAAAGCGGTTTTTCAGCCCCTTTCCCAAGTTGGATTTGACAAAGGTGGGGCCGCTTACCTTTGAAAAACCGGATAAAAAAGCCTTTCCTTGTTTGCAGCTTGCCTATGACGCCATGCGGGAAGGAGGATTGCTGCCCACGGTCTTAAATGGGGCCAATGAAGTGGCAGTGGCGCGGTTTTTGCGCAAAGAGATTGATTATCTCTCCATCCCCCGAATCATAGCTTGTGTCATGGATACATATACTAATCACGCCCCTTCTTCCATTGAAGAATTGATGGAAGCGGACCGGTGGAGCCGGGAAAAGGCGGCGCAGATTTCCTAAGGAGGGCAGCGGATGTCAGGTGTGATTTCCATTCTTGTGGCCTTACTGGTCTTTAGTTTATTGGTGGTGGTTCATGAAGCTGGCCATTTTCTAGTGGCCAAGAAAAATGGGGTATATGTAGAGGAATTTTCTGTTGGTATGGGGCCGCTATTGGTCAGCAAGACCATTGGTGAGACGCAGTATTCCCTTCGTGCCCTGCCCATTGGCGGCTATTGCCGGATGTTGGGAGAAGATGAAGAGGAACAAAGCCCAAACTCTTTCCAGGCAAAGAGTGTTTGGGCAAGGATGGCAATTTTGGTGATGGGGCCCATCATGAATTTCATTTTGGGCTTTTTTCTGATTCTATTTGTCAGCGTCAGTGCGGCAGGGATTACGTTTCCCCAGGTGCAGGCTGTGCTGGAAGACAGCGGTGCGGCGGCAGCTGGTTTAGAAGCAGGGGATCGTATCGTTCGGGCCGATGGGCAAAGCGTTGGCACTTATGGAGAACTATATTTAGTGATGGATGGCTGCCAGGGTGAGGATGTTGACTTGGTGGTGGAACGGGATGGTCAAAAGCTGGAAATGACAGTAACGCCCACGCAGTCTGCAGATGGCCGGTGGATTGTTGGTTTTACACCGGTGGTCAAAACGGGGCTACTAGCACCTAGGGTGGATGGGTATGCACAGGCTGGCCTAGGAGAGACGCTGTATGACAGTGTTTGCACCATGCGGTATTATGTCAAGAGCGTTGTGGTGGGCTTTGTGCGCATTTTTACCCTTCGCGCCCAGCCCGAGGAAGTGACAGGGGCCATCGGTATTGTCCAGATCATGGGAGACACAGTACAAGAAGGCATGCGGTACAGCCTTTTTACCACCCTGCGGGCTTTGGCGAATATTGCGGCGCTACTGAGCGTGAATCTTGGCGTGATTAACCTTTTCCCCATTCCGGCTATGGATGGTGGGCGGCTATTGTTTTTGATTTTGGAAGCCATACGCCGTAAGCCCATCAATCCCAACATGGAAGGGATGATTCACTTTATTGGCTTTGCCTTGCTGATGGCCTTTATGGTTGTGATTGCGTATCAGGATATCGTTCGCATTGCCACAGGCGGCTGAGAAGGAGGAAAGAACGTGTATCTAAGAGAACAAACGAGAAAAGTGATGGTTGGTCAGGTGCCCATTGGCGGCGGCAGTCCGATTGTGATCCAATCCATGTGTAACACAGACACACGTCATGCCCAAGAAACAGTGGCGCAGATTCTCGCCTTAGAGAAGACAGGGTGTGAGATGGTACGGGTGGCAGTACCGGATGAAACTGCGGCGCGCACATTGTCAGAGATCAAGCGACAAATCCATATTCCGCTGGTGGCGGATATTCATTTTGATTA
>CAJFIN010000092.1 GCA_904381335.1 Candidatus Neoanaerotignum galli | reverse complement strand
TTGTTAGTTGTAATTATTGTACAACTTTTTTCATATCTCTTTGATATTAATTGAAATAGCATATTTGCACTTTCTATATCAAGTGGAAGATAGCCTACTTCATCTATTATTAATAATTTATATTTCGAATAATTCTTTAATCTATTTTCTAACCTATTTTCTAAATGTGCTTTTTTTTAATTTAGTATTAAATCATGACAACTGATAAAATATGTTGAATATCTTGATTTAGCAGCCTCTATTCCTATACCAGTAGCCAAATGTGTTTTACCAACACCAGGGCTTCCAACAAAAAGAATATTTTCATTATTTTCTATAAATCTTAAATTTCTGAAATCTAATATTTTATGGAGAGGCTTCCGCCTCACCATCAGTCATTGGTTTGGCGGAAATCACGTTCTTTCTCCGTCAAAATTCAACAAGATAGCACTATCGTTTCATCATTGCCCTTTGAGCGTTTGCCTCTCGCGCTTAAGAAACTTTTTTTCAGTGATACATTCTACTATTGCCTGAATCGCCAGCCTGCGCTTCTTGAAATGAAATACTGCAAAATGCTTTAAGGATGACACTGGCCACAAGGCTCATAGCCTTGATTCAATAGGGACTGGCGTGTACCGGTGTATTCCTGACGGTTTTCGGCACTCATCCGGGAAACGGAGCTGCACTGTGGCCAATGAAACTTCATGGTGTTTATATTCAGTATATAGGTATAAACTTCATCGGACTGAGGATCAGTGGATTCATCATCGTTGGAATCTGACGCAGATGGCTCGGTGGGAGCAGATGTCGTCTGTTCATCAGGCGCATCCGTTGTCTCCTTCGTAGCAATTGGAGCCGGTGTGCTTTCGCCCTCGCTATGGCTTTGGCCGGTGGCATAATCAATCACCACCCCCGGCTGCACGTTATATGCATAAACGCAAAACGTAATGCCCTCCCCCTCATCTTCCAGGGAATAGCCTTCCATAAATACGCCCCGCGCCACCAGTTCTTCGCCGGCAAAATATGGCGTTACCCGATACAGCACATGGTTGCCCGTTTCTGTCACATAGTCTGCCACCATATTTTCAAAGGGCAGCATACCCTCTATATTTAAATATCGGGTGCCCGTGATGAGATTTTCTTCATTTGCATCTTCACCAGTAAGCTGAAACCCGATCAGATGACACCGGTTATACAGATACCCACCATCAACAAACGGATATTCCACCGACTGCCAGCCTGTGGGCTTGACCTGACTGATGGAACCTCGCTCCTGCGTGGGCATTAAATCCTGTCCAATGCAGGCAAAAGCACTCTGGCACCGGCCCAAATCATCCAGCGGACTATAGGTCTCAAAGGATTCCGTCTGGGCTTTCTGTTCTGCAGTAAAGAAAGGCTCGTTTTGATTGAGTACCACATACGCTTCTCCGCTGTATTCTGGCACCAAGCCATCCTGCATGGCCTGGGTAAGAGAGGTCACCGCCGCATCCGGCCCTTGAGTGACGCTGGTACATCCTGTCAAAACCAAAGCAAGCGCCAGCAGGAGATACAGCCATTTTTTCCACCATTGTTTCATCGTTCATACACCTCCAATCGAATTTCCGGGTGAGAAAACCCGCAAAAAACCAGCTCCTCGGCTTTATGCCACTTTGTTAGATCCACATCGCAAAACACATCTGCCGGATACCGCCGGTTCCACCAGTAAACTGCCAGCTTCTCTGCCCGCACTGCACCGGGGTAAAGTGGCCCATGCTCAGCAAAACACCATGCCTCCGGCGGCGCAGAAGTCAAAAAATCCCTCCGTGCCGTCACTGTTTTGCCCGCAAATAAACATGCCGATTCCGGCGCCATCCAAAGGTTCTGGCCAGATCTTTGCCAAAGGTCCTCTGTCAAAAGGCGGTCCCGACTCAGCCGTTTCCCCTGAAAGGAAAGGCCGCCCCGATCTTCCAAACAAAACGAAAGCACCATTTTTCTTCCCCTCCTTTTCTTTATTGTACCAATGAAAGCCAGAAAAGGAAAGCACCTGCAAACAAGCTGTTCTTTTTTATGCTTACCAATTCCTTTTTCCCCGAAGCGCCAGCTTTTCCTTGCTGCTGCTATCCTCCGCAGGGAAAACGTGCAAAAAAGACTTACACTGTACAAAAAAAGCCCCAAAGCATCAAGCTTCAGGGCAAATCCATATTATGCTTCTGGATACAGCGGAAAACGATCTGTCAGGGCTTCTACACGGCGCAGGGCTTCTTCCTTTGTACCCTCCGGATCTTTCAATGTCATTGCAATAATCTGTGCGATTTCTTCCATCTCTGGCTCTTTCATGCATCGGGTTGTCACTGCTGGCGTACCAATGCGCAGGCCACTGGTAACAGAGGGGCTTTCTGAATCATATGGGATGGTATTTTTATTGCAGGTGATGCAAACTTCGTCTAGCATCTGTTCAGCCGCCTTACCGGTCAGTCCCAGCGGACGAAGATCCAGCAAAAACAGATGGTTATCTGTGCCGCCGGAAACAATACCCAGGCCTTTTTCCTGCAAAGACGATGCCAGTACAGCGGCATTTTTGACCACTTGAGCCATATAGTCATGATATTCTGGCTTCAGCGCTTCGCCAAAGCAAACCGCTTTGGCCAAAATGGTATGCATCAGTGGGCCACCTTGAATCCCGGGAAAAACAGCTTTATCAATGGTCTTAGCCAGCTCTTGCTTACACATAATCATACCGCCCCGGGGGCCGCGCAAGGTCTTATGGGTAGTGGTCGTCACCACATCGGCATAAGGCACAGGAGAGGGATGAAGACCTGTGGCCACCAAACCGGCAATATGGGCAATATCCACCATAAAATAAGCGCCCACTTCTTTTGCCACTGCGCTAATTCTAGCAAAATCGATGGTGCGAGCATACGCGCTGGCACCGGCCACAATCAACTTTGGTTTTTCTGCTTTTGCCAATGCCTCTAACGCATCATAATCCAAAAAACCGTTCTTATCCACGCCATAGGGCA
>CAJFIN010000091.1 GCA_904381335.1 Candidatus Neoanaerotignum galli | reverse complement strand
CCGCCATCTACGATGCTGCAGCCGCACAGGCCGGCGTCACATTATCCATCCAGATCGCTTCTGATGTGGGTATGAGCCGCTTTGGCATATGGCTGGAAGGCCGGGTGAACGAGGCTGTATCCGATGCACTGGCCATCTTCTCCATGCCGCACTTATCAGTATGCGGACTCTATACCCATATGACTGTGATGAGTCATCCCTATGAGCGTGAATTTGACTACCATCAGCTGGACCTTTTCCGGGCCTTTACTGACGGCGTATATGCCGCCGGATATCATGTTCCCCGCCACTGTGCTTGTAGCGCCATGACGCTGCTATATCCCGAAAGCCATATGGATATGATTCGGGTCAGCGCCCTTCCTTTTGGGTTACAAAATCCATTATATCAGGATTTTACCACCGATGAAGTGATCGCATTAAAGACAAAGGTTGTATTTTTGAAAGATGTGCCATTGGGCACAACCGTGGGCTACGGCCCACATTACACAAAGCGGCAAACCCGACTCGCCGTAATCCCCATCGGATTCGGCGATGGGCTCCACCGCACCATTTCCGACCGCGCTCCCGTACTCATTGGCGGACAACGAGCGAAGGTTTTTGGAAAACTTTGTATGGACTATACTATGGTAGATGTCACTGGCTTACCTGTCCGCTTAGGGGATGAAGTGACCCTCTTCGGCGAAGACCATGGCCAGAGAATCTCCATTTTTGAATATGCCTCCCTCTATGGCGGGACGGCTTGTGAGGTTGCTTGTTCCCTAGGTAAGCGCATCAATCGCGTTTATCTGCATGAATAGACTCCCCTAAAATAATCCAAATTCCAATCTTTTTTCAACCCAAAAATAGCCGCCGGCATGATTGCCTGCGGTTATTTTTGTATAAAAAAACCTGTTTTTTTGTCATTTAGATAGCAAAAACTAACTCTTGTCCAAAAAACGATGCTCCCGGCGGTAATTGCGAGGAAGTTTTCCCTGGCAAGTGCGAAAGGCTGCTGAAAACTTACCAAAATTTTCATATCCTACCTGTCGAGCAATTTGGGCAATACTTTCTTCCCCCGTCTGGAGCTGCTGGGCCGCCCATTCCATGCGGTATCTCCGCCGGTGCGCATATAATGTTTCTCCAGTCAGCTCTTTAAAGCATTTTTTCAGCGTGCTCAGCCCAATGCCTGTTTCCTGCGCTAACTGTGGCAAGGGCAAGTCGATTTCTAAATTTTTTCTGAGCCGATCTGCCGCAGACAATGTCCTGGCCACCGTTTCCTCGGTGAAATAGACCGCCTTTTCCTTCGGCAGTGGATCAAGATCATCCCCCACAGAAAGCAGCAATTCCAGAAGCCGCCGCTTCCGCTCCCCCTCGTTCCACAGCGCATCTAGCCGCGTTTTGCGCTCAGAACAGGTAGGTAAAACCACGCAGCCTTGTTTTTCCTCTGTTTGACTTTGCAAGGACGGTAACGGCAACTGTAGGCCCATGGTCTGATCTAAAAATCCATTCAGCTTTCCTGTGGCAATCCATAATTCCATCCCTTCATATTCTCCCAAGGGAAAAACCATCGGGCGCTGGGCCGCTCGCTTGGTCATTAAAGCAGTTTGACCCGGCTGCAGGCATGTGGTAGCTCCATTTTCCTTCTGGCAAAGCACTCTCCCCCGCCGGCAATAGCAAATCCAAAGATCTATCCCTTCCTTTTGCACTCTGCGCGCCATACGAGCTTTTGCTTGGTAAAATATCATATGAGCTCCCGTGATTGGATGTTGCTCCCTTGCCCACGCCTCACCATCTATTGCAGAAAGAGCCCGCATACCATCTTCTTTTGCTTTTCTTCCTTCTTCCATACTGGCATGGCCTCCTTTTGTTAGTTTTAGCTAACCACTATGATTATACCTTTCTTTTTCTCGCCATGCAAGTCTTTTCTAAAAAATGAACAGCAAAAAAGCCGCTTGGGTTTTCGCGGCTTTTTTGCATCTTGGGTTTTCTAAAGTAAGAAGGATAATAATAGAAATTTGGGGTTTTGGGTTTGTTTTGCTTGCAGTCATATAGTACAAAATTCCTATGGACGTTTCATGTCGAATTTGTGAATATTTTTTGAACTTTCGTTCCATTTTATATTGGCATTTTCCCTAAAAATGAACAGCAAAAAAGCCGCTTGGGTTCTTGCGGCTTTTTTGCATCTTGGGTTTTCTAAAGTAAGAAGGATAAATAATAGAAATTTGGGGTTTTGGGTTTGTTTTGCTTGCAGTCATATAGTACAAAATTCCTATGGACATTCTATGTCGAATTTATGAATATTTTTTGAATTTTTCCTTTTTGTTCCACGTCAATATTGATTAAAGTAATCCAATTATTTCCATAAATAAATCTTTTTATTTCCCCAAATATACAAACGTTTCCAAAAAAGCGGCTAAAATAAGCTTTATCTTCTCTCATTCTATATTTTAGACAAATCCGTACAAAAATTCCGCTCTATTTCATTATAAAATTTAGGCTTTATTTTCAGGCTAAGCCTTTATCCATTTAGCTATTTTGAACGAGTTATTCTGCTTATCTCCCTGGCGCAACCGTCTTCTTCATTTTATCTATAACCATTCACCAAAATCTAAGGCAGCCCTTTCCTCTCCCGTCTTTATGCCTCGTTCATATGACCTCAGGGCCAGATACTCAGAAAATCGTTTCCACCTTCCACTTTTGCTCTACTGATTTACTTCATCCTATCCTTAGGAGGGCTTTTTCCACAAAGCATCCCATGATCCAACAATAAAAACCGCCCTGGATAAACCGGGCAGTTTCTTCCTCCTGTATATTCGGAAGCAAAAAGCATGGCTATGCCTATTTGCATCATCCATTCGCTTTTCTATCCTAGGGTTGAAATCAACCCCATGCCTCCTCCCATGGTCCAGTGAAACAAAATTGATGTTCTATAATCATAAAAAACGCTAAGAGCCGCTCGGGGTCAGCGGCTTCTTAGCAATTTGGGTTCCTCCAGTCAAATCTGACAGTTCTTCCAAAGGATCTACAATAAGTTAAATTTATTTTAGTAAATAGCTGTAACACGGATATGTCTAATTTGTAAATTATTTTTGAACAATGCCAACAGAAAAAGCCCCGAAAGCAGTTCCGGAGCTAAATCTGCAGGGTGCCTGCTAAAGAGAACGGCAGCCACATCACCATTCTCTTTCGGGACAAGCAGGCATGCTTTTGGGATTGATCCAAAAAGTAAGAAGGATGGTATTTCTTGCATGTTTGGTGTTCTTACCTGCAACTATACTGTACTATTCCCATATGAACTTCAGATGGTGCTTAGGTGAAGAATAGGTGAAAACTGTTTTCCCC
>CAJFIN010000090.1 GCA_904381335.1 Candidatus Neoanaerotignum galli | reverse complement strand
AGTCTTTTTGTGCACGCCAGTAGATACCATTGCCTTTTACGCTGAGCAAATCGCAAAATTTGTTTCTCCCACCTGTGTTGTCAGCGATGTGGGCAGCACAAAGACAGAAATCTTTCGTGCCATGACGTCTTACCGCGGCCGTTTTCGGTATATCGGCGGCCACCCCATGACTGGGTCGGAAAAATTCCGTTATCATGCTTCTAAAGCACATTTATTTGAAAACGCCTATTATGTGTTAACACCCGCCGAAGATGTGCCGGCATCACAGACAGAAGCCTTCCGCCAGGGTCTATTGGCCTTTGGCGCCATCCCGGTGGTGGTATCGCCGCAGCTGCATGATGAAGTGGTGGCTTCCATCAGCCATGTCCCTCATATCATTGCTTCAGCTTTATGCCAAAGCGTGCAGGAGCAAGATACCCCGGATCATCTCATGCGGCTGTTAGCTGCTGGTGGATTTAAAGATATCACCCGCATCGCTTCTTCAAGCCCGGAGATGTGGACAAGCATTTGCCTGGAAAACCAGGCGCCTATCCTTTCTTCTTTGACCCATTTAGAAACTGTGATTCATCAGGTCAAAGAAGAAATCGCCCGGGGCGATCGCGATCAATTATGGAAATATTTTGAAAATGCACGCACCTACCGCAATTCCTTTGCCACCACCACGCCCGGCGCCTTTGTAAAGCGTTATGACATCTCTGTGGATGTGATCGATAAGCCGGGCTCCATCGCCATTATTGCCGTGCTCTTTTCCAGCAATAATATCAACATCAAAAACATGAGCATTGTCAATAATCGGGAACAAGAATGCGGCGTTGTCCGCTTTTCCTTTGAAAATGAGATTGAGCGGCAAAAAAGCGTTGCCCTCCTGCAATCCATGAACTATGAAGTAACTACCATCGATTAAATCGATTGAAAGGGAAATACCATGGACCAACTCATCAAACCAACAAAATCATTTCACTGTACCCTCACAGTACCCGGGGATAAATCCATCAGTCACCGTGCTGTGATGCTGGCATCTTTAGCAGAAGGAACCACCGAAGTGACCGGTTTTTTGCCTGGAGAAGACTGCTTGTCCACCATCAGCTGTTTTCAGGCCATGGGCATCCAGATCCAGCAATCAGGTGACCATGTCACTGTCATCGGAAAGGGCCTGCATGGGTTGACTGCTCCTGCCGCTGCATTAAACTGCGGCAATAGCGGCACTACCACTCGTCTTTTAAGCGGCATCCTCAGCGGACAGCCCTTCTCCTCCACCATCTGCGGTGATGATAGCCTGCAAAGCCGCCCCATGAACCGGATTGCCCTTCCCTTGCGCCAAATGGGTGCTCAAATTGAAGGGCAAGAGAAAAATGGTGTGCTTTATGCCCCCTTTACCATCACCGGCGGGCATTTATCTCCCATTACCTACGCACTGCCAGTCGCCAGCGCTCAGGTAAAAAGCTGTGTCCTGCTGGCCGGCCTGTATACCTCTGGTGAAACCACTGTCATTGAGCCAGAACCCACCCGGGATCATACGGAACGGCTTTTAACTTATTTAGGCGCCTCCCTCCATCGAGAAGGAAATGCGATCACCGTTTCCGGCAAAACGCCTCTAACGGCAAAACCCATCTCTGTTCCCGGGGATATTTCTTCGGCAGCTTATTTTCTCTGCGCTGCTGCCATTTGCCAAGATAGTTCTGTCACCGTGCAAAACGTAGGTGTAAACCCCACCCGCACTGGCCTTTTAACCGCATTAAAGCAAATGGGCCTATCTGTGACATTGGCGCATGAGCGTACCGTCTGCGGAGAACCTGTGGCGGATATCACCTGCTCCTACACGCCAAACCTGCGTCCCATCACGCTGCAAGGTGCCATCATTCCCACTTTGATAGATGAACTTCCGGTGCTGGCTGTGGTGGCCTGCTTTGCTAAAGGCGATACCATAATCGCCGGTGCACAGGAATTGAAAGTAAAAGAATCCAACCGTATCCGCACTGTGGTAGAAGAGTTGACAAAACTTGGCGCTCATTTGGAAGAAACCGAAGACGGCATGATCATCCATGGCGGCTATCCTCTCCATGGTGCGTTAGTAAAAAGTCATATGGATCACCGCATTGCCATGAGTCTGGCCGTGGCAGCTTTAGCAGCCCAAAGCCCTGTGACCATTGCCCAAAGCCAATGTGTAGATATTTCCTTCCCTGGATTTTTCCAACAGTTATCCCAATTCATTCGATAAGGGAGAGGAGGTTTTTCCATGCGTGTCGTGCTTTTTGGGGATAGTTTAACCTTCGGCTACGGCGTCTGGCCCAAAGATAATCTGGCTTCTCTGCTGCAACAGGCTCGCCCCCAATGGGAGATTTTAAACCGCGGGGTCAATGGTGATACCACAAGAGAAGCAGAAGAACGGTTTGAGGCAGATGTGTTATCCTGCCATCCAGATTTAGTGACCTTTTTCTTTGGCTCCAATGATTCCGCTCCGGGAGAGGGGAATTACCGCACCCTGGTGGAGTTTACGAATCGCTATGGCCGGATGATGGATCAGCTAAAAGCAGCTTTTCCGAATGCAAAAGCCATGATAATTACGCCGCCACCGGTGGATGAAACCGTATTTATGCCTTGGAACGAAAACCGCCGCCTCATCCCCTATTGCCAAGCCTGCCGCACCTTAGCAAAAGAACGTCATTTGCTCCTGGCAGACTTCTGGAATACCATGCAGGAGGCTTCGCAGGGAAATCTTGCCCCCTTTTTACAAGAAGATGGCTGCCATCTAAGCGAACGGGGTTATCTGCTGCTGCGAGATACCATTCTCTCTGCGCTTTTCGATGTTTCCCTCTAAGTTTTTAGCGAAATGTACTCTCATCTATCCATAAAAATATCCAAAAACGCCGAAATCGGCGTTTTTTTCTGGATGGATTTGATTTGCTGGCTTCTTCTATCCCCTAAAGCGGGTGCTTTGGCCCCATAAATCACCCTGCCCGCTTCTCTTTCTCCTCTCCCCTTCCTGAAGCATCCCGAAACTCTGTCCCTTTCTGCCAGAACCATTTCAAAAAGAAACAGCAACCAAACATTCCCCTGATCCCTCCTTTCTTTTTGCAAAAATGGCAACCACCCGATGTCCACATAAACTGCTCCTGAGACCAGAAGAAAATAGCATCTCGTTTTCCCTGAAACGAGTTGTCAAGGACTTTTTAATCAAATTCACGAATAAGCCACAATTTTCAGCTTAGGGTCAACATGGCCCGAACCGGCAAAATGCCCCGCAGCGGCTTGTATCCGTTGCGGGGCACTTGCAATTACATCTGCTGTATCTCGTTTTTGAGCATACGCTTGATTTTGTCGCTCATGGTTTCAGTGCTGGTATCGCTGAAATGGACGCGCACCTTGTAGGTGGTCT
>CAJFIN010000089.1 GCA_904381335.1 Candidatus Neoanaerotignum galli | reverse complement strand
AACTACTGCCGCCAGCGCGCCTTCTTCCCCTGATACATATATGGGAATCACTCCTTCCGCCGGCAGAAGGGTCGCCTGAAGCTTCCCTCTTTTGTCATAATAAAAATGTAAACATTCATATCCTTTGTTGCTGGCTCCTGTCAGTAATTCTTGAAATAAGGTCTGAAACCGTTCTCCCGCCCATTCCTCTAATAACCGCCCATAATCCCTGTTCCTCTCCCGTGTACCAATCACCGGTTTTCTTCCCAATAAATAACTGACTTTCTGATCCACCAATAGGTGATGAAACCCATTTACCACATGGTGATTGCTCCGGTTTGGGTTGATAAACACTTCCAGCCGCTCTGTCTGATCGTCCTCTTGTGTCTCTGATAACCGGCTGCGGCGAAAATCCTTTGTCATCACATCCTGCGCAAAGCAATAATACCTCTCCCCCTCTTCCATGTTTTTTCGCTGCTGAGAGGCCAGATCTTCCCTTACCAGCTTTGTGATCCATTTGGCTTGCTCTTCTCCTGGTGTCGGCCCTGTGCCTCCACCCCAAAGCGCCGTTGTTTTTATCATCGTTTCTACCTCACTTTCACCCGTTCCATATCTGCCTGACGGGAATACCGCACCGCATCAATGGCATGGTTATCCCGGTCCGGGTATCTGCCTAAAAATCCGCCCCGTCCGTCCTCTTGAAAATGGTATCCGGAAAACTCAGCTGCAGTTTTGGGACACCGCACTGGATCAATCACAATTTCTTCCAGATCCTGAAGCCACCGAATCCCATATGCCACACTTCTTGCTCCTTTCTTTGCCGCCACTGCCCGTAACCCATAGGTGCAAAATTCGCTGATACTCTTTGGCTCTGCGCTGTCACAGAATATAACCCCATTTTCCAAATTTTCTTTTCTGATCATCTCTGCCGCTCGCCGGTTAGATAGCCCTGTCTGGTGGATTTCATAAAAAATATAGAGCTGCCGCCTCTTTCGGTCATAATGATTCACCGTATAATGAAATGGATCTACGGCGTATCCCCAGTCCACGCCCCGGCTCACATGCCAAAACCCTTGTATCTCTTCTTCCCGAATGGGCCGTAAAACAACATTTGAAAATACTTGCCCCCGGTATCCCGTCACCTCTCCCAAATATTCCTGCCGGTAAAGCCGTTCATCTGCTTTTTGCAGCCGTTTCGCCTCTAAATAAAACGGTGCCCCCAGCCAGCCTTCCGGCAAATCCAGATAAGTACTGTGATGTACCATCATTTCCTCGTCTCTTTGAAGCACCGCTTGATTCACCCAGCTTTCCGGCCCTCGAGGCGGATTAAAGGTATAAAAAATACAAAATTCCTCTCCGCCCCGCATCAATGTCTGATTGATGGATCGAATTTCCTCTGCCCCCGAAAACTCATCCACTTCTTCATACCAAATCCATTTGGGATACCCTTGGGGAAATTTCATACTTTTTAGCTTTTGTGGCTCCTCCCCACCGCGAAAGAGAATCTTTTGTCCTGTGGGCCGGTAATAAAATGCCATTTCCGAGACCCGTTCTTGCCACATTTCTCCCACATCCAGTATATCTATGGCCCATCGAATCTGTTCTACTACGCTCTGCCGTAAATAACTGGCGACTTTTCGCAGCACTATGCCATGGGTGTTTCTTTCCCGCATCACCCCTAGCACCATCTCCAATGAAACAAAGGAGCTTTTTCCACTTCCTCTGCCGCCTTTGAGCCAAAAGTGGCTTTTCCCTCCTTCTCGAATCTGCCGGTGGACCGAAAAAAAAGAAGGTGCTATCACCTTCCTTAGCCTAACCATGTGTTTCTCCTGCCCCAATATCGTCCACAATCTTCACCCCTGTACCGCTGGTTTTATTCCGGTTTTGCAGTTCAAAATATAGTTTGATGGCCGTCACGTTTCCTTTTACACATTGCTGCATCAGTGCTCTCCAAACTGCCGGCATCTCCCCATACGTCCGCTTTTCCATCTGTTCTTGTAGATATTTGCGAAACGGTTCTTCTCCCAGCCATTTGTATAATACACCCATCCCTATGCCCGTCTGCGCACAAGCTGCTTCCAGATCCCCATCAAATTCCTGCCCCAGCAGCGTTTGGGCCAGTTTCCTCTGTTTTGGATTGATATAATCTCCCTTGTCCGATGTCCATTCCTCCTTTTGCCTGATCTTCTATGCTACCCATCTTACTATGTTTTTTGTTCCTTCGGTTACCCGTTTTTCCGTTTCTCATACAAAATGGAAAAAAAGTGCCGGCGAATGGCGTAAAATTGTCTTCTGCCGCAGGGCACAGCCATATGTTCATAATTCATTTTTTCTGTCACGTTCTTTAATACATAGGGTGCCAGACTTCCTCCTGCCTGCCGTGCACTTTCTTCAATCATAAAAACTTCCTCTTTCAGCTTCCCAATACGCAAAGCCGTTTCTGCTGTCCTATCCCCCCGTTGCCTCGATGAATGAGCCACACCATCATATCTGAGTCCTTTTGGCCCGTACATCGTTGCAATTTGCCGCTTTTTTTCTTTGTATTGTAAGCAAAAATATTCTAGTTCCTTATAGGCTTCATAGCTCATCCCTAGCCCCGTCTGCCTCCTTGGCATTTTTTCACCCCTTTTTATCTCTTACCTGTTCATCTACTTTTGCTCATTTTGTTGCGTAACGCAACAAGAGGGGAAAAAATAAAAGTTGATCTCTTCCGGACGCAACTTTAATATCTGCACCAACTGTTCTACTTCGTTGCTTTTAAACACAGAGTAGCCGTTTAACTTATTGTTGAGCGCATCTGTACTCATGGGGATTTGCCTGGCCAGCGCACGATACGATAAGTTCTTTTTATGCAATAATTTTTTTAATCTCGTCAACTCTGAATACTTTTTAATTTTCATTTCCATACCTCCTTTTCTTTTTCCTAACGTAGCACATCAAGCCATGTATGTCAACACGATTTGACACATTTTGTAATTTACTTCACAATTCATCATTGATAATTCGAACAATTCATGCTATAATAACCGTACTCATTTTTTATTCAACTTTCCAAAAGTATCGTAGTTTTTCTGATCCTTTTGCATCTTTTGGAAATGGAGGTCTATTCATGTATGCGGTTAAAAACGAATGTTTTGGCAGCCGCCTTCAACTTCTCATGCAGGAGCATCATTTCACCATGCGAAGCCTGGCCGCCGCTGTGCACCTAAGTCCCAGCACCATCTTTCGCTATATCCATGGCCAGATCACGCCAAAGCTTACCACCATCGAAATCCTCTCTCAGCTTTTTGGTGTCAGTCCTGCATGGCTCATGGGTTATCAGGTCGATCGATTTTCTTCTTCTACCTGCGAAAATGACTTATCTTCTATTGTAGAGCAATATCTTTCTCTGTCCCCAAGTCAAAAGGCGAAAGTGCGCGCTTTGCTGTTTTCTCTTTCTGACGCTGGGGCTTCCGATGAAAAATAGCTCTTTTTTTCCATAAAAAAATCCCTGGTTAAACCAGGGATTTTTTTATTCGTCAAACATTTTATAGTAGGTCCAATATCGTAGCTTTTGTATCATTTCCTTTTGTGTCTCATCCAGATTCTCTTCTTCTAAATAATTTCCTTCTGCATCCATACAAATTTCTTCCGAAACCACAGGTAAACTCCGCCGTACCTCGTTGTCATAGGTGAGCACTGGCGCCAATTGGTCAAAACCGATCATCTCCATCACAGCTGCGCCCAAAAAGCTGCTGCTGATAAAACTTCCGTCTGTCAGACCAATTTCCTGAGCTGCATCTTTGATGTCTTTTTGCTGTT
>CAJFIN010000088.1 GCA_904381335.1 Candidatus Neoanaerotignum galli | reverse complement strand
AATTATATAAATTATTAAATTTTTTGATAAATATCTTTTTTAATCATTTATGAAGGAATATGGAGCTTGGAGTATTTCTGATCATCCCTCCTTCTCCGTTCATTTATAAATACCTTTTTGGTGTTTATGTGCTGGTTAGACAAACAGGAAATTGCTTTTGGAATAAGGAATTTCCTGTTTGTCTTTTTTTATCTTTCGTTGGAAAAAGCTAAGAAGGCCATCTATCTGGCAATAGCGCCTTGACAGGCCTGGTAGAATTTGTTATGGTAGAAGTAGTAAAACGGGCGGATGCGAGAGACCGGGCTGAAGGGAAAGGCGCGGCCTTTTTTCTGTCCGCTGAAAAAGAAAGGATGCGATGCTATGGAAAAATGGATACAACGGGCGCCAGGACTGTTGCTCTGCTTTGTGATTGGTCTGGCAGCATGGGCTTTGGGCCAATGGCTGCCGGTGGTGGGCGGCCCAGTGTTTGCCATCCTCATTGGGATGGTACTAACACTGGTGGTAAAAAAGAAACAGAAGTGTGCACCAGGGGTGCAGTTTACGTCTAAAAAGATTTTGCAATATGCGGTGATTCTATTGGGATTTGGTATGAACTTATCCGAAATCCTGCGCCAGGGCAGTCAGTCTTTGCCGATCATTGTTTCTACCATTGCCACATCCCTTTTGGTGGGGTATGCAATGTATCATTTGTTGAAGCTACCTCGGAATAATGCCATTTTAATCAGCGTGGGCTCCTCCATTTGTGGTGGGTCAGCCATCGCAGCCACAGCGCCGGTGATTGGTGCGGGAGATGAGGAAGTGGCTCAGTCGATTTCGGTTATTTTTCTTTTTAATGTAGCAGCGGCTTTGATTTTTCCCACGCTGGGCGGGGTATTGGGCTTATCCAATGAAGGGTTTGGCCTGTTTGCGGGGACTGCAGTGAATGATACTTCCTCTGTTACAGCGGCGGCTACTGCCTGGGATGGCATTCATGGTTCCAATACTTTGGATATTGCCACGGTGGTGAAATTGACCCGGACGCTGGCGATCATTCCCATTACATTGGTGCTGGCACTGCTGCAAGCAAAACAGGCCCAAGGGACAGGGCGCAGCCAAGTGTCTTTGACGAAGATCTTCCCCTTTTTTGTCCTGTTTTTTGTGCTGGCATCTGTGGTAACAACGGTATTTCATCTGCCGCCGGTGGTGACGGATCCATTAAAGGATCTTAGTAAGTTTTTGATTATCATGGCCATGGCGGCAATCGGATGGAACACCAATATTGTTCAGTTAGTAAAAACGGGTGGCCGCCCTATTTTGGCAGGTTTTTGCTGCTGGGTAGCCATTGCCTGTGTCAGCTTGGGGATGCAGCATATATTGGGTATTTGGTAAAGAGAATGGTTTGGCTTCTGCCTGCGGGCAGGGGCCTTTTTTTTGATGAAAAACGATGTACAGATGCAAAAATTTGTATAAAAGGGCTGTTTTCGTAGTATAATGAAAAAGAAGAAACCAATCCAGCGTCCGGGCTTATGGATCAACAAGTCGTGCCTTGCTGCCCGGAAATAGGAGGCCAAATAGGAGGGAGTTATATGAAGATTGCCATTGTCACCGGCGCGTCCTCTGGGCTGGGCGCTGCCTTTATCCGCAGACTGGATCGGCTGGGCGGATTGGATGAGATCTGGGGCATTGCCCGCCGGGAAGAACGTATGAAGGCATTGGGCGAAGAAATCACTACGCCGCTGCGGCCCCTGGCGCTGGATCTGACGAAAAAAGAGAGCATTCAGGTGTTACGGGAGCGCTTAAAAGAGGAGCAGCCTCAGGTGCAAATTCTCATCAATGCGGCGGGGTTTGGTAAATTTGGCACTTTTGCCGATCTAACACTGCAAGAGACCGAGGATATGATTGATCTGAACTGCCGGGCAGCGGTAACGGTGACGGAAACAGTGCTGGCACATATGGGCCGGGGCAGCCGGGTGATTCAGATTTGTTCTTCGGCAGCGTTTCAGCCTTTGCCAGGGTTTAATGTCTATGCTGCTACAAAGGCATTTTTGCTGCATTATAGCCGTGCTCTACGGTGGGAAGTAGCGCCTCGGGGGATTCGGGTGACAGCCGTATGCCCTGCCTGGATTCGGACAGAATTTATGTCTGTGGCTCGGGATACGAAAAACGGACGTACCGTTCGCCATTTTCCATTTGCACAAAAACCGGAAACGGTGGCCCGCCGGGCTTTGTGGGCCAGTCATTTGTTGGCGGTGGCAACTTGTGGACCATTTGCCCTGGTGCAGCGTATTGGTGGAAAGTTTTTGCCCCATTGCTTGATTATGGCCGTTTGGGAAGGACTTAGACGGATATAAATCCGTGTCTCTTTTTGGATTAGCTGCTTAGTCGGGCGGCAGAGAAAAAAGTGCCTATGTTGCGGTATCTATCGTAACATAGGCACTTTTTTAGGTGTGACAAGGCTTTAGTGGAAAATAAAAAGGGAAATACATCCTGGAGATGTATCTTGCTGGTTTTATGGAAATTACCATCAAAAGACATACAGCAGTATCCGTTCCTGCGGGTTTTATAAGGAAAAGAAAAAGGAGGGCTCGCCTCCCTTGGGAAAAAGGAAAGCGAGCCCTCTTGATGCCATGGCAGATGCTCTTTGTCAGAAGGAAGGATTATTCCCAAACTTCCTCGCCGTCTTCCACGGTATAGGAATGGGCGTTGACTGCTTCCATGATCTGTGCATAAGCCCAATGGCTGCTGGATAGGTCAGAGAAGTGGATCAGATCCTCTTCCTGTTCTTCCAGATAGTTCAGATCGGCAGAGCGGCCGAGCATATGGTTTACCATGGTGGTTACCTGGGCCCGGGTGATGTTGTCATTGGGGCCGAAGGTAGTTTCATCATATCCGCTGATCCAGCCATAGGTAGCAGCTTGGGCTACTACATTGTAGAACCAATCACTGGGGGATACATCGGTGAAGCTGCAGCTGAATTCTTCTGGTTCGTATGCGAATGCCAAAGCGACCACGCAAAATTCCGCCCGAGTGATGGGGTCGTTAGGACGGTAGTTGCCATCGGGATCGCCGGAAAGAATACCTAAAGAAGCCAGCGTATTTACTGCAGTGGCGTACCAAGCGTCTGTCGGTACGTCTGGGAACGTCTTTGTGATGGGCAGTGTCTTATTGTTCAGCAGAGAATAGAACATTTGAGCCACTTCTGCCCGGGTCATGCTCTTGTTAGGACCAAAAGTCCCATCGGGGTAGCCGTTGAGGTAGGCAATATGATCGGTGGTGTTGAGCCAGTTGGCTATACCGGTGGTTTCCGGGCTGGCCACTACCACAGTAGCCCCTTCTTCTGTCAAAGACCGGAACTCTGCTTCGATGGTATGGTCTTTGCGGACATCTTCGAAGGTGTATTCGTCCACGGCGCCTACGCTTTTGCCATCTACGATGACATCGGCAATTTCATAGCCTTCATCAGCGGTGATTTCAAAGGATACATCATGGCCGCGTCGCACATTGATTCTGCTGCGGGGGTCAATGGTGCCGCCTTCGCCGGCAGTGGCTTCGATGATGTAGCTGCGGGAAGAACTGCCTCCGCCGCTATGACTGTCATCGTCATCATCGCTGCCATCACGCACAAAGGTTACTTCGATGGTGTGATTTTCGTTGACATCACGGAAGGTATACCGCTCCACGGCGCCTACGCTTTCACCATCGACAATCACATCGTCCACTTCATAGTTTCTGTCGGCATCGAAGGTGAAGGTCTGGTTATCGCCAGCTTCTACTACAACGTTGCCTTCGGGAGAGATTTCACCGTGGCTGCCTGCGGTGGCATAGATGGTATAGGTAATAGGAGCGGGGTCGGGATCAACAATTTCGCCGTTGGGCCGAACTTCCACCCAAACCCAGCCATCAACGATGGGCAGATCGCCTTCCCAAACGAGCTCATAGCCGTCAGGGATGTCGGTGAGGTCGTTGGTGTTGACAGAGGTGGCATCGGAAGGAACGGACAGTTCGCCTTCACCAGCCTGTTCTTCATTTACGATATCCCAGTAGTTCAGTCCTACGGT
>CAJFIN010000087.1 GCA_904381335.1 Candidatus Neoanaerotignum galli | reverse complement strand
TTAGGCAATACCATGTCCTCCATCATTGCTACGGCGCTGCTCACTTCTGTGGTAGTAACCATTCTTAGCGTCCTAACCGGATTTTTATCCGTGGATCCAGAAAAGCAAAAGCTCATTCTCACCTTTGGCGGCACCAAAAGGCAAATGTTCTTCGCTGTGGTA
This sequence comes from Candidatus Neoanaerotignum galli, assembly GCA_904381335.1. GTDB lineage: Bacteria > Bacillota > Clostridia > Lachnospirales > Anaerotignaceae > Neoanaerotignum > Neoanaerotignum galli. The sequence goes on along the minus strand of CAJFIN010000087.1, from coordinate 4,175 downwards.
CTGCCTTCATCTGTTCCCGCCATCGTTAATGCCCTGAAAATCAATGTAGGACTATCCTTCGTGGGCGTAATGGTCGGCGAATTTCTGGTCAGCAAGGCGGGCCTTGGATATTTGATTACCTATGGCAGCCAAATCTTTAAGCTGGACTGGGTGATGTTGTCGGTGGTAATCCTAGCCATCCTTTCAGCCCTATTATACCGGATTATTTTACTGCTAGAAAAACAGATCCTACGCTGGCGCGAATGAAGGTGCAGAAAAGCAAAACCTGCCCCTAAGCCCGTCCGGTGAACAATCCATGGTTGTTTGCCGGGCGGAATCATGGTATAATGGAGACCAACAGTACGCCAATGAACAAGAATCATACATAAAAGGAGCAACGATTGATTATGGCAACTATCATTCCTTTTCGCGCTCTGCGCCCTGTCCCAAACCTGGCCAGCCAAGTAGCGGCCCTGCCTTATGATGTGATGGACGAAGCAGAAGCCCGCGCCATTTGCGCCAAAGAATCTTATTCCTTCCTGCATATCGACCGCAGTGAAACTGCTTTTCCGCCGGGAACGGATCCGGATAGTCCAGCTGTATATGAAAAAGCAGCAGAAATTCTGACGCAGTGGACCAAGGAGGGTATTTTACAGCAAGATTCCCATCCCTGTCTATATTTATACCGTCTGACCAGAAATGGAAAATCCCAAACCGGGCTTGTCTGCTGCACTTCGGTGGAAGAATATGATAACGGCATTTTGCGTAAACATGAGCTGACTCGGGCAGAAAAGGAAGCTGGACGCACGCGCCATGTCAACGCTTGTAATGCCCAGACCGGCCCCATTTTTATGGCGTACCGGCAAAGCAGCGCCACGGCAATGATGGCCGATTGGGCTAAAACCCATGATCCAGAAGTCAGCTTCACCAGCGATGATGGCATAGGCCATGCCGTTTGGGTGATTGATGACCCAAATGCCATAGCTAATTTTACTGATGCCATTGCGGCTGTTCCAAATCTATATATTGCTGATGGCCACCATCGCTGCGCTTCTGCCGCAGCCGTATGTCATCAGCGGCTTAAACAGCAGCCTGATGCACCGGCCGATGCGCCTTTTCGATGGATTTTATCGGTGCTTTTTCCGGCAGATGAACTGACGATTATGGACTATAACCGGCTGGTCAAAGACACCAATGGCCTAACAGCGGATGAACTGTTTGAAAAAATTTCCGAAAGTTTTTATCTGTTGCCCTGGCCCAAGCCTGGGCCATGCCGCCCAATGATGCCGCACCAGTTTGGTATGTATTTTGAACAAAAATGGTATTTGCTCACTGCACAGGAAGATGCCATTGCCGATGATCCTGTGGGCCGTTTGGACGTCTCCATTCTTCAAAACCGGCTTTTAGGCCCTATTTTAGGAATCCAAGACCCCCGTACCGATAAACGCATCGATTTTGTGGGGGGCATCCGTGGTTTAGGCGAACTGGAAAAACGAGTGATCTTAAGCGAAGGTAAGATTGCCTTTTCTCTGTATCCTACCTCTATGGAAGAATTGATGAACGTAGCGGATCAGGGACTGATTATGCCGCCAAAATCCACCTGGTTTGAACCAAAATTACGCAGCGGATTGTTCATTCATGTTTTGTCTGACCATTAATCCTGCTACCACCAAAAATGGATAACCCTTGTTTTTTGATCCAGAAGGAGAGATGAGATGAATCCCCCGATCGCCTACTGCGGCCTTGATTGTTCCGCCTGTGATGCGTACCTTGCCACCATCAATAATGACCAATCGCTGCGGGAAAAAACAGCCCTTCTTTGGTCAAAACTAAACCATGTTCCCATCTCCCCCACACAAATAAATTGTGAAGGGTGTCGATCGGATGGCATGAAAACCATCTTTTGAGAACAGCTTTGCGCCATTCGCCATTGCGCCCAAGAAAAAGGCATATCCACCTGTGGTCATTGCTTGGAAATGGAAACTTGCCCTACGTTGGGAGAAATCCTTCAGCATCAGCCACAAGCACTGCTGCAGCTGAAAAAAATGCGTCCATAAAAAAATTCCAGTTTTGTACTTATGCGGCTCTCTGGTTCTCTGGGATGGGCTTCATTTTCTCTTGGCGCTCGGACATGGGAAAACCTCTTCATACCGTCATGCGCAACAGCCGATACGGAGAGAAAAATAGCCCAAAACTTAGAAAATCCCCCACTAAAACGAGGGGGATTTTTTTCTATCAAAAATCTTCTATTTCCTGGCGATTACTCAAAATAGCCAGAGATAAGCCATACGGATTTGAAAAGAGTTTCGTTGCTTAAAAATTCAAATGAACACACCATCCACTAGATTGTGAAAAAACTTCAAGCACCCGTTTCATGGTTATCTGACCCATTTCCTTCTGTCACTGGAAGTATTTTCTAACACTGAAGTCTTTTTATCGATCTCCAGTTGAACTGGTTTTTATCATACCTATTTACTGTTAATAAAAACAGAAAAGTATTGCTAAAAATAGCAAGGCTTGTCTGTTTTTTATTGTCTTCCTTCTTTATAACTGATGCCCCATTGTTCCATCGCCTTCATAATAGGACGCATGGACTCCCCTAGTTCGCTCAGCGCATATTCCACCCGCGGCGGCACTTCAGGATAGACCGTACGGGTAACAATTCCATCCTCTTGCATAGAACGCAAGCTGTCAGTTAACACCTTCTGGCTAATCCCCTCTAGGTCCTTCCTCAGCTCGTTAAAACGCCACGGACGCTGCATAAGATTCCGCAGTATCAGTAATTTCCATTTGCTTCCGATAAGCTGTACCGTGGTCGCCACAGGGCAAGCTAGTAACTCATCTTTGGTTTTCATAGCAAATGCCCTCCCAAATTGTTTTAACACATTCGATTTTATATGTTACATTTATTTTTTAATATTACATTTATTTTTAATGTTACATTCATTATAATACAGGAAACTTCCAAAATCAACATCTGTGAGGGGCACAAGAAAAATTTACGATCTATGCTTGGCAAGAAAGCCCGAAACGGCACAAAGGTTACCAAAAGGTGACCTAGGTTATAAAAAAGTGCGTACTTGTGAGGGTGAAAAAAATCCATACAATGGAAAATACAGAGAGCAAAATAGCACTCTGAATACACAATATGGAGGTAATGATCATGGCACTTTCGAATCTCTTTGGATGGAACAAGAAGGACGATGCGGCTCCCGCCGCTGCTTGCGGGACTGCCTGCGGTGCTTCCGACAAGTAATTCTATCCACCTAAAAAACGGTTCCCGGCGAGTGCATACCTGCCGGGAACCCTCGGAAATTTTCTCGGCACTGCCGATTTGATATATAAAGCGAGGTCGAAACACATGAAACAGTATTTTTCTTTTCAGTGGCACATTACAGATGAATGTGACCAGCGTTGCAAGCACTGCTACATTTTTTCCGAAGACACCGGTAAACAGCTGGATGCCATGACCTGGGATCAGCTGCAGGACACTTTCTATAACTGCCTGGATTTCTGCCAGGTGTATGACCGGCTGCCCTACTTCTACATCACCGGCGGCGATCCCATCCTGCATCCCGATTTTTGGAAGCTGCTATCTCTCATGAAAGAGCATGACATTCCCTTCACCATCCTGGGCAACCCCTTCCACCTGGACGATGCGGTCTGCCGCAGACTGAAAGAATACGGCTGCGATAAATATCAGTTGTCTCTGGACGGTATGCGTCAAACCCATGACTGGTTCCGCAAACCGGGCAGCTTTGACATCACACTGGAGAAAATCGGCTGTATCAACCGGGCGAGCATCCGTAGCGTGATTATGACCACTGTCTCCGGCACCAACATCGACCAAGTGCCTGACATCATTGATGCGGTGGTCAAGGCCGGAGTCAATGTTTTTGCCTTTGCCCGCTATTGCCCCACCAGCGAGGAGAAAGATGTGGGGATCTCGCCCCAGCGTTACCGTAAACTACTGGCGGACTGCGACAAAAAGTTCCAGGCGTATGAGGCGGCGGGCTGCCAGACTTACTTTAACAAGAAAGACCATCTTTGGACGCTGTACGAATACGAAACCGGCGCGTTTAAAATCCCGGAAGATGTGGAAGAAGGGATGATTTACGGCGGCTGCAACTGCGGCAACTGTCATTTGACCATTCTGCCCACCGGTGATATTTACGCCTGCCGCCGGGTTCAGAACA
>CAJFIN010000086.1 GCA_904381335.1 Candidatus Neoanaerotignum galli | reverse complement strand
TTGGATAATCCATATAAAAATTAAAATATTTCCGATTATTTCAGCTTGCAGAAACGATGGTTTCGGGCTATCATAAAGACAATGATTAGCACTCAAGCAAAGTGAGTGCTAATAAATCCACAGAGTCCAATCAAGGAGGTCTTACCCTATGAAATTAGTACCATTGGGAGATAAAGTAGTCATTAAACAAATGGAAGCAGAAGAAAAAACCAAATCTGGTATTGTATTGCCTACCCAGAGCAAAGAAAAACCCCAGGAAGCAGAAGTAATCGCTGTGGGCCCTGGCGGCAAAGTAAAGGGTGAAGAAATTGAAATGATGGTAAAACCCGGTGATCGGGTGATTTACTCGAAATACAGCGGCACAGAAGTAAAATTTGACGGTGAAACATATATCATTATTCGTCAATCAGATATTCTGGCCATTGTGGAAGACTAATTTTTTGGAGGAGTGAACGAACATGCCTAAGAAAATCAAATATGGAACGGAAGCAAGAAACGCCATGGCAGAAGGCGTAAATAAATTAGCAGATACTGTAAAAGTAACGTTGGGCCCCAAAGGCAGAAATGTCGTATTGGATCGTAAATTTATGAGCCCCCTGATTACAAACGATGGTGTTTCTATTGCTAGAGATATTGAGTTTGAAGATCCTTATGAAAACATGGGTGCACAGCTGGTAAAAGAAGTGGCTACCCAGACCAATGATGTGGCTGGCGATGGTACCACCACTGCTACCGTACTGGCTCAGGCTATGATTCAGGAAGGTTTGAAAAACATTGCAGCTGGCGCTAATGCCATTATTTTGAGAAAAGGGATGCAGAAAGCCACTGCTGCTGCGGTAGAAGAAATTAAGAATATGAGCACTGTTGTATCTACGAAAAATCACATTGCTCGTGTTGCTGCTATTTCTTCTGGCGATGATGAAGTAGGCGCTATGATTGCCGATGCCATGGAGAAGGTTACCAACAATGGCGTCATCACCGTGGAAGAATCAAAAACCATGAATACCGAACTGGAACTGGTGGAAGGGATGCAGTTTGATAAAGGTTACCTGTCCAGCTATATGGCTACAGATCTGGAAAAGATGGTAGCAGTATTGGATGAGCCCTATATCATGCTTACCGACAAGAAGATCTCCAACATTCAGGAAATTGTACCTGTATTGGAGCAGATTATGCAGGTGGGCGGCAAACTTTTGATCATTGCCGATGACATTGAAGGCGAAGCGCTGGCAACCCTGGTTTTGAACAAATTGAGAGGCACCTTTACCAGTGTGGCAGTAAAAGCACCTGGCTATGGTGAAAGAAGAAAAGCACAGTTGGCTGACTTGGCTGCTTTGACTGGCGCTCAGGTCATCAGCGATGAATTTGGCATTGATCTGAAAGATGTAACACTGGATATGCTAGGCCGTGCGAGAACGGTTCGGGTTGAAAAAGAAAACACCATCATCACCGGTGGCGAGGGCAAGAAAGAAGATATTGACGCCCGCGTAAAACAGATCCGTGCAGCGCTGGAAGAGACCACCAGCGACTTTGAAAAAGAAAAACTGCAGGAAAGACTGGCAAAACTGGTGGGCGGCGTAGCCGTAATCAAAGTAGGTGCTGCTACAGAAACTGAAATGAAAGAAAAGAAACTGCGTATGGAAGATGCTCTGGCTGCAACAAAAGCTGCAGTAGAAGAAGGCATTATCGCTGGCGGCGGTACGGCATTTATCCATACCATTGACAAAGTAGCTGCTGTTGCCAAAGATTTGACAGGCGATGAAAAAACGGGTGCTGAAATTGTGGTGAAAGCCCTGGAAGCTCCTATGCGTCAAATCGCCATCAATGCTGGTCTGGAAGGCTCTGTCATTGTAAACAAAGTAAAAGAGCTGCCTGTTGGCATTGGGTTTAACGCATTGACGGAAGAATATGTAGATATGGTTGAAGCAGGGATTGTTGACCCCGCAAAGGTAACAAGAAGTGCACTGCAAAATGCTACCTCTGTTGCTTCCACTTTCCTGACCACAGAAGCTGTTGTGGCTGATTATCCTTCTAAGAATGGTGCTGCTGATTATGTTCAGCAGGGTCAGTCCAATGGTATGGGCGGCATGATGTAAGAAAAAGAGCATAGATGATGTTATATTGCCCCGCAGAGGAAATCCTCCTTTGCGGGGCTTTTCTACATTTCCAGCACGAAAGAAGATCAAAGCTTCAACAAGGTAAAACGGGGCAGTTCATCAGCAAAACCGATAGAAAAAAATTGCACTTATACCGGTGATGTGATAAAATAACTCAGTTAGAGCATTAGAAAGCAGATAGAGATATAGGGAGAAACGAGAACATGAGAATCAAAAATGAATGCATCAGAAATGTAGCTATCATTGCCCATGTTGACCATGGCAAAACCACCTTGGTGGACGAGCTGCTAAAACAAAGCGGCACCTTCCGCTCCAATCAAGTCGTCCAGGAGCGCGTGATGGACTCCGGTGATATTGAGCGGGAAAGAGGCATTACCATTCTGTCAAAAAATACGTCTGTGCATTATCACGACATTAAGATCAATATCGTAGATACCCCGGGTCATGCCGATTTCGGCGGCGAAGTAGAACGGGTTATGAAAATGGTAAACGGTGTGGTATTGGTGGTAGATGCTTTTGAAGGCCCCATGCCCCAAACCAAATTTGTGCTGAAAAAAGCGCTAGAACTGGATTTGCCTGTGGTGGTATGTATCAACAAGATCGACCGTCCGGAAGCTCGGCCGAATGCCGTAGTAGATGAGGTATTGGAGCTTTTTATGGAACTGAATGCCAGCGATGAACAGCTGGATAGTCCCTTTGTGTTTGCATCTGCCCGTCAGGGAACGGCGTCTTTGACACCGGATCATCAAGATCCCGATATGAAATGTCTGTTTGAGACGATTATCGACCATATTCCTGCACCAGAAGGGGATCCACAAGCGCCGCTGCAAACCCTCATCAGCACCATTGATTATAATGAATACGTGGGACGGATTGGCATTGGAAAAGTGGAAAATGGCACCATTCATGTCAATGATGACTGTGTGTTGAAAAATATTCATCATCCGGAGCTGAATGAACGGGTGAAAATCAGTAAACTCTATGTATACGAAGGGTTGCAGCGGGTGGAAGTGAAGGAAGCTTCTTTTGGGGACATTGTGGCCATTTCCGGCATTAGCGATGTTCGAATTGGGGATACGATCTGTTCTCCAGATCATCCGGAACCATTGGATTTTGTAAAGATTTCTGAACCTACGCTGTCGATGACGTTTTGTGTAAATGATAGTCCCTTTGCTGGTACAGAAGGGAAATTTGTCACTTCCCGGCATCTGCGGGAACGGCTATATCGGGAGTTAAACACCGATGTATCTTTGCGGGTGGAAGATACAGATTCTACGGAAGCTTTCAAGGTCTCTGGCCGTGGGGAACTTCATTTGTCCATCCTCATTGAAACGATGCGCCGGGAAGGATATGAGTTCCAGGTGGAAAACCCAAAAGTGCTTTTCCGCGAAGTGGATGGGAAAAAAGAAGAACCAATGGAACAGGTGACCATTGATGTGCCCGAAGAATTTGTGGGAAATGTCATTGAAAAGCTGGGTAGCCGTAAAGGGGAAATGACCGATATGCACCCCAGCAATGGCGGATATACTCGCTTGGAATTTTCTATCCCGGCTCGTGGCTTGATTGGCTATCGCAGCGAATTTTTGACAGATACAAAAGGCAATGGTATTTTAAACTCTATCTTTGATGGATATGCGCCCTATAAGGGGGAAATTAGCAAACGTTCTCAGGGATCTTTAATTGCCTTTGAAAGCGGCGAAGCTGTGGCGTATGGCCTTTATAACGCGCAGGAACGGGGAGATTTATTCATCGGCCCTGGCGTGAAAGTTTATGCTGGAATGGTGGTGGGCAGAAATGCCCGCAGCGAGGATATGGAAGTGAATGTATGCAAAAAGAAACAGCTGACCAATATGCGGGCTTCCGGTTCTGATGACGCATTGAAACTGACGCCGCCCATCCAGATGAGCCTGGAGCAGTGTCTGGAATTTATTGCAGATGATGAGCTGCTGGAGGTAACGCCCCATTCTTTGCGTATGAGAAAGAAGATTCTGGATAGCCAGGCCAGAAAAAAGGCCAGAAATCGGGCCCAGCAAATGGCACAGCAGGATTGACCCAACCATAAAAGGCAGGCGATGACATGGAACAAAAAAAAGGCAGCTCCTACCTCAAACAGGCCTCCATACTGGTGGCTGCGGGGCTGATAGTACGGTTTATTGGGTTTTTGTACCGTCTGCCCCTGACGGCATTGTGGGGAGATACGGGCAATGCCTATTATGCGGCGGGGTATCAGGTCTATAATTTTTTGTTGATCCTTTCTTCAGCTGGACTGCCGGCGGCCATTGC
>CAJFIN010000085.1 GCA_904381335.1 Candidatus Neoanaerotignum galli | reverse complement strand
ACCTATTGTATTGTATGTAGTTAGAATAGAGTCAAGACTTTTTTTGCGTTTTTGGCTGTACTTTTTTTGTTGGCTGGCGGAAAGGTTGCTTATTTTACAAAAACAATTGGAAGAAAACAGACGGTTTTTTGTATGTTTTTTCATGGCAGAAAGCATGATTGTGCATTACGCCGAGAATAAATCAGGAAAATTTGGTAGAATTGCTATTGTCGAGGGAAAAATCAATCTGGTTCTGCCGTGCCAGACGGGCGAACAGGTTTGGCCGGCTGGCTTTTCCTGTTAGGCAGAGTGCAATGGAACCCGTCCATAGCAGTACCAGTCCATAGCATAGCACAAAGACAAGGCAGGAGATACCCGTTCCGAGCAAGTTTTGAGAAAGACTGGGCTGCAGAAGCCGGTTGACAAGTACGGCCAGCACAAAAGCTAGAGCCGGATAAAAAAAGGTATGGATAGGAGAAAGATGTAGCACCCCTTCCTTTTTTAGTCGGAACGCAGAAAGGCTAACCGTCAATACCAGGCTCAGACCCATGGCCCCAAAATAAGCAGCTAGCCCAATTTGTGGAAGACCTATGTACAGCAGAACCAGTGTGCAGCAGGAAGAAACGGTATGCAGAAGAAAAGAAAATCGCTGTAAGGCTAAGCCATTTAGCAGACCAGATAAGGTGATATGTACATAAAGCAAAGGGGCATAGAAAGCCAGTGGCTTTAGAAACTGGCTCAAGGATGCATCGTGGTAGATGAGGGCACAAAAACGATCGCCAAAAAGGAAAAGCACACCTGCCGCAGCATAGCTGCTAAGTAAGGTAAAAAGGATGCTCTGACCGGTAGCTGCCTGAAGAGCGGCGGATCGTTTTTGTGCCGCAGCATGGCTAACAGCAGGCAAAAGGGCGGTAGAAAGCGCTGTGAGAAAGGAACTGGGCAGCTGCAATAATGGCATGGCCATACCAGTTAAACGGCCAAAATCAGCCAGAGCGTTTTCCGAGCCAGGAAAAAGGGAAAGGCGCTGAGGAATCATCAGGCTTTCCGCCGTGTTAAATAGGGAAGAAAGGATGCGGTTTGCACCCAAGGGAACGGCCATGGCCAGTAGGGCGCTCAGAGCGGCTGGGTACGAGAGTGTGGCTGGATGGCTGGACGGTTTATCTTGCCGAAGGCAAAGAAAGACAAACAAACAGGAACCGACTTCCCCCAGCACCACACTGAGAGCAGCAGCGCTAACGGCGAAAGTTTCGTTCTGCAAGGAAAAGAAATGGGCGACAACCAACAGGCAGGAAAGACGCAGCACTTGTTCCAATAGTTGAGACAGGGCTGGCACCCGATGGATTTGGCAGCCATAAAAATAGCCGCGAATACAGCTGCCCATGGCCATGGCTGGTACACAAAAGCTAAGGATGCGCAATGCCGGCAAAACACGGCAATCACCCAGGAGATGATTGACAAAACTGGGAGCACCGAAAAAAAGTACCAGAGATACAGGCAGACTTAAAACGAAACTTATGCCAAATGTCAAATGCAGCAAACGGCGGGCATTTTCCGGGTGGCCCTGGCCGGCATGACGGGCTGTTAGATGGGAGAGCGTGGTGGTCAGCCCTGCAGAAGTGATACACCAGGCCAAAGAATATAGAGGCATAAAAAGTTGGTACAGGCCAAGGCCTTCGGCACCGATGGCATTGGCCATGGTAATGCGGTAGGCAAAGCCCAATAGGCGGGTGATAAAGTTAGAGGCAGTCAGAATGATCGCCCCTTGAAGGATACGTTGTTTTCCCATGGGCGCCTCCGAATGGATTTGTAACCACTATATGAAGATAAGGCATAAAAAAGAAGAAAAACCACAGTCAAAGACTGTGGCGCATGAAAAAATATCTGTTGGTTTATAGGGGAGAAGCAGAGGTGGAAAATCCACGCAGCTGATCGATGGTATAAAAATGCAGCAGCGAAAAATACTCTCGTAAGTACTGGGCAGGCAAAAGATAGGGCACAGTTTTTGCACCCAGTCCCTGGGCGGTCAGGCCAGCCATGGAAGCAATACGCCCCGCGCGGAACACATGGAATCCATTGGTCACATAGACCAACGTATATGGACGCCCGCCAAAGTAATCTTCCAGCAAGGCTTTGGAGAAGAGAAAGTTTTCCATGGTACGGGAAGACCGATCTTCCAACAGCATTTTCCCCTCTGGCATACCCTTATTTAATAGGTAATCACGCATTGCCCAGGCTTCTGGCACCCATTCATTTTCTCCTTGTCCACCGGAAAGGACAAAGATACACTGGGGGTTTTGCAAATAATAATCATATGCGGCATCCAGCCGGTAGGCCAGAGAACGACTGACTTCATCGCCTCTCAGACCGGCGCCAAGCACTAAAATGGCATCGGCCCCGTTTTCTGGTTTATGTTTTCCGGTAACGGTCAGCAGCAGAGCCGTCAGGCCAAAGGTAATGGCAAACACAAGTAAAGCCAGCCGATACAGATGAAAAAAATGAGGAAACCGGCTCTGCCATTGGCTGGATAGACGGCCATAGCCATATAGTACCAGTCCCAACAGCAGGGGCAGGGCATTACCGAAACTAAATGTTTGAAAAAGACAGATGAAAATGCCATAGGCCAATAAAATCACGCCGAGGACGCGGAGAAAAAAACATCGGTTTGGCAAAAAAATCACTCCTTTGCCTTTTTAGTATAACAAAAAACGGTTTTGCAGGAAAGTAGAAGGTGGTATAATTAAGGAAATTGGAAGAATCCCAGCAAAAATCCGCCTGAAACGGAAAGGAAAAGACTATGTTTGACATCAAAGAAGAATTAAAAAAACTCCCGCTAAAACCTGGGGTTTATATTATGAAAGATCAAAACGACCAAGTGATCTATGTGGGAAAAGCGGTGAAGCTGAAAAACCGGGTCAGCCAATATTTTCAAAACAGCAAAACCCATTCCCCAAAGGTCCGCAGTATGGTACAGCATATTGCAGAGTTTGAGTATATCGTTACAGATACAGAAATGGAAGCCTTGATTTTAGAGTGTAATCTCATCAAGGAATATAGTCCTAAATATAATATCCGCCTGAAAGATGACAAGGCCTATCCCTATATTAAAGTAACGGTGCAGGAAATGTTTCCTCGGATTTTTTCCACCCGGCGTTATGTGAAAGATGGAGCCAAATATTTTGGTCCGATCACCGATGCCACTGCCGTCAATGAGACGGTGGAGCTGGTGCATAAGCTTTGGCCGATCCGAAAATGTAAAAAGGTATTCCCGCGGGATCTGAAAAAGGAGCGGCCTTGCCTAAATTATCATATCGGTCAATGCCAGGCGCCTTGTGATGGCCGAGTATCCGAGGAGCAATATCGCCAATGGGTGAAAGAGGCATTGCTTTTTTTAGAAGGAAAACATCAGGATATTGTTTCTTCTATGCGTACAAAGATGGAAGAAGCGGCAGAGCAATTGGATTTTGAGTGGGCGGCTGCCCTGCGGGATAAGATCCAGGCCATTGAACGGGTAGCTCAGAAGCAAAAAATCACCAATGCCGGTTATCAGGACAGCGATGTGATTGGATTGGCGCGGGCGATGAACGAGGCTGTAGTGCAGGTGTTTTTTATTCGGGGCGGCAAGATCACCGGCCGGGAACACTTTATGGTGAAAAACACAGAGGGAAGCACCCGCAGCCAAGTGATGACAGAGTTTATCAAACAGTTTTATAGCGGTACGGCATTTATCCCCCGGGAACTGATGTTGGAAGACGGACCGGAAGCAGGGGAGAAAGAAGTGCTGGAAGAATGGCTCAGCACAGTAAAGGGCAGCAAGGTGACGATCTTTGTGCCTCAAAAAGGCGAAAAGTACAAGCTGACGGAGCTGGCAGGGCAAAATGCTCGGATTCTTTTAAACCAATTTGGGGAGAAGATGAAGCGAGAGCAGGAACGCACGGTGGGCGCCATGGAGCAGCTGCGGCAGGCCTTGGGTCTAGAACAGGAGATAGAGCGGGTGGAAGCCTATGATATTTCCCATATCCAAGGATATTATTCTGTGGGCAGTATGGTGGTGTTTGAAAATGGAAAGGCTAAAAAAAGCGACTATCGGAAGTTCCGCATTAAAACAGTGGTAGGAGCCAATGACTTTGCCTCTATGCAGGAAGTGCTGACCCGGCGCATCCGCCATACGCGGGAGGAAGAGACTGCTGGTGGGGCTAGCCGGTTTGGCCGGTTGCCGGATCTAATTTTGATGGACGGCGGCAAGGCACAGATTTCTGCGGCAAAAGAGGTATTGGACCAGTTTGGTTTGACCATTCCCGTTTGTGGCATGTTTAAAGACGATCACCATCGTACGGATGGCCTGCTTTATGAAGGGCGCCAGATCCCTTTGCCGAAAAATGGCGAAGCGTTTCGATTGGTGACACGGATTCAGGATGAAGTACATCGCTTTGCCATTACGTACCACCGTCAGCTGCGGCAAAATGCCCAGGTAGAATCTGTGCTGGATCATATTCCGGGCATTGGGCCGGCCCGGCGTAAGGCGCTGCTGCTTCATTTCGGCGATGTGGAACAAATTGCCAAAGCCGAAGTAGCAGACTTATTGGAGGTGCCCAATATGACGATCCAGGCAGCGGAATCGGTTTATGCGTTTTTCCGTCAGCAGGTTCAACAAGTCTAGGCGGTGTGAGCTATTTTCTTGTAAGACGCGGGAAAATATGATAAAATTTAACGGGTAAGAAGGAAGCGTTTTTTTGGCCCAGGCCATGGAAACCCTTCATGCGGTAAGGCAAAACGGAAGGAGGAAATTCGGATGTATTCCGTGCCGATAGAAAAGTTTGTGGCGGAATTTCATTTAGAAAATTTGGTGCCGGAGATTCCTCTGGCGGGAAAGATCCTTACAAGCAGCGAGGTGAACCGGCCGGCGCT
>CAJFIN010000084.1 GCA_904381335.1 Candidatus Neoanaerotignum galli | reverse complement strand
TCGGGACACCTATGGCTATGGCACCATTGCTTCTGGGGACAGCCTGGTGGATCGCATTGTGGTAGAAAACGATAGTCAAGGAAGGACCCGTCTTGTCATTGAGGAAAACCAAATTTTGGCTGTAGAGATCCGTCAAAGTGGTTCTACTTTACAAATTTCTTTTCTTCATCCCAAAGAAGTCTATGATAAGATTTTGGTGTTAGATGCGGGGCATGGCTTAAATGACCCTGGCACCAATGGCCATGGCATGGTGGAAAAAGATGTCAATTTGGATATCTTGCTTCGGACTCAAGCGCTTTTTGAGGCCAACAGTGATATTAAGGTGTATGTAACCCGGGATGATGATTCTTATCCTACCAATGTCAGCCGGGCGCAGATGGCGAATGAAACGGCAGATCTGTTTGTATCGATCCATCAAAATGCGGCTACCAGCACCTCGGCCAATGGCATTGAGGTGCTGTATATGAACCATGCCAGCGATACAGGCAACGGACGGCTCACCAGTCAGATTGCCGCCCAGTTTATGCAGAACTATATGGTCTCGGCCACGGGCTTATCTGATCGTGGGATTAAGATCCGCTCCGACCTGATCGTACTGAACCAGACAAAAGTGCCGGCTATTTTGATCGAATGTGGCTTTTTGAGTAATGATACTGATGCAGCGGCGCTGAGTCAGTCCGCCACTCGAGATGCCATTGCCAATGCCATTTATTCTGCTGTGACAGATATGTTCAATCAATACAATTACCGGTGATAAAAAAGCGCCTTGGGCAGTGGTCCAGGCGCTTTTTCTTAGCAGTGGACAGTCCTGTGGCCCCTATGGTATACTATGGAAAATATATGGCCGGCATGTTGTCCCAAGGAAAAAGCAAAGAAAGGAGTGGGGGAAATGCATCTTGTGTTTGCAACGAAAAATCAGGGAAAAGTGAAAGAAGTGCGTGAGTTATTGGCAGAACTGGGAGCTACTGTAGATACCATGGATGCTGTCGGAACGTTTGATATTGAGGAAACTGGCACCACATTTGAGGAAAATGCCAAAATCAAATCTGATACAGTAATGCAGGCCATTTTACAAGGGGCTACTGCTGCGGCACAGGCACGGAAGGAAGGTTTGCCGGTGGCGCCTTTTTATGATACAGAGCCGGTTTTTGCTGTACTCAGCGATGACAGCGGCTTGGAGGTAGATGCACTGGATAAGGCGCCGGGGGTGTATTCTGCTCGATTTATGGGGGAAGAAACCAGTTATGAGGAAAAAAATGCAAAGATTTTGTCGTTGCTCCAGCATACGCCTGAACCGAAACGCACGGCCCGGTTTGTCAGCGTCATTTCTGCCACATTGGCCGATGGCCGCCATTTTATAACTCGCGGAACGGTGGAGGGTATTATCGGTTACGAATGTAAAGGGGAAAACGGATTTGGCTATGACCCTATTTTCTATGTGCCGGAAAAGGGAAAATATATGGCGGAGATGACGATGGAAGAAAAAAATGCCATCAGCCATCGCGGCAAAGCATTGCGTGCCATGAAAGAAGTACTGCGGGGGCTGAAAGAATGAAGGCCCTGGTGATGAGCGATACGCATCGGAACCTGAAGGCGGCTCAGCGGGTGTTAGAGGTGTATGACGATGCAGCTACGGTGTTTTTCCTGGGGGATATGGTAGAGGATGGCCTGCGGCTAAAGGAGGCGTATGGCGGCCGATATTTTTGGCTGGTAGCCGGCAATAATGACCCATCTGGCAGTGCTCCGGAAAAGCTGGTGCTACCTTGGGGCGGGCGGCGCTTGGCCTTGGCCCATGGCCATCAGTTTCGTACTTATGCAGGATTATTGCGCATTTGCTTGTGGGGGGAAGAACAGGAAGCAGATGTGGTGCTTTTCGGCCATACGCATGTGCCTGTGTTGGTACAGGAGGGGAAAGTGGTATTATGTAATCCTGGCAGCCTGTCCCGGCCGCGCAGCACGAAGGAACCAACGTTTGCTTTGCTAACGGCAGAGGAAGGAAAGTTTGAGATATCCCTTTTTTTAGTGAAAGAGAAAGGATTTTCTTGTTTCGCTAAAACCGTTTTATAAGCCATTTTCAAAGAAAAAGTGGAAAATAGACAAGAAAAAGAGCAAAATTGCCCTATATAAGGATGAAAATTGTTGTTTTTAATGGCGGATATTGTAAAAAACAGACAAATGTGATAAAATAATAGAAAAGACGTTTTTTGTTGACAAGGGTTGTTTTTTTTGATAGAATCACAAAATTATAATATCATCACAAAAGCGTAAGAAGCTGGATTTTTGAAAAAAGGAGAGAGGAAATCATGTACAAATTGGTAAAGGAAGGATTGACCTTTGACGACGTACTTTTGATCCCGGCCAAAAGCGATGTTTTGCCCCGTGATGTGGATATTACATCCTATCTGACCAAAAAGATCAAGCTCAATGCGCCGGTGATGAGCGCAGGAATGGACACTGTGACCGAAGCTAAAATGGCCATTGCCATGGCTCGGCAGGGTGGTATTGGGATTATCCACAAGAATATGTCCATTGAGCGTCAGGCCGAAGAAGTTGATAAAGTGAAACGATCTGAACATGGTGTTATCATTGATCCCTTCTTTTTAAGCCCGGAGCACTATGTGTATGAAGCAGATCAGTTGATGGCTAAATTCCATATTTCCGGCGTGCCTATTACAGTGGATGGCAAATTAGTGGGCATCATCACCAACCGGGATATCCGGTTTGAAAAAGACCACAACAAACAGATTAAAGAAGTAATGACGAAAGATAACCTCATCACTGCACCAGAAGGCACGACCATGGAGCAGGCCAAAGAAATTTTGACCAAGCATAAGATCGAAAAATTGCCTATCGTAGATAAAGATGGTTATCTGAAGGGGCTTATCACCATCAAAGATATTGAAAAAGCCATTAAGTATCCTAACAGTGCAAAAGATGAGCATGGCCGTTTGCTGGCCGGTGCGGCTGTGGGCGCTACAGCAGATGTATTAGATCGGATTCAGGCCCTGGTAGATGCTTGTGTGGATGTGGTAGTGATTGATACAGCCCATGGTCACTCCGAAGGCGTAATTCAAACGGTAAAACGGATTAAAGCCGCCTTCCCTGATTTGCAGCTGATCGCGGGCAATGTGGCAACGGCAGAAGCAACGGTGGCTCTGATTGAAGCTGGTGCTGATGCAGTTAAGGTGGGTATCGGACCTGGCTCCATCTGCACTACCCGTGTGGTGGCGGGCATTGGCGTGCCTCAGATCACGGCGGTATTTGACTGCGCTGAAGCAGCAAAGCCTTATGGCATCCCCATCATCGCTGATGGCGGCATCAAATATTCTGGTGATGTGGTAAAAGCCATTGCTGCCGGTGCCAGCGTTTGCATGCTGGGCAGCTATTTTGCCGGCTGTGAGGAAAGCCCCGGAAGCACCGAGTTGTATCAAGGCAGAAAATATAAAGTATACCGTGGGATGGGCTCCATCGCAGCCATGGAACAGGGCAGCAAAGACCGCTATTTCCAGGAAGGCCAGAAAAAACTGGTGCCGGAAGGCGTGGAAGGCCGGATTGCCTTTAAAGGCAGTGTAGAAGATTCCATCTATCAGCTGATGGGCGGTCTGCGGGCAGGTATGGGCTATTGCGGTACCCATACCATTCAGGAGTTGAAAGAAAACGGCCGGTTTATTCGTATTACCAGCGCTGGTTTAAGAGAAAGCCATCCGCATGATATTCAGATCACAAAAGAAGCACCAAACTACAGCGTGGAATATTAAGCTGGAGAGGAGCGCCTTATGAAAAACGAATTGGTGATTGTACTGGACTTTGGCGGCCAATATAATCAGCTGATTGCCCGCCGGGTGCGGGAATGCAATGTTTATTGTGAAGTAAAGCCGTATACCATGCCTTTGGAGGAAATCAAAGCACTTTCTCCGAAGGGAATTATTTTTACAGGCGGACCAAACAGCGTTTATGACCCTGCCTCTCCTCGGATTGGAAAAGAAATTTTTGATTTGGGTATTCCTGTTTTAGGCATTTGCTATGGCTCTCAATTGATGGCATATTTGCTGGGTGGCAAGGTGGAGACAGCCCCTGTAAGCGAATATGGTCATACGGAGGTGGAAGTAGATCCTTCGGATCCGCTGTTTGTAGGCGTGAATGAAAAGACGGTATGCTGGATGAGCCATACGGACTATATCTCCCAGATACCAGAGGGATTTCATGTTACAGCCCATACGCCGGTTTGCCCTGTGGCAGCAATGTCATATCCAGAAAAGAAATGGTATGCCACCCAGTTCCATCCAGAAGTGATGCATACGGTGGAAGGCATGAAGATGCTGCGCCATTTTGTGATTGATATTTGCGGCTGCAAAGGGGACTGGAAGATGGATTCCTTTGTGGAGGGCACCATTGCACAGCTGAAAGAAAAGATTGGCAATGGTAAGGTACTTTGCGCCTTATCCGGCGGGGTTGATTCTTCTGTGGCAGCAGTACTGCTGTCAAAAGCGGTAGGAAAGCAGTTGACATGTGTGTTTGTCGATCATGGACTGCTGCGAAAAAATGAAGGGGATGAAGTGGAGGCTGTTTTTGGCCCCAATGGCCCATATGAATTGCAGTTTGTCCGGGTCAATGCTCAACAGCGGTATTACGAGAAATTGGAAGGCGTTACCGATCCAGAGCAGAAGCGGAAGATCATTGGTGCTGAATTTATTCGGGTCTTTGAAGAAGAAGCCAAGAAGATTGGCGCGGTGGACTTTTTGGTGCAAGGAACCATTTATCCGGACGTAATTGAATCCGGCCTTGGCCAGTCAGCTGTGATTAAGAGCCATCATAATGTAGGCGGCTTGCCAGATGTTGTGGATTTTAAGGAAATTGTAGAGCCGCTGAGAATGCTTTTTAAAGATGAAGTGCGAAAGGTCGGCTTAGAGCTAGGCATTCCGGATTATCTGGTGTATCGCCAGCCTTTCCCCGGCCCCGGCCTTGGTATTCGGATCATCGGCGAGGTGACCGAAGAAAAGGTGAAGATCGTTCAGGAGGCGGATGCCATTTTCCGCGAAGAAGTGGCAAAAGCTGGTGTGGATAAAACGCTGGGGCAATATTTTGCAGCCCTGACCAATATGCGCTCTGTGGGCGTGATGGGCGATTTTCGGACATATGATTATGCAATTGTGCTCCGAGCGGTGCTGACATCTGATTTTATGACGGCGGATGCAGCCCAGTTGCCGTGGGATGTGCTTTCAAAGGCGGCAAACCGGATTGTCAATGAAGTAAAAGGAGTTAACCGAGTGCTGTATGATTGCACAGGGAAACCGCCGGCAACGATAGAGTGGGAATGACGCTCAAAACGGCGCAAACCCGCATGAATACAGGCTTTTTTGCCCGTCCATAAGGCTCTTGATACTGGATTGATACTATTTGTGTCCGCCCGGTACTCTCAAGAG
>CAJFIN010000083.1 GCA_904381335.1 Candidatus Neoanaerotignum galli | reverse complement strand
TGTTTGTAAGGACGATATTTCTCCTGAATATAAACGAACTGGATTTCTTCCCAACGAGTCTGAACTTCTTTGGGATCTACGCCTTCAATGCCTTTTTTGGCCATAAATCTTTTGAAGAAGTCCTGTACTTCTCCTTCCCAGTCGATAATGGTGCCGAATACATCGAACGAAATTGCCTTTGGTACTAACATCGTAACCATCCTTTCCAATCTGTTTTCTTTCTTTGTTTCTTTTTTCGTTGGCAGCGTTGTTGTACTTGCTTACAGAACTATTCTATTGTATGTAGCTACAATAGAGTCAACTATTTTTGGCGTATTTTTTGTTTTTTTGCAATTTGCCTAAATTTTAGAAAAAGCTATTGTTCATTTCGTCTAATCTATGCCTTTTCCCGCAGCACTGCAGCTGCCGTTTCAGGCAAAACCGGATTCAGAAAACTAGCCGTTGCATATTCAAAGCCTGCCAAAGCCCCCATACGGGGCAAAATTTCCAAATGCCAATGAAATAACTTCCGCTCCGGCCCCACAGGGCTATCTTCCAGGCATAAGTTGTAGTCCATGCCTGGCCGCAATGCCTTCACACGAAGTAATAGTTCCTTTGTGATTTTCGCCAAATCCCATCGTTCCTGCGTTGTCAATGCCGGAAACGTTGGCACATGACGTTTGGGCAGCACCCAAATTTCAAAAGCAAAGCGGGCTGCATAGGGTACAAAGGCCCAAAAAGAATCGTTTTCCGCCACCATCCGGTCCCCCAGTTTCGCCTCATGCGCTCCCATCGCACAATAAAGACAAACCCCCTGTTCTTTTTTTGCACTTTGCAAATGTTCCAGTGTCCGTTCCTGCCGAGGCAAAATCACCGGGCTAGAGAGCATTTGCCAATGGGAATGAGGCACCGAAGCTCCAGCCATGGGGCCATTATTTTTGAAAATTTGTACATAACGGGCTTTTTGCTCTAATTCCAGCTGCTGCCGGGCTAATACAGTAAATACCTCCTGCCAATGCTCCAATGAAAACTGTTCCGGTCCTTGCGTATGCACCGGCGTATCCACCAACACCCGATGTGCCCCCCAGCCAGGCAGGCTTTCATAAAACCCATCTGTTTTTTCCGCTGTTTTTTCTGCTGTCATTGCAGGATATTTGTTCGGGAATACGCGCACTTGCCAAGGGCCTTGTGATGGCAGACGATCTGTTTCCGGCGGTGTCTGATCCTCGTGGCCCGGGCAGAAAGGACAATCCTCACTGCCTGTCTCCGTCACCTCATGGCGATGACGGAAATGGTACGGCTTATGATGACGGTTTTCTGCAAAAACCACCCATTCACCTGTGATACTATTTTTTCGTAGCTGGCTCATATTGCCCCTCTTTTCTTCATTCCAACTGCCAATATTCCATTCCTTCCAATGGATGAAACTCTGTGGGCAACCCAACACCGCTGATCTGATCATTTAAGAACAGAGCGCCATTTAAAAACGCAATGCCCACATACGGCAGCTCTGCCAAAAAGCACTCTTGTAAACGGGCCATTGCCTCGGTCATGGCTGTTTCGCCAATGGCCTGTCGGTATGCGCTGATGGCTGCATCCATGGCGGCGGAAGAATAGTGTCCATAGTTGTGCGCGGCACCTGTTTCAAAGAAATAGCCAAAATCAGGCATATACGATAATTTCCAGCCTCCCAAAAACAAAGTGAAATCTCCATTTTCCAGCCGCGCTGTATACTCTGCAAAGGGTACTTCTTCTACCGTCACATCAAACCCGATGCTGTTTAATGATTCAGCAATCCGTGCCGCTGCTTGCACTCGTTTTGTATTCTCTTCATTCACAAGAATGGTAAAAACCAGCCTTTCTGTTCCCTCCTGCGTATTTCGGCTAAGGGGTTCTCCCTCTTGCTGAGCAGAAGTAAAACCTGCCTCGGCCAATAAATCCCGGGCGGACTGCAGATTATACCCATACGTCTCGTTGTGCCTTTGATTCATCCAACTATTCGGGTTTAATGGTGCTTCCGCCCGAACAGCATTTTGCAGATAAACCCCTTCCAGGATGCTTTCTTTGGGAATGGCATAGGCAATGGCCCGCCTTACCGACAAATCAGAAAGCACAGGATTTTCAAACTGGAATCCCAAAAAATCATAATAATTTTCTGTAAAAGAATAGCTGCGGCTGTTTTCTTCCAAATTCACTGCCCCCAACACCGTTTCATCGGCCACCAGTGCATCAATCATGCCTTGTTCAAAAGAAAACACATCGGTATCCCCACTGGAAGTAATACTGACAGAGACATGCTCGATATTAGGCCGGCTGGAAAAACTATTGTCTGTCGCCACCAAACGCAGTTCTTTTGCCGGTGTATAGCTTTCAAAGGCATAAATACTATTGCCTAAGGGGGCAAAGTTTTTCTCCGATGTTGCCAGATCTTCTCCTCCATAATAAGCCTCGCTAATCAAAGGGAATGTCAAAGCATATAAATTATTGCTGTCGGCAGTATAAAATGTAATGGCCACCGTGTTTTCCCCTGTCACTTCCGCCGATAAAATCCGCTGTGCACAAACGGCATAAACCCCTGTATCCCGACATTGTTTTAGCGCATTGATGCTAAAAACCACATCTGATGGCGTAATGGGGCTGCCATCATGCCAAGTCAAACCCTGCCGGATCCGAACGTTTAGCACCCGGCTTTCCTCAGAATAATACCAATTTTCTGCAATATTTGGCACAGGCTTACCCATTTCGTCAATGGAGACAAATGGCTCATAAATGAGCTTTAAGATCCGATCCACCGTTTCTTCTTCATTCAGCAGCGGATTTAGCGTAAAGGCAGTACGCATACTGAGATACAGCGCTGTTTTTTCCTCTTTCTGATCTTCCTGCTGCATCACATTGCCTTCTCCCACTTGGCTTCCCACAGCAGTACCGGATGTTGCCTCATCTTCATTTGCTGCACACCCGCTGAAAATCATCACCAAAACCAGCAAGAGACATATGAGTTGTTTCATGGCGCCTTCCTTTCTTTATTCATATAAAAACCGATAGACTCTCTTGTAGAGTGCCACTTTCTTTACATATTGTTCCGTTTGGGCAAAGGGAATGGCCTTAAGACTGACGCCATCAGAAGAATAGGCTGGGTCTGACAGCCATTTAGCCACATTACCACTGCCAGCATTATAGGCTGCCAGCGCTGTTGTTTCATTGCCAAACTGATTTAACAACTGCCGCAAATACCAACACCCAATATGGATATTCGTTTCTGGTTCAAAAAGATCTTCTATTGTAAAGCCTTCCATCTCCAAAATTTCTGCTCCCCATGCCCCCGTAGGGCCAGTGATCTGCATCAAGCCCATGGCGTTTTTATGGGATAAAGCCTGCTCATCCGCCCGACTCTCTGCAAAAATGACAGCGTAGACCAATGCTTCTTCCAGTCCATACTGCGCGGCATATTCTTCCACATAGGACGCATACGCCCGAGGAAAGATCCGGGGCAGGGCCACATACCGTCCCAGCATAAAAGCGATTATCAGCACTGCTGCGATCAACCAAAGATGTCCAACAGTTTTCTTGCGGTTCTTTCTCATGGCATCACCCATTTGTTTTATTGAGTTGCTTGATGACCTGCTGGCGCACATGCTCTAAGGTAGAGCCATTTTCAATGACAATGGGCGCCTTCTGTACAAAGGCGTCCCAATCCCGCTGCGCCGCCATCCGTCCTTCGGCGTGATCCCGCCCGATATCATCGCGCGCCATAATTCTGGCTAGACGCACTTCTTTCGGCGCATAAACCACCCAGATTTCATCACAAAGATCCTGAAATGGCCCCTCCAGTAATAGCGGTGCATCCAGCACTGCATAAGACCAACCTTCTTGCCGGGCTTTCTCTAACTGACTGCGAATCTCTGCCAAAATGGCAGGATGGGTACAGCGATTCAGCTCAGGGATACGATTTTGCCCCTGGGTAAAGACCATTTGCCCCAGTTTTTTTCGCACAATCTCCCCATCTTCTCCCAAAATCTCCTGACCAAATGCCTTGACCAGGGCATCGTAGGCAGGATGGCCCCGGAGAATGACTTCGTGAGCAATGGCGTCTGCATCCACACAAAACGCTCCATTTTCTTTTAACACCGCTGTAACAGCGCTTTTCCCGCTGCCTGTACCGCCGGTGATCCCGATTACCTTCATGTTGCCTCCTTATTTCGTTTCATACCAGGTGCGTCCCATTTTTACTTCTGCTACCATGGGCACCGATAGCTGCACCGCCTGCTCCATATCTTCTTTCAACAGCTGCTGCACCTGCGCCACTTCTTGCACATGGGTCTCGATGAGTAATTCGTCATGCACTTGCAGCACTAATCTGGACCGATATCCGCCCTCTATCAGATGGCGGTGTACCTTTACCATGGCAATTTTAATGATGTCCGCTGCCGTTCCTTGAATTGGCATATTCATCGCCACTCGCTCCCCAAATGACCTTTGGGTAAAATTAGAAGAAGCCAACTCCGGCATGGGGCGTCTGCGGCCAAAAAGTGTCTCCACATAGCCTTGTTCCCGTCCCTTACGAATGGCATCATCCAAATATTGCTTTACTTTCGGAAAGCGATGAAAATACTGCTGCATATATGCCTCCGCTTCTTTCCGGCTGATGCCCAGATCTTGGCTGAGGCTAAAAGCACTAATGCCATAAACGATTCCAAAATTCACTGCTTTAGCGCTGCTGCGCTGGGCACTCGTCACTTCATCAAAAGGCACATGAAACACTTGAGATGCTGTCAGACGGTGGATATCTAAGCCATCCAGGAAAGCATGAATCATCTGCTCATCCCCAGACATATGAGCTAATACTCTTAACTCAATTTGGGAATAGTCTGCATCTAAAAAAACGAACTCTTCCCCAGAAGGGATAAACACTTTTCGCAGCTGCCGTCCCAATTCCAAACGAATGGGGATATTTTGCAGGTTTGGTTCTGTGCTAGAGATCCGTCCCGTTGCCGTCACCGTTTGGTGAAAGGTAGAATGGATTTTATGGTCCACCGGATCCATCTCATGCAGCAGACCATCCGCATAGGTGCTCTTTAGCTTACTGAGCTGGCGGTAAAGCAGGATCTTATCTACCAATGGGCTTTCAACGCGAAGTTTTTCCAACACATCGGCGGCGGTGGAATAGCCTGTTTTCGTCTTTTTACCGCCGGACAAACCAAGTTTTTCAAATAAAATCACACCCAGCTGTTTCGGAGAATTGAGATTAAATTCTTCTCCAGCCAAGGAATAAATCTCCGTTGTCAATGTGGCAATCTCCCCTTCAAGTTTGGTGCCAAACTCCGCCAATCCATCTGGATCCACCTGCATCCCCCATTGTTCCATATCTGAAAGCACCCAGATCAACGGCATTTCTATCTTCGTAAAAAGATCCCATTGACCATTTTCCTTCAGCTTTTCTTCCATCACCTGCCGCCCCTGCCATAACACGCGGGCCTGAGGCGCTGCAAAACGCATCTGTTCAGCTCTGGAAATATCCCGCACGCTTTTGCGGCTTTTCCCCTTCCCCAGCACTTCTTCATCCGAAGGATAACTTTCTTTCAGCCATTCTGCAGCAATATCATCATACTCATACCGGTCTCGCAGCGGGCTTAATAAGTAGGCGGCAATGGCCGTATCAAAAGAAATCTGGTTGAGCATAACACCAAAGGAGCGCAGCACCGCTTGATCTGCTTTCACCTGATGCCCTGTTTTATCTATTTCCTTTGAAGAAAGAAGTGCAAAAAAG
>CAJFIN010000082.1 GCA_904381335.1 Candidatus Neoanaerotignum galli | reverse complement strand
CGGGCGCAGATAAAATCCGTATCAATCCTGGGAATATTGGCGGTCAAGAGCGGGTTCGGGCAGTGGTGGAGGCGTGCCGGCATAGACGGGTGCCCATTCGCATTGGTGTTAACGCTGGATCGCTGGAACCGGCGCTCAAAAATAAATATGGCGGCGTAACGGCTCAGGCGCTGGTGGAAAGTGCCATGGGTCATGTGCGTCTGCTGGAAGAAGAGGATTTTCATGATATCGTTATTTCAATCAAAGCATCCTCTGTGCCATTATGCCGGCAAACTTACCGCCTGTTAGCGGAACAGGTTGCTTATCCTCTGCATGTGGGTGTCACTGAAGCAGGCACAGTTTATCAAGGAACAGTGAAAAGTGCAGTGGGCATCGGCGCTATCTTGGCCGATGGCATTGGCGATACCATTCGGGTTTCTTTGACGGGGGATCCGGTGGAGGAAATCCGAGCGGCCAAAGCGATTTTGCAGGCGTTGGAGCTACGCTGTTTTGGCCCTACCTTGATCTCCTGCCCCACTTGTGGGCGCACACAAATCGATCTGATTGGTTTGGCCAATGAGGTGGAAAAACGATTGGCCGAGGTAAAAAAGCCCATTACTGTGGCAGTGATGGGCTGTGCAGTAAATGGTCCAGGAGAAGCCAGGCAGGCAGACATCGGTATTGCCGGCGGAAAAGGAGAAGGACTGTTATTTCAAAAGGGACAGATCCTTCGCAAGGTAAAAGAGGAAGACCTTGTGGAGGCATTGATGCAAGAGATTCACAAATGAGAAGGAGGACCGGCGTTGGAGACCTATTTTCAAGAACAATTTCAAAGGATTTCCCTTTCGCCGGAGGTAATGGAAGCGCTCTGTGATGGACGGGTAACACGGTTTCTACTCCATAAAAAGGAACGTGTGCTGGAATTTGGGCTGGAGTTTAGCCATGTGGTGGAAGAAAAGCAGATTTTTTCTTTAAAGGAGCAGTTAATGGAACGTCTGCCCCTCAAGGATGTGCTGATTACGCTGCGATATGCCTGCCCTATGCTCTCGACAGAGCAAGCCATTGCCGCTGAATGGGAGAATATTTTGCTGCGCGTGGAAGAAGAAGGTCCGGCTTGCGGTATGATTTTGCGCCAAGCAACGTGGAAACTCCAAGATGGCGCCCTGGAAGTGACGCTGCCCCACCATGCGGCCAGCCTCTTTTACCGCCGCGGGATTGACCGGGTGATCCAACAAAAATTAGATCGTCAGTTTGGTTTGGCGCTATCGGTACGCTTTGTGGATCAAGTAACCACAGCAGAAGAAGAAGCGGCCCGTAGAAAAAAACGGGAAGAGGATGCGGCGGCCCTTTTATCTGCTTGCCTGCAGGAGAAAAAACAACAAGAGCAGGAGAAAGCCGATGCCGCCCGGACGAAAGCAAGCGCCCAAGTGGAAAATGGCATCCTTCTTGGCCGCGAAATTATGGGCAGCCCAGTGCCTATCTCCCAAACCAGGACAGAGGGAGAAAAGGTGATCATTGAAGGAAGGGTATTCGGTGCGGAAAGCAGAGAAATTAAGGGCGGCAGATATATTGTGTCCTTTGACATCACCGACCTGACAGATTCCACTACGGTAAAGTTTTTCGTGGATAAGGCAGTGTATGATGCAGAGCTGGCCGGTTATTTTAAAACAGGCAAATATGTGAAAGTCAAAGGCGAAGTACAGTATGATACCTATGCTAAAGAAATAGTCATCATGAGCCGGGATATTTCTGTGGGTACACCGCCGCCAAAGCGGCAGGACTTAGCCCCTGTCAAACGGGTAGAACTGCATTTACATACACAGATGAGCCGCATGGATGCTATTACGCCTGCCAAAGAATATGTGGCCCGGGCATTGGAATGGGGGCATCCTGCTATTGCAATTACGGATCATGGCGTAGTGCAAGCATTTCCTGAGGCTATGGAGGCAGCCAAGGGCAAGGAGATAAAGATTCTTTATGGCGTAGAGGGATATTTGATCAATGACCTGGGTAATGCGGTGCTTTGTCCCCGGGGACAGAGCATAGATGATACCTATGTGGTGTTTGACTTAGAAACTACAGGACTTTCTCGGGAGAAGGACCGCATTACGGAAATTGGCGCGGTGAAGGTGATGGGCGGCAAGATTGTGGATCGATTTTCTACGTTTGTCAATCCGGAAATGCCCATTTCTGCTGAGATTACCAAGTTGACGGGTATTGATGATGCTATGGTGGCGGATGCACCGGTGATCGGTGAGATTTTGCCTCAGTTTTTAGATTTTGTGTCAGATGCCGTATTAGTGGCGCATAATGCCGCTTTTGATACGGGATTTATCCGAAAAAATGGAGAACGGCTGGGGCTAAAACCGCTGGAAAATACAGTGGTGGATACGGTGGAGCTGGCGAAAAGTCTGTTGCCCCAGTTGTCTAAATTTAAGCTGGACGTGGTCTGTGATGCCCTGGGCGTAGATCTGCGAGGTCACCATCGGGCCGTGAATGATGCGGAAGCTACGGCGGAAGTGTTTTTGAAATTTTTGCAGATGCTGGCAGAAAAAGAGGTATATGACCTGGATCATATCAATGCATTTTGCAGCCGTACGATCCATTATGATAAACTGCGGCCATATCATATTATTTTGCTGGTGAAAAATTATGTGGGACTGCGTAACTTATATGACCTGGTGAGTATGTCCAACTTGGAGTATTTTGCCAAAAAGCGGCCGCGGATTCCCAAATCGAAACTAATGGAAAAACGGGAGGGATTAATTATCGGCAGTGCTTGCGAAGCGGGAGAATTGTATCAGGCGCTGTTAGATGATAAGTCCCAGGAAATGATTGATGATATCGCTGGGTTTTATGATTATTTGGAGATTCAGCCGGTGGCAAACAATAAATTTATGATTGCTTCGCCGAAGGTGGATGCAGTTCATTCGGTGGCGGATATTCAAAATTTGAATCGCCGCCTGGTAGCACTGGGCGATAAGCTGAAAAAACCGGTGGTTGCCACTTGTGACTGTCATTTTATCGATCCGGAAGGGGCAGATTACCGCAAGATTATCCTAAACGCAGAAGGGTTTAGCGATGTGGAAACAAAAACGCCCCTCTATTTCCGCACCACGGAAGAAATGCTGGATGAGTTTCGCTATCTAGGCGAGGAGAAGGCATACGAAGTGGTAGTAACCAATACCAACTTGGTGGCAAGCTGGATTGAGAGCATTAAGCCGATTCCGGACGGCACTTTTCCACCCCGGATCGATGGTGCCGATGAGGATTTACGAAATATCACCACGAAAAAAGCTCATGAGCTTTATGGGGACCCTCTGCCTGAAGTGGTAGAAAAAAGACTGGAGCGAGAGCTAAACTCCATTATTTCTAACGGATATGCCGTGCTGTATATCATTGCACAAAAACTAGTGTGGAACTCTGTGGAGCATGGATATCTGGTGGGCAGCCGTGGCTCTGTGGGGTCTTCCTTTGCTGCTACCATGGCAGGCATTACAGAGGTGAATCCATTGCCTCCTCATTATTTGTGTCCGAACTGCAAATATTCCGATTTTGACAGCGAAGTGGTGCGTCAGACGTATCTGGAGGGGGGCAGCGGCTGCGATATGCCGGACGCCGTTTGTCCGGTGTGCGGCTCACCCCTTCATAAAGAGGGCCATGATATCCCTTTTGAAACCTTTTTGGGCTTTAATGGAGATAAGGAGCCGGATATTGACCTGAACTTTTCAGGGGAATACCAACAGCAGGCCCATGCCTATACCGAAGTGCTCTTTGGCAAGGGCAAGGTCTTTAAGGCAGGTACCATTGGCACTTTGGCAGATAAAACAGCCTATGGCTTTGTGATGAAATATTTAGAAGAACATAACAAAACGGCCCACCCGGCAGAGATTCGCCGTTTGGCAGCTGGCTGCACCGGTGTAAAACGTACCACAGGCCAGCACCCTGGCGGACTGATGGTAGTGCCGAGGGATCATGATATTTGTGAGTTTTGTCCTGTGCAGCATCCTGCAGATGATGTCAACAGCACCATTATTACTACCCACTTTGATTATCATTCCATTTCTGGGCGGCTGCTGAAATTAGACCTGCTGGGCCATGACGATCCCACGGTGATTCGTATGCTCTATGATTTGACGGGAGTCAATCCCCAGTCAGTGCCACTGGATGATAAGGAGACAATGAGCCTATTTGAAAGCCCGAAAGCACTGGGCGTGACAGGGGAGCAAATCGGTTGTGAGACGGGTACGTTGGGGATTCCTGAATTTGGGACAAAGTTTGTGCGCCAAATGCTGCTGGATACCAAGCCGAAAACATTTTCTGATTTATTGCGGATTTCCGGTCTATCCCATGGCACGGACGTATGGATCAATAATGCCGCCGATCTTATTGCAAATGGAACCATTACACTGAAAGAAACGATTTCTACCCGGGACTCCATTATGGGATATCTCATTACGAAAGGCGTGCCCAATAAAGACTCTTTTAGCATCATGGAAAAAGTCCGTAAGGGGAAGGGCCTGACAGAGGAGCATATTGCCCTTATGAAGGAGCATGATGTTCCCCAATGGTATATTGATAGCTGCCAGAAGATCAAATATATGTTTCCGAAGGCCCATGCGGCGGCTTATGTGATGATGGCTTTCCGTATTGCCTATTTTAAGATTCGGTATCCCCTGGCCTATTATGCCTCTTATTTTAGCGTTCGGGCCTGTGATGACTTTGATTATGACTGTATGTGCCGTGGGGAGGAAGTGGCTCGGGCGGCGGCGAAAGAGCTGTATGACAAGGGAAATTCCGCTACGGCAAAGGAAAAAAATAAACTGACGGTGCTGGAACTGGTGATAGAGTTTTACGCCAGAGGATTTACCTTTTATCCCATTGATTTGTATCGCTCTGATGCAACGAAATTTATCCCTGAAAAAGATGGGCTGATTCCGCCGTTTAACTCGCTTCAGGGGCTGGGTGTTACTGCGGCCCAAGGTATTGTGGATGGACGGGCCGGGGTAACAGAATTTAAAACCCAGGAAGAATTTCGGGAAAAAACAGGCTTGGGCAAGACACTGATGGAGCTGCTGCAGGCAAACGGTGTGCTTCGCGGCCTGCCAGAGACAAGCCAGTTAAGCCTTTTTATGTGAGGTTGTATTGCCAGGTACTATCAGGGTGGTTGGCTAGCCTAAAATCGAAACGAAGATGATCCATGCCGGTGGGCAAAAGGTTGTGCCAGCCATAGGAGCAAATGGAATCCTTGCAAAGAGACTTTTTTGCTAGTTTTCCTGAAGGAGGGCGCCTTTCGGAACCCCACATGCAGAAAGAGGGAAACGATGGGTTTTCCCAGTGCCGCTTTCCCTATCAAACAAATGGCAGTTGCCAGAGAAAGGAAATGATAATTTGTCATCGGAAAAAGGAGGACATTTTTTGCTGTGCTTTCTTGACGGGTAGACCTATTTATGATATGCTGAGACAAATTGACAAGGTGAGGTGAAATGATGATTTCTTTTTCTTGCAAATAAATTGGAATAGACAAAGTTGCTGTGGTTTTACAGCAGCATTGTGCCCATGGCAAGAAAGTAGAATCATCTCGTTTACTCAATAGGGGATAGGTTTACCTTTTGGATTGGATAGGGTAGCGTATGACGAGCTGTAAGAATTGGCTTTCTTACAGCTCTTATTTTTTTGCAGAGGTAGGGGCTTGGCTTGGCACAATGCTGTTTTGAAGCGAAAACCGCACGGCAAGAAGGCTCCACCGCCCTCCATTCGGCTGTGATGGAGAAAGGCGGGGGATAGTCCTCGTTTAGATGTAAAGGAGGCATGCGCTATGTCAATGATCCAAGTGGAAAATCTGACCTTTTCCTATCCATCCAGCTATGAGAAAGTTTTTGATCATGTCAGCTTTCAAGTGGATACACAGTGGAAACAGGGGCTGATCGGAAGAAATGGCAGAGGAAAAACAACACTGCTCCATCTTCTTATGGGAAAGTATGAATATTGTGGGAAAAACATCTCATCTGTGCCATTTGATCTGTTTCCCTATCCGG
>CAJFIN010000081.1 GCA_904381335.1 Candidatus Neoanaerotignum galli | reverse complement strand
TGTGGCTGATTATCTGCTCATAGGTAATAGTTCAGACGGTTATCAATTTGTCTTTGTGGAATTAGAAGCTCCCAACGGGCGGATAACAAAAGAAAAAGGTACTCGTTTCGGGGAAGTAATCAATAAAGGGATTGAACAGGTTAGGGATTGGCAAATGTATATTGCTGCAAATTGGAATGTAATTGTAGCAGAATTGGAAAAGCACTCATTCTCCAATACAAAGTTACCCAGACAATTATACAAATATTGCCCTTATCAAATCTACTATGCTGTGATAGCCGGACTCCGTAAAGATTTTGAGAATATTCGTGATAGAAAGCTCCAACTGCAAAATGAAAATAACATAACACTTTTGCATTACGAAAATCTCATAGATGTTGCAAACGAAAATTAAAAGTCCATTTTCAGCGTTCCGGCTCACATGGCTGGAGCGCCTTTTTTCTATCCTTCCTCTTGAGAAATATACCCCAATATGATAAAATAGAAAAAGTGACTTTTCTAAGTATTGATTTTAGAAATAATAATCTCAGACAAACTTTGGCGCTGATTTTAGCCCCGATGGATAAAAATTGAAACCTAGAGGAGATGTAAACGAGATGAAATTAGGAATCGTTGGTCTTCCCAATGTGGGTAAGTCCACTTTATTTAACTCCATGACCATGGGAAAGGCAGAAGCTGCCAACTACCCTTTCTGCACCATTGAACCCAATATCGGTATTGTTGCCGTACCAGATCAGAGGCTGGATAAGCTGACAGAAATGTACCATTCGGCAAAAACGGTGCCTGCTGTCATTGAATTTGTGGATATTGCCGGTCTAGTAAAAGGCGCTAGCAAAGGGGAAGGGCTGGGCAACCAATTTTTGAGCCATATCCGGGAAGTCGATGCCATCGTTCATGTGGTGCGCTGCTTTGAAGATCCCAATGTTGTGCATGTGGATGGCAGTGTCAATCCGCTGCGGGACATTGAAACCATCAATCTGGAATTAATCTTTTCCGACTTAGAAGTTTTGGAACGGCGTCTTTCTAAGACCATCAAAGCTGCTAAAGCCGATAAATCATTGCAAAAAGAGCTCCATGTGCTGGAACAGCTAAAAGCTGCCCTGGAATCTGGCCAGTCTGCCCGGTCGGTGGAATTTGATGATCCCGATGACCTGGCTTTTGCCCAGAGTTTAGATTTACTTACCTCAAAACCCGTGCTCTATGCTGCCAATGTTGGAGAAGAAGACCTGGCTGATGATGGTGCCTCAAATCCTCATGTGCAAGCTGTGCGGGAGTTAGCCGCCAAGGAAGGGTCTGAGGTATTTGTACTCTGTGCCAAAATGGAAGAAGAACTGTCCGATTTGGATGAAGAAGAAAAAGCCATGTTTTTAGAAGAAGCTGGCGTCACAGAAAGCGGGCTGGCCCGGCTCATTAAAGCTAGCTACCATCTTTTAGGCTTAATCAGCTTTTTGACTGCCGGCCCGCAGGAAAGCCGCGCTTGGACCATTCGACAAGGCACAAAAGCGCCTGCTGCCGCCGGCAAAATCCATAGCGATTTTGAACGGGGCTTTATTCGGGCAGAAGTGGTCTCTTATGATGATCTGATTCGTCTGGGTTCTTACAATCTGGCTCGGGAACAAGGTTTGGTCCGCAGCGAAGGCAAAGAGTATGTGATGAAGGACGGCGATGTGGTACTGTTCCGATTCAACGTATGAGGATTGTCCCATAGCCCGAACCTCTATGATCTAGGAGATGATTTTTTCGGTCAATCTCTCAAAAAACCGTAGCTGTCTATGGGATACTGTAAACAAAGCAAAAAAGATGTGACGCAAAAGCTGCGTCACATCTTTTTTTATTTCTGCATTTCCGTACCCGTTTCATCACTGATCCGATGATACAGGCTCAAACCGTATAATCCGGCAATCCCTACCAGGGCAAAAATAATCCGTGCCACCCAAATGGCATTGCCATGGAATATGGCCGTAACTAGGTCAAAGTTGAAAAACCCCACCAATCCCCAGTTAATAGCACCAATCAACACTAAGGTCAGTGCCAATAGATCAAGTGTTTTCATACGCTCCACCTCCTTTTCACCTGTTAGTCTCACCGGCAGCCATCATTTCATACCGTGGTTTTTCTTCCAATTCTCCTTTCTGCGGCCCCACCATACAAACAGCCATTTTTTCCCGGTCAAATAAAAGCTCCATCGCTTCCTCCACATCATCCCTTGTCAGATGCTCTATAGCAGCAATCATCTCCTCCGGGGAGCGAATGGTTTGATCCAGCAAAAGAGTACACCCATTTGCGTTCATACGGTTAACCGTACTTTCTTGATCCATCCAATAGCTGGTCAGTAGCTGACGCTTTGTTTTTTCTAGCAACTGGCCATGTAGGCCCGTCCGCCGAAACTCCTTCATCACCTGAAGGATGCGCTCTGCTGTTTCCTCCACCTGATGTGGCGCTACTCCTGCATAAATGGCAAAAAGCCCAGCCCGACCATATTGGGCCTGATAACAATAGACAGAATAGGTCAGCCCTTGCTCCTGGCGGATCTTTTGGAAAAGGATACTGCCAAACCCTCCGCCAAAAGCTGCTGCAAGCACAGCAGCAGCATAACGGAGCGGATGCGTTCGACAAACCCCTGGAAATGCCATTAGCAGATGGGTCTGCGCTCCAGCAAAGGGAATTTTTTTTACCCCCGGATGCCATAGTGGCGTCATCGTTTCCTCTAGCACTTCTTTGGATCGGGAAAAGCGGCCAAAGGCTTGTTCCAGTTGCTCCAACACTGTTTCCCTATCAAAATGGCCAGCCAAAGAAAGCACCATGCGCTTTGGTATATAATGGGTCTGATAATAGGTTTGTAAATCTTCTTGACTTAGTCTGCCCACCGTTTCTGCCGTCCCCAAGATGCTTTGTCCCAAACCACTGCCCTGCCAAACCTGCTCTTGTATGGTCTCATGGACTAGCCCTTCCGCATCGCTTAAGGCGCTTTTCATTTCTTCCGAAATCACCTGAAACTCCTTTTTGATCCGGCTTTGCTCAAATACTGATCCTAATACCATATCTGCTAATAGGTCTACTGCCTGGGACAGCTGCTGGTCTAGCACTCGTGTATGAAAAACTGTATATTCCTTTGTGGTATATGCATTCACCTGCCCGCCTAAATCATCGCTTTCTTCTGCAATTTGCTTCGCTGTACGCAGCTTTGTTCCCTGAAACATCATGTGCTCTAAAAAATGGGAAATACCGTTTTCTTTTGGAGATTCCCAGGCAGACCCATTTTTAACCCAAACGCCAAAAGATACACTTCTGACTGCCGGCATTTCATCCAGCACTACCCACACGCCGTTTGATAAAGGATGGACGGTTACCATTCGTTTTTCCCTCCGTTTTTGGTTTTAGCTTGCTCCAACAAGGGCAAATTTATACAAAAAGGCCGACTGATAAGATGGGTATGTACTTTAGTAGAGATGGTCATATTTCTTCTTACAGCCAGGTAAATCCTCTGCTGGTTAAGTACAGCATATTGCGATACGGATTGGTTTTGATGGACTTTATGTTTAAATCAAAGAGGCACTATCTCTGCAAAAAAAAGAAAACCCCCTTCGATCCACAGACCGAAGGGGGAATCTTTTCTTTAGTTTATGGGCTCTGCACCTTCCGGCACATCTTTGATGGAGAAATTCAACCGGCCCATTTTATCAATTTCTGTTAGCTTAACGA
This sequence comes from Candidatus Neoanaerotignum galli, assembly GCA_904381335.1. Lineage (GTDB taxonomy): Bacteria > Bacillota > Clostridia > Lachnospirales > Anaerotignaceae > Neoanaerotignum > Neoanaerotignum galli. Next base: position 2,458 of record CAJFIN010000081.1, on the reverse strand, counting down.
TGACGGCATCGCCTTCCTGGAGTTCATCTTCCACTTTGTTGACCCGTTTTTTCGAGATTTTAGAGATATGCACCAAACCTTCTTTTCCTGGCGCAATTTCCACAAAAGCGCCAAAATCCATAATCCTGCGCACATGGCCCCGGTAAATTTGGCCCACTTCTGGTTCCATGGTGATGGCTTTGATCTTCTCCACCGCCAGACGCATCTTCTCCTCGTCCTCACCTTTAACATAAACGCGGCCATCATCCTCCGTATCAATGGAGCAGCCCGTTTCTTCAATGATTTTCTTAATGGTCTTGCCTCTAGGTCCAACCAGTTCGCCAATCTTATCCACATCGATGGTCAATGTCATAATCTTTGGCGCATATACCGACAGATGGTCTCTAGGCGCGGCAATACATTTGAGCATCACTTCATCCAGGATATAATCCCGGGCACGTTTAGTCTGTTCCAGGGCCTGCTCGATCATGGCAAAGGTCAGTCCTTTGATTTTCATATCCATCTGAATGGCTGTGATGCCTTCATGGGTACCAGCCACTTTAAAGTCCATATCGCCGAAAAAGTCTTCCAAGCCCTGGATATCGGTCATCATGATAAAATCATCATCTGTTTCCCCGGTCACCAGGCCCACAGAAATACCAGCTACAGGTGCTTTAATGGGGACACCGGCAGCCATCAGGCTCAATGTAGAACCGCAAATACTTGCCTGGCTGGTAGAGCCGTTAGAGCTTAAGATATCACTCACCAGACGAATGGCATAAGGGAATTCTTCTTCACTGGGAATAACCGGCAAAAGTGCTCGTTCGCCCAATGCGCCATGGCCAATCTCCCGGCGGCCAGGGCCGCGGCTGGTTTTTGCTTCACCCACAGAATAGCCAGGGAAATTATAATGATGCATATACCGCTTTGCTGTCTCAGAAGTATCTAAGCCATCCAAATGTTGGATCTCCGCCATAGCGCCCAATGTGGTTGCCGTTAACGCCTGGGTTTGGCCGCGGGTGAACAGAGCAGAACCATGGGCACGGGGCAGAATGTCAATCTCAGCGCTTAAAGGCCGGATTTCCTCCAACCCACGGCCATCTGGCCGCTTATGTTCCCGCAAAATCATGCGGCGCACTGTTTTCTTCTCAAATTGATAAATGATATCGTTCACTAGCTGGGGAATATCCGTTTCTTCCCCAACAATTGCTACCAAGTCATCCGTCAAGGCCTCGATGACTTCATCTGTGATGGCGGAAATCTTTTCATCCCGGTCTTGTTTTTTATCTGTAAATACTGCTTCTTCCATCCGCTGATCTGTGATGTAATTGCTCACCAGGGCATAAGCGTCAGGATTGATAACATATTCTTCGTATTTTTGCTTTTCTTTCCCTTCGGCGTCCACAATATGCTGGATGAATTTTACCGTTTCCACATTCACACTGTAGGCCAGGCGAATGGCCTCCATCATTTTATCATTAGGCACAATGTTGGCTCCGGCTTCGATCATCATCACCTTATCCGCCTTTGATACCACCGTCAGCGTCAAGTCAGAGACTTCTCTTTGCGCCGTATCCGGGTTGACCACCAATTCCCCGTCCACCAAACCGATATTACAGGAGGCAATGGGATCATAAAAAGGAATATCAGAAATCGACAGGGCAATGGAAGCCCCCAGCATAGCGGCAATCTCCGGCTGGCAATCCTGATCCACACTCATCACCGTAGCCACCACAGCCACATCATTTCTATAATCCTTTGGGAATAGAGGACGGATGGGCCGGTCAATGCAGCGCGCCGTCAAAATGGCCTTTTCTGAAGGACGGCCTTCCCGTTTGATAAATCCGCCGGGAATTTTGCCCACAGAATAAAGCCGTTCTTCATAATCAATGGACAGCGGGAAAAAGTCGATGCCGGCCCGAGGTTTTTCCGAAGCCGTGGCCGTTACCAGCACCACTGTGTCACCATAATGCACAAAGGCAGCACCATTAGCCTGTTCTGCCACACGGCCAATGTCCACCGACAATGGGCGCCCGGCAAAGGTCGTCTGATAGGTTCTGTACATAACTTTTTGTCACTCCTTTTCTATTTTCCGGCGCTGCACCATAGATCTTCAGCTTTGCCCACTGTAAAAAAATGCAATGGGCAAAGCTGGAAACCTACGATCCTGCACCGTTGTTTTTTAATGAAAAAAGAGGAAAACAACAATAGAGAGGCAGTTGACCTCTCTATGTTATTTTCCGATAAAACTTACTTTCTCAGGCCAAGACGGCTGATGATATCACGGTATCTTTCGATATCCGTCTTTTTCAAATATTCCAAAAGACCTCTTCTTTGACCTACCAGCATCAGCAGACCGCGTCTGGAATGGTGATCTTTTTTGTGGGTTTTCAGATGCTCTGTCAAAAGCGTAATCCGAGCACTCAAAAGTGCAATCTGTACTTCTGGAGAACCAGTATCCCCAGGTTTTCTTCCATAT
>CAJFIN010000080.1 GCA_904381335.1 Candidatus Neoanaerotignum galli | reverse complement strand
GGTGGGGTGTCCCGCGTATTGAACGCTCTATTGGCCCGATTTAGAGGGGTATGTAACCGATCTAACCGGGAGAGCGCTTGAATGGCATTCAAGAGGTCATGGGTTCGAATCCCATTATCTCCATTTTTTAAAGCCGCTGAAACTACCAAGTTTCAGCGTTTTTTTGTTGTCTGGGAAATAAAGACTCCCCTGTTTTTTTGTGCCTGTTATCCCCGGGCGGTAAATGCACCCTCGCCCTGCTGCTATGCCCCCGTGGGCGGCAGAACACCGGGGCATGGTTTTGGGATTATTCCGAGATGAAAAGGACGCATCCCATCTTTTGAGGCGTTTTTCCCACTGCTGAACCATCACGGGAAACAACGTCAACCTGTATGCAACTAGTGGGAAATCATGGTACTTAACCGCCAAATCAATCCACCGCCTTTCCCGTGCGAGAAAATAGTTTCCGACAGTTTTGGGTCAATTTTTTCGAATCTTTTTGCAAAAGAGATTGACCGCTTTTATTCCTTTTTTCATTTTTACTTTCTCTTTTTTACTTCTACTTTTCCTTTTCTCTGCTATCCACGTGGCAAGCCGATGTACCAGCGGGTAAAAGGACGCGCTTACACAATGACATTGGGCATATCCGGCAAAAAACGCCTGGATTTACCTATTTTTCTCGATAAGCTGGGTTCCATACCATTGGACTTTTCAAAAAAAACCAAGTATAATGATTGTTAAATGGCCATGCTATTATCGTTTCGGCCAGGAAAACAAATGAACTTGATACAAAAAGAAAGGATGCCGAACATCATCATGGAAAAGTTTGTTGCATTTTTACGCCGCTACAGCACCACGCAGATCCTTCTGATGGGTTATTTAACCGTCATCTTGCTGGGGACAGTGCTTTTATGTCTGCCCATTTCCATCAAAGAAGGGGAACCCAATGTGCTCACGGCTTTTTTTACTGCCACTTCTGCCACTTGTGTGACTGGCCTGATCCGGGCAGATACATTTCTGCATTGGACATTTTTTGGCCAGTTGGTGGTGATTTGTCTGATCCAAATCGGCGGTATTGGGTTTATGACGTTTTGCATTCTTCTTTTTTCTATTGCAGGTAAAAAAATCGGCCTTTTGCCCCGTTCGCTCATGCAAAATGCCATCTCTGCCCCGCAGCTGGGCGGCATTGTCCGGCTAAGCCGGTTCCTTTTCCTGGGCAGTCTTCTGCTGGAAGGCATTGGCGCCCTACTGCTCAGTTTTTATTTCATTCCGAAATATGGTCTTGGCCAGGGTATCTGGTTTTCCATTTTTCACAGTATTTCTGCTTTCTGTAATGCTGGCTTTGATTTGATGGGCGGCCAAAGCGGCGCTTTTTCTTCCCTCACCAGCGAAGTAGGAAACTGGTATTTAAATCTAATTATCATGAGCTTAATTGTGATTGGCGGACTTGGCTTTTTCGTATGGCGGGATATGCTGGATGCCCGGTTTCATCTACGAAAGACCCACCTGCAGACAAAGCTGGTTCTTTTTGTTACCTTCTGTCTGATTTTTGGTGGTGCATTCATACTGTTTTTATTGGAAGTGGGCGGTCCCATCTATTCTCAAATGCCTTTAGATGAACAGATTCTCTCCTCCCTCTTTCAGTCTGTCACCTATCGTACGGCAGGCTTTAATACCATTCCGCTAAACGAAATGACCGATAGCAGTAAATTTTTAGGTGTTGTGTTAATGATTATTGGTGGGTCTGCCGGTTCTACTGCCGGCGGTATCAAAACCACCACTTTCGCTGTATTGGTACTTTCCATTGTCTCCATCTTTCGCCATCGTAAACAAGTGGAGGTATTTGGGCGCCGCTTTGAAGACGGCATCACACGGTCAGCCTCCTGCATTTTTATGTTGTATTTGTTTTTGCTCATTGGCAGCACCATGTTCATTTCCCGGTTTGAAGGATTACCGATTATTGATGTCCTTTTTGAAACGGCATCGGCTGTGGCTACCGTGGGAGTAACCACAGGTATTACACCGAGCCTACACCCCATCTCAGCATTGATCCTATCGTGTCTGATGATTTTTGGCCGGGCAGGGAGCCTAACATTTTTGTTGGCCTTTTCATCAAATAAGCCGCCGGCTAGTTCTGCATTGCCATTGGAGAAAGTACAAATCGGGTGAGTTTTGTCCCCATTTCATATCTGATTTTTAGGAGGAGTAAGAAATTATGAAATCTTTTCTTATCATTGGTTTAGGCCGGTTTGGCCGCCATATGGCCGCAAAACTGTTGGAACAGGGTCATTCCGTTTTAGCGGTGGAAAAAAGCGAAGAACGGGCGGATAACGCCATCCATGTTGTGCCCGATATTCAGATTGGCGACTCCACGAATGAAACCTTCATTGAGTCCCTGGGCGTAAGTAATTTTGATATTTGTGTTGTGGCTGTTGGCGATGATTTTCAAACGGCTTTAATTACCACTGCCCTGCTCAAAGACCATGGCGCAAAATATATTGTTGCCCGGGCCGCCCGAGATATGTATCGCCGTCTTTTACTGCGAAACGGCGCCGACCATGTCGTTTATGCCGAACGCGAGATGGCGGAACGCCTTGCAATGATCTATGCTGCCAACAACGTCTTTGACTACATTGAATTAACCCCTGATGTGGGCATTTATGAAATTGCCCCGCCGCAAAGCTGGATTGGCAAGAGCATCGTAGAAAAGGACGTACGTGGGAAATATCATGTCAATATCCTGGCAACCAAACGCGGGGATGAGATCAATCCCCTGCCCCAGCCTGATTATGTGTTTAATTACAATGAAAACATCATGGTACTGGGTACCCATAAGGCCATCAAACTCATTACTGACTCAAAGGATAAACGGTAATATTCTTTCTGCCCCCTATCGATCCATAGATAGGGGGTTTATGCTTTCCTATTTTGCTTTCTCTATCTCCCAGATAGAAAATAAAGATCATCCACTGGTTTCTTCAGCTGAAAGAAAAATACATTCTTCTTTCCGCCTCCCTAGGAAAGCGCAATGTCACTACAAACGGACGAATCATTTCGTTTGACCCTTCCTTATGTATCGCTGCCAACAGACTGTCTCCAAAGAAAAGCGAAAGAGGAACCGTTTTTTTCTTGCTGTTTTTACAGCTTTGATCACCTTTTTCTGTAGTATCTCTCATAAAAAGAGCTCTTGAAACCCCCGCCCTAAGCATCAGTACGTCATCTGACGGATTGAATCCTTATGTATGAAAAGGAGGCCCTAAACCTATGCTTTTCCCTTTCTTCTTTTTCATTATTCCTATTTTTTCCAGCATCATTCTCTTAACTTCTTCCGTCCTTCCATCGGCCCCTATCCCATCAGAGTTAGGCTTTTCCCTGCCTGTTACCCAAACGATCTCTTCTTATGATACCCATGGATTTCATGGCGATGGCATTTCCTGTGATGTATATGATTTTTCCTCAACGCCAATGCCCGCACAAATTACTTCCTGGTCCCCCTTTCCTCCCGATGACACTGTCCAGGCTTTGCTCTATGGCTGGACAGAGGAAAATGCCCAGGAGATTACTTCCATCGGCCCCTTTCTTACGGATGACAACGGCGATCCCCTCGTGCCCAAAATCACCAACGGCTATTACCTTTTGATTGACCGGCAGGAAGAGACAACAACCCCTTTGCTCTCCCGCCCTTCGCTCAATTTTACCTTAGCAGTATATGATTCGGACAAAGATACCCTTTACTATTGCAAAATGGATACTTGAACCATCCGTCAGAAACGGCCTTTGTTTTATCTGATGGCATACTATGTTTGGTTCATCTGCTATCTTTTGAAAAACACATCTGCCCAAAATCAAAGGGTAAAAAGAATGAAAGGATGACGCTAAAAAACCATTTTTCTTTCCTTTTTGTTAGCAACCCCTTTTTCGGTTAAAACCACAACCCCCCTGATGTATGATTAATCTACATCAAGGGGGTTGTTATCTATGGCGGCTAAAACGCCTCTTTATTTCAGTAGTCCTTCCAAAGCTTCCACAGCTTTTTGCAGTTCTCCGCTTTCCACCGTTTCCACTTTGCCTTCATCACAAGCCTTTGCCACAGCAGGATCAATCGGCAGCTGACCCAGGAGCGAAAGACCATATTGTTTTGCTGTCTGCTCCACATGGCTTTCCCCATACAGCAAAATCTTCTTGCCGCAGTCTGGACAGCGCACATAGCTCATATTCTCCACTACGCCCAGGATGGGAATATCCATCTTTTGAGCCATCTTCACCGCTTTGCTGACAATCATACTAACCAAATCTTGTGGACTGGTTACTACGATAATACCATCTACGGGCAGGCTCTGGAATACCGTTAATGCCACATCGCCCGTTCCAGGAGGCATGTCTACAAAGAGATAATCCAGGTCTCCCCACATCACTTCTGTCCAGAACTGCTGTACCACACCAGCAATGAGCGGACCTCTCCAAATGACGGGGTCTGTTTCATCCTCCAAAATCAAATTTACGCTCATCAGCCGCACACCGCCCTGGCTGGCCACAGGCACCATGCTGTTGCCCACAGCGGTGGCCTTTTCATGCACACCAAACACCTTTGGAATAGAAGGGCCCGTCACATCCGCATCCAATACACCGCAGGCATACCCTTTTTTCGTCATAGCACTGGCCAAAAGAGAAGTAATCAACGATTTCCCCACACCGCCTTTGCCGCTGACAACACCGATGATCTTTTTTACCCGACTGCCAGGGTTTGCTTTTGCCAACAAGCTCTGAGCCGTCCGTTCGCCGCAATCTTGTCCACAAGAAGAACATTGATGGTTGCAAGTTTCACTCATGTTTTGCCACTACCTTTCCATTTGATTGTATCACCTTCTCTATTAAAACATGTTTTTTGACCTATGTCAACAACTCCCGGCTTCTGATTTTTCTGCCTTCTTTCTCTCTTTTTTCTCTTATTTTTCTTCCGATATGCGTGGTTTTCCTTTTCCAACCTCCCTGCCTTTTTACCCCTCGTCACATCTCTGTTTCCTCGCCATATACTAGAGAAAAAAGGGAGGCTTACCTTCTATGGAACCCATTTTATCCCTCCGACACATCGGTCTGGATTATCATAGTCCCGATGGAGAAGTGCAAGCGCTGAGTGATGTGACTTTCTCTGTGCAGCCTGGCGAATTTGTCAGTATCGTGGGGCCTTCAGGCTGCGGCAAAAGCACCCTGCTTTCTATCATTGCCGGGCTGCTGCCTCCATCCCGAGGCGCCGTCCACATTGCTCCCGGCATCCGCCTTGGCTATATGCTGCAAAAAGACCATCTGTTGGAATGGCGTACCATTTTCCGCAATGCCTGTCTGGGCCTGGAGATCACGAAAAATCTGACGGAAGAGACAAAAAAAGAAGTGCAAATCCTCATGGAAAAATACGGTCTGCAGGACTTCGCCCAAAAAAAGCCGGCGCAGCTAAGTGGTGGTATGCGCCAACGGGTGGCATTGATCCGGACACTTGCCTTAAAACCGGACGTTCTTTTATTGGATGAACCCTTTTCTGCTTTGGACTACCAAACCCGGTTAAGTGTAGCAGATGAAGTGACAGGAATCATCCGCAGTGAGAAAAAAACGGCTTTGCTGGTCACCCATGATATTTCTGAAGCCATCGCCTCCTCGGATCGGGTGGTCGTACTCTCCCGCCGGCCAGCTCATGTGAAATCCATTTATGAAATCGATCTTGGGCTAACAGAAAAGACGCCCTTTGGCGCCCGGGAATCCGCTGGGTTCCACCATTATTTCAATCAAATATGGAAGGATCTGGATCGTAATGAATGAATCTGTTTTTTCTGAGGCCCAAGCGGCTTTTCTAGCTTCTGCTGCCCGGCGAAAACGCAGGGTACGGGCCTGCCAAATTCTTTTTTTGGCCGGCTTTTTGGCCTTATGGGAAGGGGCGGCTGCCCTGGGTCTCATTGACCCCTTTATTTTCTCCAGCCCCAGTCGGATCGTCCTCGCTGCCAAGGAATTGATCCTCTCTGGTGCCTTATTCTTGCACATCGGCATTACCGTCTGGGAAACCGTGGTCGGCTTTACCCTAGGCACCATCATTGGCACTGGCGTTGCTATTTTGCTGTGGTGGAATCCCTTTCTTAACGATGCTGCCCAGCCCTATTTGGTGGTGCTGAACAGTCTGCCAAAAACTGCGCTGGCGCCGATTCTT
>CAJFIN010000079.1 GCA_904381335.1 Candidatus Neoanaerotignum galli | reverse complement strand
CAACTTCCCCTTCCTGATGGGCGAAGGCGTATGGCTGGACAGTGATAAACTAGGCTATAATGATGAAGTGCGGGAAGTGCTGAAACATGGTACCCTTTCGGTGGGCTTTATCGGTTTAGCAGAGTGTTTAAAAGCCCTCATTGGCGTACATCATGGCGAAAGTGATGTGGCTCAAAATCTGGGCCTGGATATCATCAGCCATATGAGAAAACGGATGGATGAAGCCACCAAGAAATATCATATGAATTTTACCCTCTTGGCTACACCAGCCGAAGGATTGTCCGGTCGGTTTGTACGCATTGATAAAGAGAAATTCGGCATCCTGGAAGGCATCACCGATCGGGAATATTACACCAATAGTTTCCATATTCCTGTGTACTACCCCATCAGTGCTTTCCGGAAACTAAAACTAGAAGCGCCCTATCACGCCCTTACCAATGCAGGCCATATTTCCTATGTGGAACTGGACGGCGACCCCACGCAAAATTTGGATGCCTTTGAAAAGATTGTCCGCTATATGAAAGAAGTGGGTATCGGTTATGGCTCCATCAACCATCCAGTGGATCGAGACCCCTGCTGTGGCTATACCGGTATCATTGGTGATACCTGTCCTCAATGCGGCCGGCATGAACATGACGCTGATGTGGGATTCCATCGGATTCGCCGGATCACCGGATACCTGGTGGGCGACCTGGAACGGTTTAATAACGCCAAGCGGGCAGAAGAAGCAGACCGAGTAAAACATAGTCTAACAGAAGATGCGGAAGTGAATAAAGAATGAAAATACAAATTGCCTCCATTGTAAATGATTCTATTGTAGATGGCCTTGGCATCCGCATGGCAATCTTTACCCAAGGCTGTCTGCACCATTGCCCCGGCTGTCATAATCCCCAAACCCACCCGCTGGATGGCGGCACGGAATGGGATACGGAAAAGCTAAAAGAAAAAATGCAGGAAAACCCGCTGCTTGACGGCATCACCCTCACTGGCGGGGATCCCTTTGTACAGCCAGGTCCCTGTGCTCAAGTGGCAAAGGACGCCCATGCATTGGGCCTAAACGTATGGACCTATACAGGCTATACCTATGAAGAGCTGCGAATGACTGATGACCCAGACGTAAAAGCCTTGCTGGATGAAACAGATGTATTGATAGACGGACGGTTCTATCAATCCTTGCGAAGCCTGGAACTACAGTTTCGGGGCAGCAAAAATCAGCGCGTCATTGATATGAATGAAACCCGAAAAACCGGAACGGTAACGTTGCTTTTACAATAACTTGATATACACCTAACGATCCCCTGGCAAAACCGGGGGATCATTATTTATGTCCTTTTTCTTTGTCCCACTGTTTTCTTCGACAGCATCTGGAGCAATCATCCCCTTCTTTTTCTCATCACTATTTTAAAAGGAGCGGCAAGAAACATGGCCAAATCAAAAAAACCTGCCTAAAAACACACAACTGTTTTTAAGCAGGGAGAATTACCTATCATCTCAAAAGAAACCACAGCAGCTACGCTGGATCCTATCATCACCACACGGCGATGATTTCTCTTTACAGAACGTTTTGCTGTACGCTTTGTATTGCTTTTTGCGGCTGCTGATGCGTTATTTTTTGGAAGAAAAATTGATATAGCTTAATGATATTGCCGACCGCAAAGGCTGCGATCAAACTGCCCTCTCGCACACCAGAAAGCTGCCCAAGAACAGCAAAGCATAGCACTGCAGAAATCACGATATAGAGCACATCAAAGAAGATTTTTACATTTTCATACCGTTTACCCGTTACCATACCAATGGCGCGGTTCATAGCTTCCCCAGGCAGCATAGCCACGCCGCCCTTAAATTGGATCCAAATTCCAAAGCCAAGAATAAAGCAGCTCAATGCCATCAGCAAAAACTGCACCGGGTAGGTAGTGACGGTCAGGCCACTAATCAGTGCACAAGAAAAGTCCGTTAAATACCCATATACAAATGCCAGCACTGTTTGGATGATGATTTCCACCGGCTTACATTTGCTGCGCAACAGCAATACCTGTATCGCAATTTGAACCACGCTGCATACATTCAGCCACCAACCAAAGGTCAGCGTATGATTCATGATGGAAATGGAATAGGGGATGGCTGAAACCGGCGATGTGCCCAGGCCGGCTTTAGTAGAAAAAGCCACACCTAAGGACGCAATAAAAAGTCCCAAGATAAAAAGAGTGTAATTTTTGACCATTTGTTTCATTTGAGTAACTCCTTTCTTTCGAAGACCTTTTTCGCCTCTAACGGCCTGTATGAATTTTGGGCAAACAAAAAGGGCCCGTTTTTCAACCGCAGCGCCAAGGTTAAAAATCTTCATCCATCGGTTTTTCACATACAAAAAAAACGGTCAAAACCTAAGGTTTTAACCGTTTTTTTACAGCCGAAAACGTGACTCGAACACGCGACCTGCTGATTACGAATCAGCTGCTCTACCAACTGAGCTATTTCGGCAAAAATTATTCTGTTTTCCAGTCTTTGACGGTTTCTCCTTATGTTTGACTGCCATTACCAATCAACCATTGAATCTCCAGATGGTGATTACCTAACGCGAATCTAAAAAAGATTATACTACGAAGCAAAACAAATTGCAAGACTTTTTTTCATTTTTTTCATTTTCGGGGAGGGTATCATTTTCCCTCCCCATCAGAAAAAAATCCTTTTTTCCAAAAGATTACCAAACAAATAATCACCACGGCAATGCTGACAAAAATCACCGCCGGATAACCATACGGAGAAGACAGCTCAGGCATTTGGACAAAATTCATGCCATACCATCCAACGATCAACGTCAAAGGCAAAAACAATGTCGTTACCACAGTCAATATCCGCATAATATCATTTTGCCGCCGGTCCATTTGGGATTGTTCAATCTCCCGCACCTGAGTTGCATACTCCCGCAGTGTCACCGTTTCTTGGTGCAGTCGGTTTACCCGGTGAGATAAAAGCTGCAGCCACCGCTGTCCTGCCGCCTGTTCCGGTATCTCTTCCTGAAGTAAATCGCACCCTTCCTCCAGTTGCAAAAAACACCGAGAGGCCTGCCGCAGCTCTTTTCGATATTTGCTCATTTTATGGTTAAATTTACTCCACTCCCCTGCCAAAACGCCATCTTCCAAAGCCGTCAAGTTTTGTTCCAGCCGGGCTAAAGCGGAAAAGTAAGGAGAAAGCATGGTATATAGCAAGGACAAAAAAACTTCTTCCCGTTCTTGCACCCCGGAAAGACGGTGCAAAAATGTCAACAGCAATTCTTTTTCCCCGGCCAGTATCAGCACCTTCTTATCCCAATAAAACAAAAAAGAAATGGCTGTCACTTTAGGTAAAGCAGGCAGCTCAATGCTTCCCCAAAACCCTTTTGCACTGCGTTCTATACGGCAAGAAGTATCCTTTCCCGCCGCCAGTTCCGGCAGCTTACTGCCCCAATGCGCCGCCATTTCTTCTTTATTTGCCAAAATCACCTTGGCTTTCTCTAGGGAACATGTCTTTAGCTCAGGTATCATATCATATCCCTGCATTTCTCATCCCTCCTGTGTGATTCGATGAAAGTTCATGATCTCCAAACGTCCCGAATGATCCTTGGCCAATCGCACAGTGCCCTCCCCTTTTTCTCCCGTTTGCCGCAAATAAAGAGGCACATGCTCTACTTGACCATCTTTTAATAATTTTTTCACCATATGACTATCCACTTTGGCCCCATTTTGTTCCAGCGCATTTTTCCAAATGGTAAACCGGCAGCCGCTTTTCCATCCCCCACAATAAAAGGATTTACTATTTTCTAAGACAGATTCCTTTTGGCACAGGGGGCATGTGCCAAAGCCCTTTGGTTTTCTCTGGCGGCCCATACGCTGCTGTTCTGGCGCAAAAACCACCTCCGATGGCGCATGTTTTGCCTGGTCCACTAAAAAATAGACAAACCGCTCAATGCTGCCTCTAAACCGGGCCGGATCCATTTTCCCTTTGGCAATGGATGCAAGCCCCTTCTCCCATTTGCCGGTGGTTTCCGGGCTAGTTAGCTCTGCCGGCACCACAGAAATGAGCTGCCTACCCTTATCGGTGGGCACAAGTTCCCGCTTTTGCCGCCGCACATAGCCCACAGCAATAAGTCGCTCAATGATCGCTGCCCGCGTGGCTGGTGTACCCAAGCCGCTGTCTTTCATCTGTTCCCGCAGATCTTCATCTGCCACTTGTCTGCCCGCATGTTCCATTGCAGATAACAGGCCGGCCTCCGTGTATGGTTTCGGCGGTTTTGTTTGTTTTTTTTCTACCCTTGCTTCTTGTACGATTCGCTCTTGCCCCATCATGAAAGGCGGTAAAGGATCCGCTTTTATCTCCTGTTCTTTTTTCGCGTCCAATGCCCGATACAGGATTTTCCATCCCAAATGTCGCACCACAGTGCCTTTAGAAAAGAAGGTCTCTCCCGCAGCAGATGTCACTACCTTCGTCACATCATACGCATATACAGGTAAAAACACAGCCATAAACCGTAAACAGACAAGGTGGAACACTTTTTTCTCATCCTCTGTCATGTGTTCTGGATGAAGGTGGCTATCGGTGGGAAGGATGGCGTGATGGTCGCTCACTTTGGCATCATCAAAAATGCGTTTACCCATGCTTAGCTCTGGCTGATCCAGCAAATAAGACGCCCATTTTTCATAAGTTGGTATCGCTTTTAGTCTTGCCAGCAGCGGTCGTACCTTCTCCTTCAGGTCATGGCTTAGATAGCGGCTGTCCGTCCGGGGGTAAGTAATAGCTTTTCTCTTTTCGTATAACGATTGAGCCAAATCTAATGTCTTTTGGGCCGAAAAGCCAAAACGGTTATTACAATCCCGCTGCAGTTCTGTCAAGTCGTACAAGAGCGGCGGTACTTTCTGTTTTTCTTCCTTTTCTATCTGCACCACCGTGGCTGTGGCCTGATTGACTTTCTGTGCTAAAGCCTCCGCTGTTGGCTGGTCTTTTAAGTGAGTATGGCGCGGTGATTCTGAAAACCAAACCCCTTTGTAATCTCCAAAATTGGCTGTCAGTTCATAATAATCTTCCGCCTGAAAATCTTCTATCTCCTTTTGGCGCTGTACCAGCATAGCTAATGTAGGCGTCTGGACACGGCCAATGGAAAGCAGCGCATGATACCGCAGCGTAAAAGCACGGGAGGCGTTCATCCCCACCAGCCAATCCGCCTGGGCACGCGCTTTGGCTGAAGCATAGAGAAGATCGTATTCTGCCCCAGGATGCAGGTGCGAAAATCCCTCTTGGATGGCCTGATCTGTCATCGAAGAAATCCAGAGGCGATCCACCGGTTTTTTTGCCTTGACATACTGATAAATATATCGGAAAATCAGCTCCCCTTCCCGCCCGCTATCCGTGGCGCAGATGATGCGACTAATGTCCGGGCTGAGCATCCATTTTTTCAGCACTGCCAGTTGAGCGCGGGTTTTGGGCAAAGGTTTTAATTTCATTTCTTGGGGCAAAATAGGCAGGGTCTGCATCTGCCAAGTCTTCCATTTGGGGGCGTATTCTCCCGGGTCTTTTAATGTCAACAGGTGACCTACGGACCAACTAACCACATAGTCCTCTCCAATCCATGCACCCTCAGCCTTTGTTTTACATCCCAATACCCGCGCAATTTCCCGGCCCACGGACGGTTTTTCTGCCACCACCAATTTTTTCCCCACAAGGCTGCCTCCCTTCCCATTTTTTGATCCACTAAAGTTCATTATACCAAAAACGATCGGGAAAAGAAAGCCAAAGATAAGGAACGTATATTCGTTTTTTCCTCTTGACAAAATCCCGCCTTTTGGGGTATGGTAAAAAAGATGTTTCTATATTTTGATCTTATGGCCTGAAAAAGGCCTTGATTTTGTAACAACAACGCATAGAAGTAGGTGCAAACCCATGTCAAATTCTTATAATAACGAAAGCATCACCTCCCTCAAGGGAGCAGATCGGGTGCGGCTGCGCCCTGGGGTTATTTTTGGCTCTGATGGTCTGGACGGCTGTGCTCACTCTTTTTTTGAAATCCTCTCAAACGCCATTGATGAGGCGCGGGAGGGCTTTGGCACCCAAATCGAAGTGACCAGACATACTGACCTATCTCTCACGGTGAAGGACTATGGCCGGGGTATCCCAGTGGAATTTAATTCCAAAGAAGGGCGTTATAACTGGGAATTAGTGTTCTGTGAACTGTATGCCGGCGGAAAATATCAAAATAATTTATCCG
>CAJFIN010000078.1 GCA_904381335.1 Candidatus Neoanaerotignum galli | reverse complement strand
TGACTTGCCCGAAGCCTAACGCCCGACCTATCCGACACAACGCGCGAGTGCCGGATAGGAACGGCAAAATTTTTTACACTTCTATTACTTCTTTATCGCGCATCAGAAAAAACAGGGGCCTGGTCTTATTTCTCCTATACCGGAAGCCGCCGTCTGCCCTTTCCCGGCCATCATCCATGCCAAAGTGCTTCCTTTTTTCTGGCAAAAGATCATCAGCTGGTTTTATGAAAGTAACGCCAATGGACTTTTCCGCCGCTTTGCTCGTTTGTCCTATCAGGCCCTTGACTCCAAACATCCCACATCGCCATTGATAGGCCATAAGGCATAGATAACCGGTTCCACGCACAAAAGGTATATCGTTATTTACGTTCAGTGTCATTTCCGAGGTGAAACGTATGTGGCTTCTTTTTGCTGTCGGCTCTGCCTTTTTTGCTGGTATCACAGCGATACTGGCAAAATGCGGTATTCGAACCACAAATGCGCATGTGGCAACAGCCGTCCGAACGATTGTTGTACTTTGATGGTGTTTATCACTGGCTCTCAATCTCAATTAGCAGGGCTGGAGCATCGTACTGTACTATTTTTACTGCTGTCTGGGTTGGCTACTGGAGCCTCCTAGCTATGTTATTTTCGCGCCCTGCAATTAGGTGATATCAACAAAGTGGTCCCCATAGATAAATCCAGCACCGTCTTGACCATTTTACTGGCCTTTTTGCTGCTGGGAGAACCCATTGGCCTAAGCCAAGGCATCGGGGCAATCCTGATTGGTGTGGGAACGCTTTTGATGATCGAGCCAAAACATGTCCCCAGCACCTCCTCCTTTTCAAGCAAAGGATGGATGGGTTATGCTTTTGGGTCGGCAATCTTTGCCAGCCTCACTGCCATTTTAGGCAAAATTGGCATCCAGTCCATCGATGCCAATTTGGGCACTGCCATACGCACAGGTGTGGTACTGGTAATGGCTTGGGGTATGGTGCTGATAACGGGCAACATGCAGAACGTACGTCACATCCCTAAAAAAGAGCTTTTGTTTATCTGTCTGTCCGGCTTTGCCACCGGAGCCTCCTGGCTATGCTATTTCCACGCCCTGCAAGACGGCCCGGCCAGCGTTGTCGTGCCTGTGGATAAACTAAGCATCCTCGTCACCATTGGTTTTTCTTCTCTGGCATTTCACGAACATCTAACAAAAAAAGCTGCTCTGGGGTTGGCCTTGACTGTTGCAGGAACCTTCGCTATGCTCCTATGACAAAATCTTACGCTCTTTCGCTGGGTTTTCTGTCTGTCCCTGCATTTTCTGCCATAGAACTTGAAAACGCATATCCATCACCATCATCTGCTATCTTATACGAAGATATCGATTCCAGCGGATGCCCATCACCGTAAACATCTGGACACGGCGCTTAAATGAGCATGCCTGCCATGAAAAGATAAATCTGTAAATAACAGCAACTTGCTTCTGGAAATCAGCTCGATTGTACCTGCGTTGGCTTTGCTAAAAGCAAAAAGGCAGAAGAAAAATGGCAAACAGCCATTTTTTCTTCTGCCTTGCTGGATACTTCTAGCTTTTTTGCGGAAACCTGTCTTAGCCTTTGTTTTCCGCCGCAGTTATGAAAAAGAAAAATAGTCCAGATCCTCCGGCAAAATCAACTCCCGTTTACTGTCCTGCGCCGTAATCGGCCGCACCGGCCGACAAGGATTCCCATAGGCCAAATATCCTGCCGGGATATCTTTTGTTACCACACTGCCTGCGCCAATCACTGCGTTATCCCCAATCTGTACACCTGCCGTTACCACCACATTCGAAGCAATCCATACTTGGTTGCCAATATGGATGGCCGGTGCATACTCTGCCATAACCGTATGGCCCTGCCCATCTAATCCCATCCGCTCCTGTGCTAAAAGCGGGTGGGAAGTGGCCATCAAAGAAACATTCGGACCAAAACACACGTTATCTCCAATCCACACTGGCCCATCATCCATCACGGTTAAGTTGAAATTGGCAAAGAAATTCTCTCCAATGAAGGTATGACAGCCATAGTTTAACTGCACCGGGCCTTGAAAGTAAAACACCTTCCCCACGCGGCCTAGGATCTGGCGCATCACTTCCTGCCGCCTAGGATCATACTCATCCATGGCATTATACCTTTGACAGGCTATATGCGCCCGGTGTTTCAGCTCTTTTAGCTCTGGTTTTCTTGGATCAAACATTTTTCCTGCAAAAATCTTTTCTTCCTCTGTCATTTCCCACTCCCCCTATCGTAAGTGCAACAGGCATTTCAAACGATGATGGAAAGCATCCTACACTTTGCAAAAAAGTCGCTACAGACAAAAACGCCGCCTGTATTTCAGACAGCGTTTTATCCGGTAAATGCCCAAAGCAGCACCCCCGCTCCTACTATGCCTAATACTGCCGCAGTCATCAAAAAACCCCATTCTCGATGGTGGTCATAATAATACAGCGACTGAGCTGCTCCTTCGAGCAGCAGTAACCCAAACCAATGTTTAAAAGCTGGGTTATCCCATACCAAACAAATGACTGTAATCACTTGGGTCACGGCAATCAACATTGTCAATACCAGATTCGGGGATGGACTTTTCATCGGCATACCATTTTGTCCTTCATCTTGCTTTGCCATCTGCTTTTCCTCCTTTTCTGGATGTTTTTTGCCTATTTCTATCTCATTTATGGTATCATAGGGCTCTTTTTTCTGTCAATAAAAAATAGGCCCGGCCCTCCTTTCACACTTTGCCGTCAGCCTCATATACTGGGAGTATGCCATCGGTCATTGGAGGGATGATATGTCCGTCTATGTGGAAGCCTATCCCATCTTTGCCTGTACCGGCAGCAGTTCTTTCCCCCCGCCCCTTTCTCCTGCTCAGGAAGAAGATTGCCTGCGGCGCATGCTCGCCGGAGAAAAAGAGGCCCAGGATCAGCTCATTGAGCATAACCTACGCCTGGTAGCTCATATCGTAAAAAAATATGCGCTGCCGGGGAAGGATACCCAGGATCTAATCTCCACCGGTACGATTGGTTTAATTAAAGCAGTGCAATCCTTTCATCCTGGGAAAAATACCCGTTTGGGCACATATGCCGCCCGGTGTATTGAAAATGAGATCTTAATGCTCTTTCGTGCAGCAAAAAAATCCAGTACGGACGTCTCCCTCCAAGACCCCATCCGTCAAGACAAAGATGGCAATGAGGTGACGCTGCTGGATACTCTTTCAAGAGAAAGCGTTCCCCTAGGAGACCATCTGGAGCAAGCCTGCCTGATCCAAGCGCTGCAAGAAGCGCTAACCCATCTGCCAGAACGGCAAAAAGAAGTGCTGATCCTCCGTTATGGCCTGGATGGCGGCGGGGAACGGCCCCAGCGGGAAGTGGCCAAACGTCTTGGCATTTCCCGCTCCTATATTAGCCGCATTGAAAAACGGGCATTGGAAACGTTAAAAGCATCCCTTGCCGCAGAGGATCTGCTGGATTAAGTTTCGTTCCTTCGCTTTGTCTGCAAAACGAAGGAGTACATATCTTTTCTTGCCCTGAGGGCTTTTCTTTTTGCTCTTCCATGGGACAAGCTGTCCTGCCCTTTCTGGCACCTAGGTTTGACCGTCACCTTTTCTCTTTTTTCCATAGATATAAAACAGTTTATCCAAGCACTGCTATGGCATACTGATGGTTCAAAAATCGGTATCGCCCTTGGCTATGGCTGCTTTTCCTCTCATTTTCCCTCCCGTTTCAAGGAAAGAGACAATTTCACGGAAAATTGGGTCCTACATCCAATGGATGAAACTTCTAACAGCTTATGAAAAAATGCTTATACCATCATCGGTCAGTTCCTCATGGATTTCTCCCTCGGTTTCCTTATCGCTGATCGCTCCTTTCTGCCCGCAAGCAGCACATAAAAAAGCAGCCGTTTTCAGATAAAAATAGCTGCTCTCGGTGAATGTATTTAGTTGTTTAAGCTGGCGGCAAACTCCCCGATAAATGGGAAGTTATAGATTTAACATATAGAGAATGCTATTTCTATCGGGATAGGAATATGGTATAGGTAATTCCTCTGTATTGATTTTGCAGAATCCTGCTTTTTCATAAAATCTATGAGATGCATGAGCAACTGATGGCGTATCCAATATTATATGATGTACACTTGTACCTTTAGCATATTCCAACAACTCATTATATAAAGCAAGCCCGACTTTTTTTGAACGGAACTCTTTTTTAACGAAAAACTTCTTCATGATAGCACATTGCTGTTCTTTTATCATAAGTCCGATAGTTCCAATTACCTCATCACCAGATAAAGCAATCCAGAACTTTCCTCCATTTTGCAAATAAGATTGCTCTATATCGAGTAAATCTGGCTGCTCTTGAAGAGACAGACTGATTCCGGCCTCATTGTTTTGTATATTAAGAATAAGTGATATGATTTCATTATCGTATTTTTTACTATATGATTCAATCCGCATAAGACTCACCTCATAATAAATTCCGATTTGTCGCTCTGGTGTTACATATAATTATACCATCAGACTATGAACAAATCGATGTCATTTCAGCCTGTCGGCGGCATTGTTTTCTATGGCATACCGCCGCGCCGATTCCCAGCGTTGCTCACTGTATGGGGTGGTCAGATGGAAAGAGAAG
Organism: Candidatus Neoanaerotignum galli; assembly: GCA_904381335.1. GTDB lineage: Bacteria > Bacillota > Clostridia > Lachnospirales > Anaerotignaceae > Neoanaerotignum > Neoanaerotignum galli. Next base: position 4,323 of record CAJFIN010000078.1, on the reverse strand, counting down.
CGGCCTTTCTCAATGTCAAACTCCATGCAGCCTGTTTCCGGGTCTGCATCGGTCTGCTGGCAGATCGCCGGATAACGGCGGCTGTATGCAAGCAGGCGCTTTTTCAAGGCGGCGTTGTGGGTGCGGATAGGGTCGGCCGCTTGGTGATACCGCCAGCGTTTGATTCATCACTGCTTATTCTGGAACAGGGGCTTATTTTCAAATCTATTGTCTGAATCCTATTTTTATATTATAATAAAAAATTAGAGAAATTTTTCCCTTTGGGGCGCATTGGTAAGAAAGGAAGTGCAGCAATGACGAAGCAACAGATTTTGCCGGGAGAACTGGCGCTGGCTTTGGTACTAATCATAAATAGCTTTGGTGTGGAACTGATGACAAAAAGTGGATTTGGTATCTCCTCCATTTCCTCTGTCCCCTATGTGATCCATCAAGCCTTGCCTGCCTTACTTTCGGCACCTGGAACTATCTCTTTCAGACCATGTTGGTGGTTATTTTATTGATATTGGCCAAGCAGTTTCGTCCCAGCTATGTATTTTCCTTTGTGGTAGGGATTGGCTTTGGCGTCATGCTGGATGTGCATGGGCTTTGGGTGACCCAACTGCCTGATCTGCTGGCATTACGCATTTGCTATCTTGTGGCAAGCTTTTTCATCCTGGGCTTTGGCATCTCTTTAAGCAATCTCTGCGGCCTGCCCATCATCCCCACAGATCTTTTTCCCCGGGAGTTTTCCCTGCTGACCGGCTTGGGGTATGGAAAAGTAAAAACGAGCTTTGACATTTTATGCCTTGCCCTCACGCTGCTGCTTTCTTTTTTGGTGCTGCATCGGCTGACTGCCATCGGGATTGGCACTGTGCTGTGCGCCTTTTTCATGGGCAAATATGTTGCCTTTCTCAATGAGAGTCTTCGCCAGCATGTCCGTTTTGAAAGCGTTTGTCAAAAACAGCTTTCTGCTTTTTTTGCACATTGGCCTTTGCTCCGTCATAAATAAACCGCTCCGAGCCATAGCTCGGAGCGGTAAAAGCGCTATCCTTTCCCGCGTTTTGCGGGTTTTTTTATGCCAATTTCACTACCCACAGCGATGTGTTAGAAAAGGTTTCGTTATCACTGTCGCCCCACAATGTCACCACTTGGCCTGCTGTTGCAGTAATGATCGCACCGCTAGCTAGATGCACCAAATTGGTGGTTGCTACCACCTGTCCGCTGGCTTTGGTGCCCTCGATCTGGGTGCCATCAAGCCGCAGCTCACAGCTTACCGGTGTAGCTGAACTATTGGCATCTGTTACATCCGTGGAATAAAATAGCTGATACGTCCCTGCCGTATTCAGTGTTACCTCGGCTGCGCTAGCCGTATGAGCAATATCCGAACCGGCTTGGAGGGCATTGGTGGCAAAAGTTAGGGCACTACCACCGGAAGACGGTGTTTGATCCCCCGTATTGACTGCATATAATGCACTTAACGGAGGAGCTGTCCCCGTATCCCCTTTGGGGCCTTGCGCCCCGGCCAGTCGGGATAACCGTCACTGGACTGCTGGCTGAACAAAAGAAAAAAACAGCTGTACTTCTTCTGCCCCTACAATGGCTTTTTCTACACAAAACCGTACCCATCTTCTCTGTTGCTCCACGGCAGAGGTCTCCCGGCGATATACCGCAAATGTTTCTTGCCGCTGGCAAAGCAACTTGTTTTTACATCGTTCGTACATTTCTTCAGAAATCTTTCCGGCCAATTTTTCTAAATACAGATTTTCTAAAAAAGTGGTATCCTCTTGCCTTACCGGTACTTTTTCCATCGCCGGCGGCGGACCAATGACCTGCATCACCTGGGCCAAAAGCCATTCTTCCGCCACGCAAACGCCAGGACAAGCGCCTCCCTTTTTCCGGCAGGCACATACATAATAATACCTTCCCCGCGAGGATTTACTTGTCATTGGCCCTCTGCATTGACCGCAAAAAAGTTTTCCCCCGAAAGGGCGTACTCCAGTTTGGCGAGACTTTTGGCGGCGGCATTGAGCTAGATCAAACTGCGCTGCACTAAGCAGGGCAGTGACAGCGCCTGGTGCGACAATCCAATCCTCTCGATTGACCCGCATCTGGGCAGGGATTTTATAGCTTTTTCGCCGAAACCGGCCCTGGGCCAAATCTCCCCGATAGACAGGATGATGCAAAATGCCAGAAATTGACTCCTCTGTCCAGCGGCCTTCTTTTTGTGATGCCGCCGGTGAATAAAAAGGAAGTCCCTGCTGCCTTTTATATGCAGAGGGACAGGGAATCTGTCGGGCATTTAATGCCTCAGCAATCTGGCGGCGACTTTCCCCCGCTTCCACATACCGCCAAAAAATTTCTCGTACTATCTCTGCCGCCGCTTCATCCACCTCTAAAGTATGATCCGGCCCTTTCCGATAGCCATAAGGCGCAAAAGCACCCAGAAACTGTCCCTGTTCTTTCTTTGCCTTCAAAACAGCACGAATTTTCGCCGAAGTTTGTCGGCAAAAATCATCATTAAGCACATTTTGCAGCGGCAGCAGCACGCCTACCTTCTCATGGCAAGTATCAAAAAACGGGAGTTCCAGAGAAATGACACGTACCCTCCGCTCCACAAACCATTCCTCTAACAATCTTCCTGCCTCTAAATAATTCCTGGATAGCCGGGATGGGTCTTTCACCATCACACAATCAATCTTTCCCTCTTCCACATCCTGCAGCAGCTGTAAAAAACCAGGCCGATCCATCCGCATACCGCTGGCGCCATCGTCCACATACACCCCTGCTTCCTCTAAATCTCCCTGACCTGCTAAAAATACTCTCATCCGCAGCAACTGATGCTCTATACTTAGGCTTTGTGCCCGCCCATCTTCCTTTGAAAGCCGGGCATATAGTCCAACGTGCCAAATCTTATTGGCCATAGCGTTCTTCCTCCCGGTGAATAAAGGCCTGCCTTTTTTCCTGAAAGCTCTCGCCTTCAGACAAAAAAAAGAAGGAAGCCTTTTTCTTTCTTCCTCCTTTTGCTTTTGGGGCACAAGATGGCTGCTCTTGATGGGATACTTCCCGTCTGTTTTGCATCCGGATGCCTTCTTTCTTTTTTTGTCATTTTATGCACGGCCCAAAAAAGCTATGCCTTCTAATTGCCGCAGTGCCTCCTGCCGGTAAACACGAAAGGCAGATGGCAACGGATATTCCTTTTGTAGTTGCTGTGCGCTTACCCAAGTGAAGCTTGGCAGCTTATGGGGTACGATTCCCCCATACCCTGTCATATGCCATTCGATATGGGTAAAAATATGCTTGGCCTGGGGCAGCCGATAGACCGTTGTTCCTTCATACCCAAGCGATGTCAGTGCCTCTGCCACATCCGTCCCCTCCTGTTGCGGAAACTCCCAAAGCCCCGCCAACAATCCCTTATCAGGCCGCTTGCACAGGGCAACTTGATCTCCGCAAAACAACAAAAATACCATCCGTTCCTCTTGACGCCGGGGTTTTTTTGCCCCTTTGACGGGATAATGCAGCATATTGCCCTGCCGCCTTGCTTCACATAGCATCTCCAATGGGCATTGGCTGCACAATGGCGTCCCATTGGGTAAACAAATAATGGCGCCAAGCTCCATCAAGGATTGATTAAACGCCCCTGTCATGGGATGCGGTAAAATTGCCGCCACTTGAGAGGTAATCTCCTTTTTTACCGCTTCTTTCGTAATATCCGCCCCATTGGCCGTTAAGCGGGTAATCACCCGCAGCACATTTCCATCCACTGCCGGCACCGGCAGCCCAAAAGCAATCGATGCCACTGCTCCCGCCGTGTAAGGGCCTATGCCTGGCAAAGACAAAAGCGCCTGATAATCGGCTGGAAACCGTCCATCATAACGTGCCATTACCTCTTGGGCACATTTTTGCATATTACGTACCCGGTTATAATACCCTAAGCCCTCCCACAGCTTGAGCAATATGTCCTGCGGCACCTCTGCTAAAGCCTTCACATCAGGCAGCGCTGTTAAAAACCGTTCAAAATATGGTTTTACCGTCTCCACCCGTGTCTGTTGAAGCATAATCTCCGATACCCAAACCCGGTATGCCGTAGGCTCATCCCGCCAGGGTAAAAGCCGGGCGTTTTCACCAAACCAATGTAATAAAGGTGTGACAATTTTTTCTAATTCCATGTGAAAAATCCTTTCTTCTTGCTGCTTTTATTTTACCGGGCCGGTCTGTTGCTGTCAATATGGCCCTATGCCGGTTATCCCAGTCGGGATAACCGTCACTGGACTGCTGGCTGAACAAAAGAAAAAAACAGCTGTACTTCTTCTGCCCCTACAATGGCTTTTTCTACACAAAACCGTA
>CAJFIN010000077.1 GCA_904381335.1 Candidatus Neoanaerotignum galli | reverse complement strand
TTTCCCAACCGGGCGGCTTTACAAGAGATCATTGAGCGGCGGGGCGGGAAGGTGACTGGCAGTGTGACGAAAAAAACGACCTGCTTAATCAATAACGACCTCTCCTCGACAACGGGCAAGAATCAAAAGGCAAAGGAGCTGGGTGTGCCAATACTAGATGAGGATGCTTTTGTAGCCCGGTATCTGGGAAGTAACCCACAGGAAACCGATGTTGTAAAGAGAGAAGAAAAAGAGGAGGCAAAGGCATGACCTATGAAGAAGCCTTAGGCTATTTGGGGCGCATTGGCCAGTCTGGTACGAAATTGGGTTTGGAACGGATGCAGGCGCTAATGGCCCAGTTGGGCCACCCGGAAGAAAAGCTTCGGGTGATTCATGTGGCTGGCACCAATGGAAAGGGTTCCACTTGTGCGATGATTGCCCAGGTGCTTCAGGAAAGCGGCTGGCGGGTAGGGCTTTATACTTCGCCTCATCTGATCCGTTATGAGGAACGGTATCAAATCAATCGGACGCCCATTGAGAAGGAAGCTTTTTGCGCTTTGATCCAAAGGGTAAAAGAGGCAGGAGAAGCCCTGCGGGAAAAAAAAGGGGAAGAACCTACGGTATTTGAAGTTACCACAGCGGCAGCCTTTTACTATTTTGCACAGCAAAACGTGGACTTTTTGGTGCTGGAAGTGGGGTTGGGCGGTCGGTTTGACGCCACAAATATTATTTCTCATCCCGTATTGTCGGTGATCACTTCCATCAGCTTGGACCATATGGAATATTTGGGCGATACTGTGGAACAGATTGCCAGAGAAAAGGCCGGTATTTTAAAACCAGGCTGCCCTGTGGTGGTAGCAACGCAGCATGAGGCTGTGCGTCAAGTGGTGTTTCAGGCGGCACAGGAAAAAGGTTGTCCCTTTTACTATGCCCGACAAGAAGAATGCCGCTTTGTGGAGGAAACAGAAGCCGGTTTTTTGATGGAGATAAAAAATGAGTATCTGGCATATCAAAGACTCTCTCTGTCTTTGCGGGGGCGGTATCAAATGCAAAATGCCGCTACAGCATTGTTGGCGTTATATGCGTTACATAGAGAGCATGGGATGGATTTTGAAGAAACGGTGATCCGCCATGCCTTGGCGCATACGCGCTGGCCTGGCCGTATGGAAGTGGTGCGGCAAGAGCCACTGGTGATTTTGGATGGGGCGCACAACCTGGATGGTATCCAGGCCCTCTCTCAGAGCTTGCGACAAAGCTATGGGGGCCGGCCATTAACGCTGCTGGTGGGCATTTTAGGGGATAAAGAGTATGAACGCATGCTTGACACGGTGGCGCCGCTTGCCCAGCAGATGGTATTGACAGAGCCGCAAAGTGAGCGGAAATGGCAGTTAGAAACGTTGGGAAAAGTGACAGCAAAATATCCCATCCGGGTCTATTTTGAAAAAGATATTCCCAAAGCGTATGCCTTGGCCCAGCAGATAACGCCAAAAGACGGCGTACTCTGCTGCGCGGGCAGCCTATATCTCATTGGTGCTTTAGAGAGCCTAGAAGAAGAAAGTGGGCGATAAGATGATTAATTTTAAAGAAGAAATCAAAAAATATGGCAAGATCCTTGAAGTGGATGAACTGGAGGATACGATTCATGCCTCAGATATGAAGGATATCATGGATATGTTAGCCTATCTTTGCAAGACCAAGCAGACGGAACACCGCCGCTCGGATCGATAGGAGTGAAGAAAATGGTTTGTCAAAATTGCGGCGGAGAATTTCGCGATGGCGCCATTTGTCCCTTTTGTGGCAGTGATGTCAAACTGATGCAAATGGCCCGCAGCGCTTCTTTGCGCCAATATAACCTAGGGGTGAGCGCTGCCCGAGAGGGAGATTATTCGGCGGCCATAGAGGCCCTAAACCGCTGCATTGCCTTTGATAAGCGCAATGTGGTGGCCAGAAATCTTTTGGGGATTGCCTATTATCTGGTGGGGATGCCTGGAAATGCACTGGAGCAATGGATTATCAGTTCTTCCCTGCAAACGGAAAATAACCCTGCTGCAGGCTATATCTCTTCTTTACAAAAAAACGCCCGTACGCTGGAAAAACAGGATGATGCAGTGGTGATGTATAACCACGCCCTGGACTTATTTGCCAATGGATCAGAGGATTTAGCGGTGATCCAGCTAAAAAAGGCGTTGGATTATAGCCCAAACTTCGTTATGGGGCATAATCTTTTGGCGGCGTATTATCTTTCAAAAAAAGAGCGTTACAAAGCAAGACAGGAAATTCATAAAGCATTGCGAGTGGATAAAGGCAACCAGATGGCGCTGGAGTATCTGGCGATGCTAACGCCCAAAGGCAGTGAAAAGAGCCGGCGGGGCAGTAAAACGGGCTATGATGAAACGGCGCGCAGCCGGACAAGTTTGTCCAGGATCATCCGACCAGAACTACTGACGTTTTTCCTGGGGGCGGCGGCTGCCGCAGTGCTGGTGTTTTTTTTGGTGTTGCCTTCAATGCAGGAGACAGCAGAAAATGAGATCACACAGCTGCAAAAACAAGTGGCCGATCTTACAGAGGAAAATGAAAATGGCACCTCTCGTTTTGCCCTGCAATACCAGCAGCTAGAGCAGGAAAATGATACCCTGCGGCAGGAAAATGAAAAATACCGCCAGCAAGAACAAAACCGTCAGCAGGAAAATAGTTTTCAGTTGGCACAGGCTTATGCTGTTGGTGGCCAGTCGGTGGAGGCAGCAGAGTTGCTGATACAGCTGGATACTTCCTTATTTACCCAGGAGGAGCAAACGGCCATTGCTGATTTAAAATCCCAAACGTATCCTGCTGCCGCCCAGCAGTATTATCAGACTGGCAGTGAACAGTTTTTTGCCGGAGATGTGGATGAGGCCCAGACGAACTTAGAACAGGCACTTGCCTTTGCCACAGAGGGCGATACAATATTGCAGACGGAGTATATGGATGAGCTTTTGTATGATTTGGGGCAGATTATGGAGCAAAAGGGGGATTATGCTCAAGCCAGAGAATATTATGGCAGGGTGTTAAATGAATTTGCTGGGTCAAATATGTTTTCCGCTTGCCAAGAACGGATGGATGCAATTATGAGCATGTAAGGACGAAAAGGATGGAATGGACCATCCTTTTTGTTTTTGCATATCAAATTTGCGCAAGGGGCTGGAGGAAGGCTTTAATACTGCCTTTTTCCAGCAGAGAGGGAAAAGGGAATATGGAAAAAAAGAGCCGCCCTAAGGGACGGCTCTAAGTTTTGAGGGGATGAATTTATTTTGTTTCTTCCTGGGTGTCATCCGTTTTTTTGGCGCCGAAAAGACCTTTCTTTTCCGGCTCAGGAGTTTCAACAGCCTTATTGGTGAGGTTTGGCTCTTGCTTTGCATAAACTTCCTGTTTCAGGACAGGAATACGCACGCCTTTGTTGGTGCCAAATTCAATGATGTAACATTCGGCAGTGATGTCAACAATACGGCCGAACATTCCGTTAACCAGCAATACGGGATCTCCAGGCTGCAATTCTTTTCTCATCTTATCCAAAACGGCCTGTTTTTTCTTCTGAGGGCGGATAGAAAACAGATAGATGATACCGAAGATAACAATACAATAGACAACGATCATTAAAACAGGGCTGATGCCATTGGAGGCGGCTGCGGCTGTATCGCTGCTGGCAGCAGCTTCAGCAGCACCATTGACAACGGTGTTGGTGAGCAGTGCGAAATTCATGTTCCATTCTCTCCTTTTTGTAAGTATTTCCTTTACGTAACAATAAAGGATGACAAACCAATCAACATAACACAGTGTAGCAAACTTTTACAGGGAAGTCAAGCGGCCGCGGCGTCCCTTTTTTCCAGGGGGCATCTTTCCTTCCTGGCCGCGGGTAAAGCCTTCCAGCTTTTCTTTTTTATATTGAGGGAAGCGATCCTCATCCAACGCTTGACGGATTTCCTCCATCAAGGTGTTAAAGAAATAGAGGTTATGCAGCACGCAAAACCGCATGGCCAGCATTTCCCGGGCTTTAAAAAGATGCCGCACATAAGCTTTGGAATATCGCTGGCACACAGGGCAGGAGCAGGTGGGGTCAATGGGAGAATCATCCAATTCAAACTTGGCATTTAAAAGATTGATCTTGCCAAAATTGGTATAGACATGGGCATGGCGGCCATTACGGGCCGGCAACACACAATCAAAAAAGTCCACACCCCGCTCCACGGCTTCTAAAATGTTTTCAGGTGTGCCAACACCCATGAGATAGGTGGGCTTTTCCAATGGCAAGTAAGGCACGACTTCTTCTAATATATGGTACATTTCTTCGTGGGTTTCTCCTACGGCAAGGCCGCCAATGGCATAGCCGTCCAAGTCCAGTTCAGAGATGCGTTTGGCATGTTCGATCCGGATATCCGGGAAAATGGCCCCCTGATTGATGCCAAAGAGCATTTGGTGGGGATTGATGGTATCCTCCAGCTGGTTTAAACGGGCCATTTCCGCTTTGCAGCGATATAGCCACCGTGTGGTTCTAGCCACGCTTTGTTCCACATAACTGCGTTCTGCCACGGCGGAGGGACATTCATCAAAAGCCATGGCGATGGTAGAGCCTAAATTGGATTGGATTTGCATACTTTCTTCGGGGCCCATAAAAATTTTTCGCCCATCCACATGGGAGGAAAAATACACCCCCTCTTCTTTGATTTTTCGCAAAGAGGCCAAAGAAAATACTTGAAATCCACCGGAGTCAGTAAGGATAGGTTTATCCCAAACCATAAATTTATGTAGGCCACCCAAGGCTTTGATGATCTGATCACCTGGACGGACATGAAGATGATAGGTGTTGGAAAGCTCCACCTGACATTTTACCTTTTCCAGGTCTGCAGTGGACACAGCACCTTTAATGGCGGCAGAAGTGCCTACGTTCATAAATACAGGGGTTTCGATGACGCCGTGTACGGTGGTAAAACGGCCGCGTTTGGCCCGGCCGCATTGTTTAAGCAATTGATACATAGGGTTCCTCCTTTTTGGTCACCTTTTCAATATACCGGTTTTTGCGTCTGATTTCAATAGATTTTTCCCCAGAGTGTGATATAATCAAAACAGAACCACCAGAAAGGAGACGATGAGATGGACGCATCTTTTTTTGAAGGGAATCGAAAAGCAGTGCTTGGCCGGATGCAGCAGGGGGATGTACTGCTGCTGTTTGCCGGCAAGGCGCCCAATAAACGAGGAGATGAGGATTATCCATTTACGCCGGATCGAAATTTTTATTATCTCACCGGCATTGACCGTCAGCATATGATTTTGCTGCTGGAAAAGACGGCTGAGGGAAGCCGCACACGGCTTTATATTCCGCCGGATAACGGGCAGCAAGCCAGATGGGTGGGCGCCAATTTGACGCCACAAGAAGCCACTGCTCTTTCTGGCATTACGGATGTGGCCTTTCTTTCTGATTGGGAACAGGACCGTCAGGGCCTGACAGCTGGCCGGCTATGGTTGGATCAAAGCCGAGTGGATCTGCCGGACTGGGCTATATCGTTGGGGTTTGCCGAGTTTACAGTAGAAGATGCTGCGCCAATGTTTGCTCAGCTTCGCACCACCAAACAGCCCCAGGAACTGGAAAAAATGAAACAGGCGATGGCCATCACAGCGGAAGCCATCACAGAGATGATGAAAAATGCGAAGCCGGGTATGATGGAGTACGAATTGGAGGCCTATTATGATTTTGTATTGAGAAAACGTGGGGTAAAAGATAAGGCATTTACCACCATCGTAGCTGCAGGACAAAATGGGACGGTGCTCCATTATAGCCAAAATGATGGATGTGCCCAAGATGGGGATCTGGTGTTGGTGGATGCTGGCGCCCAGGTGGGATATTATAATGGTGACATTACCCGCACGTTTCCTGTCAATGGGAAGTTTACGCCGCGCCAAAGACAGGTATATGATATTGTGTTAGGCGGACAGGCGTTGATCTTATCTATGATTCGTCCTGGCGTGGCCTATCCTTCTTTAAACGAAGCGTTAAAAGAATATTATTATGAAGCATTAAAAAAGATTGGGCTAGTGCAAACGAGGGAAGAGGTGTTTCAATATTATTTCCATAATATTTATCCATTTGTTGTACAGACACAACTGTACCATCAGTAGCACTTTTAATTTCAGTATTTAATATATTTGCTACGTCTATTCCAGTATGATACCCAACATTTTCAAACACTTCATCTCTTGCACCATAAATAGAAGTAACAGTACCATTTACTGGTAATATCATATTTATATTTTT
>CAJFIN010000076.1 GCA_904381335.1 Candidatus Neoanaerotignum galli | reverse complement strand
AAACCGGCGGCGCCTTTGACTGTGCCATCTATCCTATTGTTAAAGCCTGGGGCTTTACCACTGGCTCTTACCGCGTGCCTTCAAAAGAAGAAATTGCAGTCCTTCTACCACTATGCGATCCCAGCCAAATCACCCTGACTGGTCAGCAAGCCACCATGTCAAAGGGCATGGCTATCGACTTTGGCGGCATAGCCAAAGGCTATACCTCTCAGCGGGTAATCGAGCTATTTCGTCAGACAGGTATCTCCCATGCAATTATCTCTTTAGGCGGCAATGTCCAAACTCTGGGCACTAAACCAGATGGCAGTGCTTGGCAAGTGGCTGTGCAATATATGGATCAGTCGGATGAGTATGCGATCATCCTTCAGCTTGAAGATGAAGCAGCCGTCACCTCCGGCAGTTATCAGCGCTATTTTGAGCAGGACGGCGTTCGTTACCATCATATCATTGATCCAGCCACAGGTGCACCGGCAGAAAGCGGTCTTTCTTCTGTCACCATTGTCTGTAAAGACGGCACCACTGCCGATGGTCTATCCACTGCCCTTTTTATCATGGGCTTAGAAAAAGGCACTGATTTTTGGCGGCAACATAACGAGTTATTTGATGCCGTTTTTATCACTGAAGAAGGCGATATTTTTGTCACTGAAGGGTTAGCGGACCGCTGTATACAAACCGAAGGTCATCCCTATACTGTTTTGCCTTTGGCTGAATAAGCAGCGCCAAAAACATCAAACAAAATCTGCTGCTTTTACTATCGATTTTTTCCAGGGGTTATAGTATGATATCCCTTAGCAAAACAAACGAAAAACAGACGAAAAAGAAGGAGTAATACCATGGAACAAACCAGCAAAACCGGCCTTGTGGTAGAAGGCGGAGGGATGAAATGTGTGTATAGCGCCGGAATATTGGACGCTTTTTTAGACGAACAAATCTCCTTTGACTATTGTATTGGCGTCTCAGGCGGTGCTGGAAATACCGCTTCTTACCTGGCAGGCCAACGGGGCAGAAACCTGCGCTTTTATGCCGAACATATCCATAGCGCCGACTATTTCGGTCTCATTAGTTTTTTAAAGACTGGCTTTATTTTTGGCCTGCCCTATATTTATGGCACCCTCACTAATTCTGGTGGCAAAGACCCACTGGACTTTCCCGCCCTGATGAAAAACCCCACCCAGTACGAAGTGGTAGCCACCAACTCTCTTACCGGTCAGCCGGAATATTTTCCGAAAGAAAAAATGCAGCAAGATCATTATCTGGAAATCATGGCTTCTTGTGCCATTCCGGTGGCCTGCCGGCCGATAGAAATTAACGGCATACCCTATTTTGATGGCGGCATCAGCGATTCTATTCCAATCCATCGGGCTTTTGCACAGGGGTGTACCAAATTAGTGGTCATTCTGTCAAAGCCTCGCTCCTATGTGCGCCATCCGCAAGGCATGCGGTTTTTATATGCTACCATTTGCCGAAACTATCCAAAAATCGTTGATATCATTGACCATCGCCATACAGCGTATAATGATCTTTTTCAAGAAATTCTTCGTTTGGAACAAGAAGGCAAGATCTTTCTTTTTGCCCCCAGCGGCAATATTCATGTGGGCACCTATTCTATGAAGGAAGAGACAGAACGCGCCCTCTATGCTGAAGGGCTAGCCGATTTTGCCGCCAGAAAAGAAGAACTGAAAGCCTTTTTAGCAAAATAACCTGTTTTACCCTATTCTATAGATCTTTTGCCAAAGGGCACATCTTGGTTCTATGAGCCGGCGCTTCAAAAGCGCTGGCTATTTTTATCTAAACTGCTCTAGGAAAACATATTTTACGCAACGCTTTTCTTCCCTTTCTTCCTTTTCTTTCCTCCCCTTTCTTTTTCTCTCAAACAGGTAGTAATAACGACCCCATTTTTCCTGGATCAACACGCTCCACAATACCAGTATTTTGTTCAAGTTTCCCTTTTGCCCTGGGGTTCTTCGGTATCTTCCGATTAAACCGATCTTTTTAAAGATCCTGCCTCCCCATTGAAAAAGACAGCAGCCAAGTAAGGGTTCCTTTATTCCATTTGTGCTTTCCCTATGACCAAATCAAACCTTCCCATAGCAAAAAAAGCCAGACCTTTTTTGGTCTGGCTTTTTGCGTTACAGTGCTAACCCCTTCACCCATGTTTCCACAGAAGCTTTGCTTTCGCGGCTGCTCATGCGCTTGCCTGGCAAAATCTCTGCCTTTGTTTCTTTCTGTAAAATATTGATCGTATCTCCAAGGCCACTGCCTCCGCTAGTAACAAATGGCACTACCTTCTTCCCCGTCAGATCATTGTCCTGCAAAAATGTTTCAATGATCCGCGGCGCTTGATACCACCAAATGGGAAATCCCAAAAAAATCACATCATATCCGCTCACATCTACAGGGCTACCGCCAATCGCCGGACGGCAGGCAGGGTCATTCATTTCCTTTGTGGTACGGCTGGATTTATCGTTCCAATTCAAATCTGCCTTTGTATAAGGTACTGCTGGCGTAATCTCATACAGATCTCCGCCGGTTACCTCTGCAACCGTTTTCGCCAACACTTTCGTTTGGCCTGAAGCAGAAAAATAAGCAACTAACGTTTTCATATTGCATTCTCCTTTCTGTCTTGGTTCACTCTGCTGCTTTTTGGATACAGGAAACGGCATTCAAACTACGTGGATAACCAATATATGGCAGGCACTGACAAACCACTTGCATCAAAAAGTCTTTATTGTTGCCCAGATTCATGTTGCCCTTGGCATGAGCGATCAGTTGTGCTTCACATCCGCCTTGCGCCATTAGATAACAAAACGTAATCATTTCTCTCTGCGCCAGTGTTAGTCCCTTTCGCGTATAATAATCGCCAAAGCAATTATCTGCCAGCCAGCGGTTGATTGTGCCATTTTTCCATGCCTGCCGCATGCCTTCGCCAAAAATATCCACCTGGGCCTGCACACCCTTTTCTAGGCGATCCTCCTTGGTGGTCGTTGACTGATCTTCCAGGGGCAGATAAATGCCTCGGGCGGCAAACACCTCATTGGTGGCTTTCAAAAAAGGCCACACACGACCTAAGCCAATATAATCTGTCGCCTGATAAACTACTTCTTTTACTTCTACAGAAGTAACGCCTTCATCCAAAGCCCGAGGCAGCAGCTCCCGAAAGAGATCCACTGCACCTTCTCCCAGTAAAGAAGCCAAAATAACTAAATACCGTGTTTTTGGCGGCAGACCCATTTCCGGGTCTCCAGGCACTTCCTGAAAGGCAAAGGCCATCGCCCGTTCCATATATTCCGGGTCAAGATTTTGTTCAAACATCATTTACCCCTCCTTTTTTTGTCCCGTTTGGGCGCTTGTCACCCAAACTTGTTCTTTTGCCACAGCATTGGGGGTATTCTGAGCCATAACGCCCACCAGGGCATGGGGCACATAAGGCTCCTGCAAATACGCCATTTCTTCCTCTGTCAGTTTTAAGTCCACTGCACTGACCGCACCCGTAATCTGGCTTTGTTTAGTCATGCCCACCACTGGCGCCGTCACTTTATTTAGTAACCATGCCAATGATACTTCTGTCATGGTCACACCCCGCCGGTCGGCAATTTCTGCCACTCTGTCAATGATCTTCTGATCCTCCGCAGCGGTGCCATCATATTTCAATTTTGCATAACTATCTTCTTTCAGTCGCTGAGAGGTTTCACCTGGATACTTTGACAATCTGCCGCCCGCCAGTGCACTATAAGGCGTCATGGCAATGCGATCTTCGGCACAAAGTTTTGCCATCTCCCGTTCCTCTTCTCGGAAGATCAAGTTATAATGGCCCTGCACACTGACAAATTTGGGTACCCCCATTTTTTCTGCCAGTGCATTGGCCTTGGCCAGTTGATAGGCAAAACAGTTAGAAATACCGATATATCTGGCCTTTCCTTCCTTCACCATTTGGCCCAAACCATCAAGGATATCCGCTAACGGCGTACGGTAATCCCACATATGGTAGATATATAAATCCACATAATCCATACCCAAATGGCTCAAACTGGTCTCCAAACTCCGGCGGATATGCTCTTGACCAGAGATGCCCTCTTCAATTTCCTGATCGGTACGAGGTAAAAACTTGGTAGCCACAACCACATCATCTCTTTGAGCAAAATCCTTTAACGCCCGGCCTAGGTACATTTCACTGGTGCCATTTTGATACCCAATGGCAGTATCAAAAAAGTTAATTCCCTGCGTCAGCGCCTGCTGGATAATCTGGCGGGTCGTCTCTTCTCCCACTGTCCAACTGTGCTGACCATTTTGATGGTCGCCAAAGCCCATACAGCCCATACAAATTCGAGATACCCTCAGATCCGATGTGCCCAACATCGTATATTCCATGATGGATGCCTCCTTGTCATTGTTCTCCTTTTATTGTAACTTGCTGTAAGTTTCTTCATCCACCGGTTCCAGCCATTCGTTACTGGTCTCTTCTCCGGGCACTTCCACCGCAATATGGGAGAACCAACTATCAGCCTTGGCGCCATGCCAATGTTTTACCTCTGGCGAAATGACGATAACAGACCCCTCGGATAGACTCACCGCCTCTTTTCCCTCTTCCTGATACCAACCGTTTCCGGCAGTACAAATGAGAATCTGTCCACCGCCGCTTTTGGCATGATGAATATGCCAATTATTCCGGCAGCCAGGTTCAAACGTAACATTTGCCATAAAAATAGAACTTTCCTGAGCATTTGTCAAGGGGTTTAAATAAGATTGTCCAGTGAAATACTGGGCATAGGTGTCATTAGGCTGGCCCAACCCAAAATGATTGGCTTGATCAAAAGCTTCTTTGTTTAAATACTGCATACAAAAATCCTCCTAAAACAAATCTAATTTTTCATCCTATTTTAACAATATCAATAACACCATTGTTATACTGATGGTTTTTATGCTGCTTCCTCTGTTGGTGCCAGGCCAATTTCCGTCAGCCATGCCGCCAGATCTTCCTCTGCTGTCTGGGTGCTGGTCCGCAGCCCCTCTGTCACTTCGGCATCACTTTCTAGTGCCGTTATTTCATCCACTGCTGCCGAAATACCACTGCCGCCGCTGGTGCAGAAAGGAGCAATGGTCTTTCCTGCCAAATCGGTTTCATCAAAAAATGTATTCAAAATCTTTGGCATCGTGCCCCACCAAATGGGAAAACCCACATAAATCACATCATATGGATCGATATTTTCCACTGCATTTGCCATGGCAGGACGGGCATCCGGGTCGTTTTGCTCCACATTCGCCCGGCAGTCATCGGTGGTATAATCCAGATCTGCCTCAGTATATGGTTCCTCTGGCACAATCTCAAATAGATCTGCGCCCACTTGCTCTGCCAGAAGCTCTGCTACTGTGCGGGTATTTCCTGTGGCGGAAAAATATACGACTAAGGTATTTGTTTCTGGATTTGCTGTTTCTTCCTCCGAGATCATCTCTTCGGCAGGCGCCTCTGGCTCCATCTCCTGCTGCGAATCCGCCGTTTCCTGCCCATCTACTGCTTGCGTATCTGCAGTAGATGACACAACCGATGATGTTTCTAACGAAGTTTCTTCCTGGCTGCTGCATGCTGTTAAAGTAAATGCCAGCACCATCGCCAATAAAATATAGATTGTTTTTCTCATCATAACCTCCATTTTATTTCACTGATTTCGACTCCGGCAAAAGCCGGCAGATGCCCTCTCTGGCTAAGGCTTCAATCGAATACCCTTGGGGCTCTATTCCCGCTTGAGCCATAGCTTCGATCTGTTTTTTTGTCAAGACAGTATAGGGATAAAGCCCATACATAAACGGGAAGAACACGGTTAAAAACCCCCGCCGTTCTTTCTCTGGTAAATCCGGCCGGTGGCGGCGCAAACACTGTTCCAACGCCTGCACAGATCTGCCATACGCCTTTTTCAGTTCTACCAGTTTTTCTATCCGGCTATGCTCCTCCATATCATATAGATTCATAGAAAGAAGTTTTAAAAGCCGTGGCCGCCGAGCCAAGGTAGTTGCAAGTGCTGCTGCAAAATCCTGCTCTTTCCTCTGTCGCTGGGCCAAAGAGATCAAATCGTCCCGCCACAAATCGTATTCTTTGGCAAACAGCGCTAAGAAAATCTCTTCTTTGGTCTGAAAATAATGATAAATGGAAGTACGGGTAAACGATGTCGCTTCTCCAATTTGAGAGATGGTAATATCTTTAAAATTTTTTTCCTCATATAGCCGGGCTGCTGCTGCTATAATTTCTTCCTGCCGCACAGAGCGATGCTGCCGGATTCTTTGCCCGGTGTTGTCATCCATGACTATCCCTCCTTTTTGACACTGTGTCAATAACCATAGTATACGCTCTGCTTTGACACTGTGTCAATATATAGAATAATACTTTGTTTCTATCAAATAATATAGAAAAAAGGCATGGTTTTTCCATGCCTT
>CAJFIN010000075.1 GCA_904381335.1 Candidatus Neoanaerotignum galli | reverse complement strand
GCTGACGGCACTTACAGCTATTACACAGATGTAGATGATGCGCTGGCAGCTGCCGGCACCACTGGCCAAGTAGAGTCCATCGTGCCTAGTAGCATGGAAGAATCTACCAAAACCATTACGCTGATCTACACTTCCAGCAACACAAAAGAAATTAAAATCAACACCCAGAATGTTTCTACTACCTTTACCCTGCCCGAGGCCAGCCGCTCCGGCTATCGCTTCTTAGGCTGGAAACAAGAAGGCAGTGACGAAACGAAGCCTGCCGGTGAAGAAGTTACTATTTCCGATAACACCACCTTCACGGCTCAGTGGCGCAAACGCTCCTCTTCCGATGATGAATCCTCTCCGGATTTGTCCGGCGGCGGCAGCGGCAGCAGCTCCTACACCAGATACACTGTTTCTGTGGCAGAAGCAGCTCATGGCACACTGACCCTTTCTGATGATGAAGTTAGAAGAGGGGAAGAAGTAACCATCACGGTTACCCCGGATGAAGGCTACGCTGTTGAAACCATCTCCGTAACCACCAGCAACAACGAAGTGGTAGAAGTCACCGACAACGAAGATGGCACCTTCACCTTCACCATGCCTGGCCGGGATGTGAATATCTCCGCTATCTTCATCGAAGCTCCGGTGGAAGAAGTAGAAGATCCTATGGCTGCTTTCACGGATGTGGATGAAGACGCCTGGTACTACGATGCCGTAAGCAGCATGGTAGAACAGGGCTATATGAACGGCACATCAGAAACCACCTTTGAGCCTTTCCTCAACCTGACCCGGGCAATGATCGCCCAGATCCTTTACAACATGGAAGGGGCACAAGGCAATGGCGAAGCTGCCTTCACGGATGTGGCAGACGGCCAGTGGTACGCTGATGCGGTTAACTGGGCTGCCAGCGAAGGCATTGTTTCCGGCTATGGCGATGGTACTTTCGGTCCCAACGACCCCATCACTCGGGAACAAATGGCAACCATCTTGTATCAATATGCTGCTTACAAAGGCTATGACCTGTCCGATACGGCTTCTCTGGACGCCTTCACCGATGCAGCAGACGTATCCAGCTGGGCACTTCCCTATGTGCAGTGGGCCGTTGGCTGCGGCATTATGAATGGCCGCGATAATGGCACATTAGACCCTGCTAGTACCGCCACCAGAGCTGAAATTGCTGTGATGGTAGATACCTTCTTGCAGACGGAGTTCCCCATGGCCATTGATGCGGAACAGACCACTGCCGAAGAAGCGCCTGCAGCAGAAGACGCCAGTGAGGCACAATAAACCATAAGAAGAACGGATCCCCTCCCCTTTCTGCGGCTATCGCCGTGGAAAGCAGAGTATTCTGACCCATCCGGCAATATGATTCCCCATACCGGGTGGGTAGGATAAAGAAGGTCAACCAAGGCCCTCCGGATGTTTGTCCGGAGGGCTATTTTTATCTCAAAAATGCCCCTATGCCAGATAGAAATTCTCTTATTCCCAGATCCAAAAGACCATTTCTCCCATGACGCCCCTAAGCTCAACGGAAGGTGTCACAGCTAGCCCATTCTCCTCCTCTGCGGCTATGGCGGTCAACCAAATCCAAATTCCTCCCTTCTTGACGCTATCACTTGCATGGGATAGACCTGCCAAACCCCTCCTTTTGTTGCAGCGCAGTGACACTTGATCCAATTATTCCTCCCTATCCATCCTGCTTCCTCTCCTTTCCTTCAGGAAACCGAACTCCCCTTTTCCTCCCTTTGCTGGCCCTCTGGTAGCGCCTCGGCTCCAAGACGACTCTCTCAAATCCTCTCTCAAGTCCAAAAGCAAAACACTTTCTGTCTTGCCAGATACAAAAAATCATGGTCTGCATCGCTTCTTTTGCTTCTTCTGGCGAAAAGTTCCATCCTTATCTCCTCAAACTTTGCCTATCCGCCATCTCTTTTTTCTTTTCCTAACTTCTAGTGGCGCCGCAGCGCCATAAGAACCTGTCATCCTCTTTCTTTTCGTTTCCTTTTCGTAGGTTTTTTCTTCTTGCTCTCCTTGATGCGCCCGTATCCGTCTTTTCCTGCACTCCCCGCATCATTTTAGCGGTTAAGCCGCCAGGAGTTTCGCTAAGCGGACATGAAACAAAGGCAAAACAAAAAAGGGGATGCAAACAGCGGCCCCCTGATCTCATTCGTCCATCTGCTGATTCGTTTTGTCCATATAAAAAACCCTCCGGCATAGATACCAGAGGGCCATGGTGATTGATGATAAAAATTTCAACCATTATGTGAAGTTACACATTCGCGCCAAGCTCATCTCACAAAAGCCTAAGCTTTCTGCCTTCGTCTGTTTCCCGCAGACCACATGCAGCATTTGTTCAAACAATTCCTCTCCCACCGCAGAGATGGGCTTTCCATCGGTGATAACGGCGCTGGCGTCAAAATCAATATGATCTGCCATAAGGCGCGCCGTTTCTGCATTTGCCGTCAGTTTAAGCACCGGCACTAAGGCGTTGCCCGTAGGGGTGCCACAGCCTGTGGTAAACAGAACAATCTGTGCACCGCCAGCAGCCATGGCCACCACAGAGGCAATATCCTGCCCTGGGGTATCCATCACCACTAACCCCTTTTCCCGCACCTGTTCTCCATAGCCATACACGGCTTGAATAGTACTGGTGCCCGCCTTATGGATACAGCCCAGGGATTTCTCCTCAATGGTGGTAATACCGCCTTTTATATTGCCTGGGGCGGGATTGCCGGAGCGCAGATCGTCCCCCGCCCGGCGAAAATGTGCCTCATTATCTTGGATAATCGCCAGCAGTTTTTGGGCAGTCGCCTCATCCTTACAGCGAGGCGCCAAGATGGATTCTGTGCCCACCAATTCCGATGTTTCACTGAGGATCACGGTGCCCCCAGCCTCCACCACTCTGTCGCTGACATGGCCTAAGACAGGATTTGCTGCCAAACCGCTGGTGGGGTCACTGCCGCCACATTCCGTTGCCAAGATCAATTCCGATAGCGCAAACGGTGTCTTTTCCACCTGTCCTGCGTCCCGCACCATTTGGCTAGCAAGACGCGCCGCCTGTTCTGCCGCCCGAATGGCGCCGCCGGCAGCTCGGATTATCACCATCTCAAGTGGCTTATCCGTTTTTTGGCGGATGCGTTCAGCCAGAAGCTCCGCCTGCACGGTCTCACAATGATTTCCAATCAGCACTGTGCCATACACATTGGGATTGGCCGCCAAGCCAGAAAATACTTCCAGCGTCATCTCCAAATCTCTTTTTGACAACCCGCATCCCCCTTGGTTCGGCAAATAGACCGCTCCTGGCACAAGGCCGGCGGCAAACCGCGCCGTTTCACTGGCACAAAGAGAGCACGGCAAAATCAACACATGGTTTCTTATTCCCACCGAACCATCCTGCCGCCGGTAACCCATCAGTTTCATTTGGAACCCTCCTCTCCTGGAAAGCTAGCCAGGTTTTGGGTATGCACCAAATCCCCCGGCTGGATATCGCATTGAGCTGCACCAATGCGGCAGCCATATTTGACCACATCGCTGCCCTTGGTGATCGCTCGTAACGCAATTTTATGGTAAATGGGAATATCCTCTTTGGCAACTACCCCTCCCGGGATATCTCCGAAATGATAGGTCACTTTTTCTCCGGCGGCAATGGGCCGAATCACTGTGGCCACATTATCCTTGGCTGATAGAACGATCCCTAGATCCATATAAATGCGCCTCCTCTTGTGTCTTCACGCCTGCTTTCCTTTATTCTGGGGAGGTATCCCCGAAAGGCTCCTCTTCTAACGGAGGCAATGCCTCTTTGGAAGAAAGGCCAAAATAGCGCAAAAAATCCTGGGTAGTGCCATATAAAATAGGACGGCCAACCGCATCCAGTTTGCCCACTTCTTCAATCAGTCCCCTATCTTGTAGTTTCCGGATGGCATGTTCCGCAGACACACCGCGGATCTCCTCCACTTGGGCTCTGGTGATTGGCTGACGATAGGCAATGATTGCCAGTGTTTCTAATAAGCTTTCTGTTAGTGCCTGCCCTCGCACCGTATGATAAATGGTTTTGAGATACTCATAACATTTGGCAGCAGTACACAGCTGATATGCTCCCTCTACCTCCACCAAACGCAGCCCTCGTCCCTCTTGCTCATACTGCTGCTGCATCTGATGGAGCATGGCCTTGGTGGTAGCCCGATCCATATGGATGGCATCCGCCAATACAGAAAGGGAGACCGCATCTCCGGAAAGAAACAAAATCGCTTCCAGCACTGCTTCCAATTCATTTAGCTTCATTTGTCCCGCCGCCCTTTCTGATGACAATCTCCCCAAAGGGACTCGTCTGCCCCACTGTCGCCTCTTTTGTTTTCATCAGTTCCAGCAAAGCCAAAAATGTGATCACAACTTCTTCCTTTGTGGCGTGATGAGAAAAGATCTCCCCAAACGTCATTTGTTTTGAAAGCGTCAATAAGTCCCGCAGGTAATCCATCTTTTCTTCTACCGTAAAAGTATCCCGCTGGATGCGATGAAAGGTGCTGCGGCGATGGTCTCTTTTTCTTTCTTGGCGGGCACAGACCTCCTCAAAGGCATGGTATAGATCCTCCAGTGTTACGCCAGAAAGCCATTGCTCCATCCCCCGGTCTTCCTGCTGGCGGATCTGAAGCAACGCAGGATCTTCGTCCTTAAAACAGACCAAGGCAGCCTCTGCCTCCCGGTGGCGCAGTGCCTGAGCCGCCTGCTGAAATTTCTTATATTCCAGCAGTTTCCGCACCAGAGCTTCCCGCGGGTCTTCTTCCTCTGTTTCATCCGCTTCTTTTGCCCGCTTGGGTAGCAGCAGTCGGCTTTTCATCTCCAGCAATGTTGCCGCCATGACCAGAAATTCACTCATACCATCCAAATTGCGGCTTTGGGCTTCCTGTACCACCGCTAAGTATTGATCGGTAATTTGGGCAATGGGAATGTCGGCCAAATCAATTTTATTTTTTTCAATCAAATGGTAGAGCAAACTAAACGGCCCCTGAAACTGCTCTAATTTTACTTCCACTTCCATGGCCAAATCCTCTTACCACAGACAAAGGGCCATCAACAGCCGGATAATAGGGCCAAATACGATAGAAGTATATCCAAAAAACAGCAACAGAAGAAAAATCATTTGCACAATTTTTTCATATTGCAAGTAGGAGAAATACGTATTGGCCGGCAAAACAGCATTAAGCACTTTTAAGCAATCCATAGGTGTAACCGGCATTAGATTATACGCTGCCAGAGAAACATTCAGCTGCACCATAAGGCTAAAAAACGCCTGCAAATAATAAGAAGAGCCAAACAAACCATGGCGAAGGAGCCTGCCGCAGACAAACGCCAGCACCAAATTCGCCACTGAAGGCGCAATGGCCGTAATCAAAATCCCTTGTTTGCGATTTTTATAATACAGAGCGCTGGTTTCCACAGGTTTTCCCCATCCGCATCCAGTCAAAAAGGCTAAAATAAAGCCAATGGGCTCAAAATGCCGAACCGGGTTTAAGGTCAGGCGACCATCCTGCCGCGGTTTTTTGTCCCCTAGCAATGTAGATGTTACCGCCCGGACAAATTCGTGTAACGTAGTAGCCACCAACACGCTGGCAGCCTGTAATACCAAGATCAAAAGCGTTGTATCCATCACACCGTCCCTTTCTTTTGGTTGATTTTTCTTCTTTCATCATACCAAAAAACCATGGCAAAGTAAAGGCGGCAACCCACGGCCGTATCCGTTATTTTCTATCTTCTCTTTTGGGGAACCATCCTTTTTTTACTCGTTCTTCTTGCTCTAGCAATTCCCGGATGCTCCATAAACAGGCTACACCCAATAATCCCAAGAAGATAGAAAGATAGCCGGTGGTAAAAAGCGCCGCCACAAGGCAAATCCCGCCGACAGCCAAAAACAATGGCCAAACCCGGGCAGAAAAATAGTATTCACACCAGATCACAATGGGGTGAAAAACACCAATTATCAGCAGGGATGCAGCTCCTACCAAAACGCCCTCCAAATGTATGGTCATAGGGTTTCCTCCTTTTTATCATTACATGAAAACACAATCCCGTTTAGTATGAACCAAACGCTGTCTATCCTGTGGCAAAACCCAGGCTTTGATGAAAATGGAACCAACCGTAGTCCCCTATTCCAAGCTTGCCTTTTCGCTCGTTTTCTTTTACGAAAAAACCGCCGTTCCGGCCAACACCGGTCACGGCGGTTCCCTTGTTCAGCGACTTACCTCTGTGGGCAAACCACGTTTTCCATTTATTTTACTACGAAGTTAACAATCTTGCCTGGCACATAAATTTCTTTGACAATGGTCTTGTCTTCCAAACGGCTGGCTAATGTCTCTTTGGCCATCGCCAATACTTCTTCTTTGGTGGCAGCTTTAGAAATGGTGATATTTCCCCTGGCTTTCCCGTTGATTTGCAGAGGGAGCACCACTTCATCCTTTAC
>CAJFIN010000074.1 GCA_904381335.1 Candidatus Neoanaerotignum galli | reverse complement strand
CCAAATAAATATGGCTGAGCAAAAAGCAAACATAAAAAAATCCAAAAAATGTCACCAAAATATCCCGAATGTGAACGGTATGATGAAACGCCACCATGGCTGCTAACAGCACCACCAAAAACACCGAGATCAAAATTGGAAACCACCCTGGCGTATAGATAAAGCACTCAATTCCTATCAGATAGATAACCCCGCAGAGATATCCCACCAGATGCAGCGGTCGAAACGGACGGTCCATCGCTCGGTAAAACTCAAACATGCCCACCATGCTCAGCAGCATCACCGTGGCCTTCAGCCACCCTCCGCCCAAAACGAGCAAAAGGATCAACAATGGCGCCAACACCACCGCCGACAATATTCTCGTCTTCAACTCTCTTTTTCTCCCCTCTTTGCCCAAAGGCCGGCTTATTCCTTGCGCCCGCCAAACCGCCGATCTCGGTACTGATAGGCATAAATAGCTTCCTTCAAATCCTCAATGGTGTAATCCGGCCAAAGCTTTGGCGAAAAATCAAACTCAGCATAAGCTAACTGCCATAGCAAAAAATTACTGATTCGCTCCTCCCCACTGGTACGAATCATCAGCTCAGGATCTGGAATATCTTTGGTATCCAAATGCCGCTTTACCACTTCTTCATCAATTTGCTCTGGCTGCAGGGAGCCTGCTGCCACTTCTCTGGCCATGGCCCGCATGGCCCGCAGTAATTCATCCCGCCCGCCATAATTTAAAGCAATGTGTAAATTGAGTCCCGGCCGATCCTTCGTCAGGTTTTCCAAGGTGGCAATCTGCTCTTGGATATCCGGCGCCAGACGGCTGCGCTCACCAATCATATCCACTTTAAAATTTCTTCGTTTGGCGGCTTTGATATGCTCTTTGAGATACCGGCGCAGCAAATCCATAATACCTGCCACTTCTTCATCGCTTCTTTTCCAGTTTTCCGTGGAAAAAGCGTATACCGTAAGATGTTCCAAGCCAAGTTCATTGGCTCCCTTTGCCAGTTTCTCCAATGCATCCGCCCCGGCTTTATGACCAGCCTTACGCGGCAGGCCCCGTTTTTTTGCCCAACGGCCATTGCCATCCATAATAATGGCAATATGCCGCGGCATGGGATTGATGGGCGTTGTGGGATTGATCTGATCCATTTGTCTTATCCTCTCTTTTTCTGGGGCAGCGATCAGCCCCCTGAACTACTGTAAAAAAAGCCCCGCTGCGGCGGGGCGCCATTTGCCTTAGATCACATTATACAGAAAGAATATCTTTGCACTTTGCCTCTGATTTCTTATCAATTTCAGCGCCAAATTTTTCTGTCAGTTTCTGCACTTCTTCTTCCAAAGAAGCTCGATCATCCTCTGTGATCTCCTTGGCTTTTTCTGCTTTTTTAAAGCTGTCCATGGCATCGCGGCGAATATTCCGGATTGCCACCTTAGCTTCTTCGCTCTTTTTCTTCACATCTTTTGTCAGCGCCACACGGCGTTCCTCTGTTAATTCTGGGAACACCAGCCGAATCACTTTGCCATCATTATTGGGGTGAATCCCTAAATCCGACTGATTGATGGCCTTTTCAATAGCCTTCAACAGAGAAACATCCCAAGGCTGAATCTGAATGAGACGGGCCTCTGGCACAGAAACATTGCCCACCTGGTTAATCGGCGTAGGCGTGCCATAATAATCCACCATAATACGGTCCAGCACATGAGGATTTGCCCGCCCAGCGCGAATGGTCATATATTCACTTTCCAAATTGGCCAGTGTTTTTTTCATTTTCTCTTCATAAGGCGCTACCTTTTCCGACATAATTTTTCCTCCTCAGGTATGGGTTTTGATATCCTTTTGCTCTCCGGTCTTTTTCTTGACCAGCACTTAGGGTTCCACCGTCACAAGGGTGCCAATCTTTTCCCCCTGCACAGCGCGGTGGATGCTGTTTTTTTCCTTTAGTCCAAAAATCAACACCGGCATTTTCTGCTCCATGCAAAATGCTGCCGCCGTAAGATCAATTACCTTTAAATGCTCCCGGACAATCCGAGAAATGGGCAATACATCGATCTTTTTCGCCTCAGGGTTCGTCTGGGGATCATCATCATACACGCCGTCTACATTTTTTGCAAACAGCAGCACATCCGCCTCCAGCTCCGCACCCCGCAGGGCTGTAATGGTGTCTGTGGAGAAAAAGGGATGGCCCAACCCTCCAGCAAAAATCACCACTCGGCCTGACGCCAAATGACGCAAAGCCTGATCTTTTTGAAATAACTCTGTCATGGCGCCAACGGGAAACGGCGTCTGCACCACTGCTTCCACTGCCTGCTGCCGCAGTGCATCCGCCATATAAATGGCATTCATCACCGTAGCCAGCATTCCGATCTGATCCGCCTTGGAGCGATCCATCTGGCTATTGGCGCTGCGGCCTCGCCAGAAATTTCCTCCCCCAATGACCAATGCCACCTGGGTGCCTGCCTGAACCACCTCTTTGATCTGGGATGCAATATCCATTACCACATCTTGATCAAAGCGCACATCATTGCGATCTCCAGCCAGGGCTTCGCCGCTGAGCTTGAGTATGATCCGTTGATACATGCGTATTTCCTCCTTCGTTTGAGAAGAAAGCTCCGCCTTCTTTCTGTTACTAATGTACCATAGTTTCCAGAAAAATTCAACGCCTTTTCCGAATTGTCTTTTTCCCCTTTGCAAGGCAGAAAAAACCGTGTATACTGATAGAAAAAAGGAGGAATGCCATTGAGACCCTTCGTAGAACTCATCTCAAAAAAACGGGACGGTCTAGCCTTGACCGATCAGGAGATTCATCAGTTTGTCATGGGCGCCGTGCAAGGAACCATTGCCGATTATCAAATCAGCGCCATGCTGATGGCCATCTTCTGCCGCGGCATGACTGAGGATGAAACAGTTTGCCTCACCCGGGAGATGACCCTTTCCGGACGAACGGTGGATTTATCCGCCTTGCCAGGCCCCATCGCCGATAAACACTCTACCGGTGGTGTTGCCGATACCACCACCTTGATTTTGGCGCCTTTGGTGGCGGCCTGCGGCGTGCCTGTTTTTAAAATGAGCGGACGCGGATTGGGGTTTTCCGGCGGCACCTTGGATAAACTGGAATCCATTGCTGGGTTTTCCACTCAGCTTTCCGTACCAGAAGCCATGGCGCTATGCCGAAAAAGCGGTATCGTCATCCTGGGCCAAACGGAAGATCTGACACCGGCCGATGCCATTTTTTACGCTCTGCGGGATGTAACGGCCACCGTAGAAAGTATTCCTCTTATCGTATCGAGCATCATGAGCAAAAAAATTGCCGCCGGCACAGATGTACTGGCATTGGATGTAAAATGTGGCAGCGGCGCTTTTATGAAGGATTTAGACTCAGCTCAAACCTTAGCCCGGGATATGGCCGCCATTGGCCGCCGGCTGGGCAAACGGGTCAGCGCAGTAATAACAAGCATGGCCCAGCCTTTGGGCCGCTTCATTGGCAATAGCCTGGAAGTGGAAGAAGCTATTCTGGCCCTGCGTGGTGAAGTGGAAGGGGATTTGATGGAGGTAACCTATGCATTGGGAGAAGAAATTTTGGTCAATGCCGGCCGGGTTTCCACCTTCCAAGAAGCACGCCAGATGCTGAAAAAAGCGGTTTCCACAGGCGCCGCCCTCAAAAAAATGTGCCTTCTCATCCGTCAGCAAGGCGGCGATGCAGGCGTGATTGATGATTTGTCCCTCTTGCCCCATGCCCGGTATGCTTTCAGCGTCCCTGCTCCAAAAAGCGGCTATGTAGGCGCCATGCATACAGATCAAATTGGCCTGACAAGTGTACTGCTGGGAGCTGGACGTCAAAAAAAATCCGACCGCATTGATCCATCTGCCGGTATCCGTATGGAGGTACGGTTGGGGGACTATGTGCGGCAAGGCGCCCCCCTTTGCACCGTGTTTGCCTCTACCGACAGCGCCTGCCATAACGCTGTCATCCCCTTGCAACAGGCCATTGTCCTCTGTGATAAAAAGCCTGCCCTTCCCCCGCTGATTTTAGATCGGCAATAAAGTCTCTTTGCCTATTTTCTTTTGACCGCCTGATAAAAAGGAGGACTTGCCATGAAACGAGCTTTTTGGATCGTACTGGACAGCGCCGGAATTGGCGCTTTGCCTGATGCTGCCGCCTATGGCGATGAAGGCAGCAATACTTTTGTAAATATTAAAAAAGCTGTCCCCTCCCTCTTCCTGCCTCATATGATCGCCCTGGGATTGGGTAATATCCAGGGGAAAGAAATTTCTTTGCTGGGCCATACCAATACCCCTTTAGGCGCATTTGGTAAAATGGCAGAGGCTTCCCAAGGGAAAGATACCACCACCGGCCATTGGGAAATGGCTGGCGTAATCACCAAAACCCCCTTCCCTACCTTCACCGATACTGGCTTTCCTCCAGAGGTAATGCACCGGTTAGAAGAAGAAACCGGCCTTGGTTTTTTGGGAAACATCGCCGCCTCCGGCACCGAAATCATTCAACGCTTGGGAGATGAACATTTAAAAACAGGTTATCCCATTGTCTATACTTCCGCCGACAGCGTCTTTCAGATTGCGGCTCATGAAAGTCTTTTCCCACCGGAAAAGCTCTATGCCTTGTGTGAAACGGCCAGAAACATCCTCACAGGCCCCTATGGCGTTGCCCGTGTGATCGCCCGCCCTTTTACCGGCACCTATGGAAATTATGTCCGTACAAAAAACCGGCGGGACTTTTCTTTACCTCCCACTGGCGTCACCGTGCTGGATCTATGCGCAGATGCAGGCCTGACGGTAGCCTCTGTAGGAAAAATAGAAGATATTTTTGCCCAACGGGGAATCACTCGCCGGGATCATGCCACAAATAACAGCCAGGCCATAGAAGGCACCCTCCGGTTTTTGCAGGAAGATTTTCCTGGATTGATTTTTACAAATTTGGTGGACTTTGATATGGTGTATGGCCATCGCAATGATCCCGTGGGTTATGCGAGGGCATTAGAAGCCTTTGATGCCGCCCTGCCAAATATCATGGCGGCAATGAAAAAAGAGGATGTACTTTTTCTTACCGCAGACCATGGCTGTGATCCCACCACGGCCAGCACAGATCATTCCCGGGAATATGTCCCCTTGCTGATCTATGGAAATGAAATCCGTTCCAATGTGGATTTAGGTATTCGTTCCACCTTTGCCGATCTAGGGAAAACCATCTGCGAAGGCTTGGGACTAAAAAATTCTCTGCCGGGAGAAAGTTTTTGGAAAGATATCACCAACGTTTAACCATTTCGGCTTTTCCCTGCTGCTTTGGCCAATTGCACCACTGCACCAAAAAAGGAGTTTTACCCATGAATTTACCACAACTGACCATTGCTGCTTTGTCCGGACTGATGCTTTTGACGGGCTGCAGCCCCACTGCCACTCCCTCTGTATCCAATGCCATTTCTTCTACAGAACCGGCGTCCGTACCTCCGGCAGAATCATCTGCCCCTGCTTCTGTTTCAGCAACAGCTTCCCAGCAGAAAAAATCATCTTTGCCTAAAAAAGCGCAGTATACACTGATTGCCGCCACCAGTATGCCTTCTTCACATCCCCATGCCTTGGGGCTAGAAAAAATGGCCGATCTGGTGGACGAATATACCGATGGTGCCGTCACCATGCAAGTCTTTGCCAATGCCCAGCTGGGGGATGAGCAAGATCTGGTGGAAGCACTGCAATTAGGCACCATACAGGCCGCTTGTGTTACTACTGCGCCTTTAGCCAATTTCTCCGATGATTTCCTGGTATTTGATCTGCCTTTTTTATTTGAAACAGAAGAGGAAGCACATGCTGTACTGGAAAGTGACTTTGGCATTGGATTGCTTGACAGTATGTCAGAACAGGGATTAAAGGGCTTATGTTATTTTGAAAACGGATTTCGCCATATCACCAGCCGCAGCCATCCCATTGTTTCTGCTGAGGATTTAGAGGGACTGCGGATTCGCACCATGGATAACCCCATTCAAGAATCCACCTTTTCTTCTTTGGGCGCAAAAACCGTTCCTCTGCCCATCGGCAATGTGCTTTCAGCGCTGCAAAATCAAGAAATTGATGCACAGGAAAATCCCCTGCCGGTGATTTCCATCCTAAAGATGGAAAATGTACAAAGCTATCTGTCCTTAACCGGTCATTGTTATATTCCTTCTCCTCTATTTGTCAGCCAGAGTTTTTGGGACAGTTTGCCAGAGGAATACCAAAATGCTTTACAGGAGGCTGCTCAGCAAGCCAGTCTTTATGTGCAGGATGAAAATAGCCGCCAAACTGAACAATCGTTAGAATCGTTGCAAGAACATGGCATGGAAGTGATCACGCCGGATCGGTCATCTTTCCGCCAAGCCGTGCAGCCCATCTATGATGCCTTTATTCATAACGGTCCAGGCGCCGTTTCTCCAGATGATTATGAAACAGTGCGCTCTATCATCGATGCACTGCGCAACCCGGCCGACTCAGCAGATTCCCCCAATGAAGGAGATGAAATATGAAACGCATTTTATCCAGAACTTCTTCCCCTGCCTTTTCCGGAGAATATCTCTCCAAAGATAGTCAACGCCTGTTGGCTCATTATCTATTTGCCTTAGCTGCCGCCATAGCGATTGCCTGTCTAAAAGGGCGTCTAAAAGCCAAAATTCCCTTTGGCCACAAAAAATAACCGATCCTTTTCAGCGTTCCGGCTCACA
>CAJFIN010000073.1 GCA_904381335.1 Candidatus Neoanaerotignum galli | reverse complement strand
AAAAAAATGGGAGTTATAGGGCTCGAACCTATGACATCCTGCTTGTAAGGCAGGCGCTCTCCCAGCTGAGCTAAACTCCCAAATTTTTATGCAGTTAAAAGAAAAAAGCGACTCAGATGGGGCTCGAACCCACGACCTCCGGCGTGACAGGCCGGCGCTCTAACCAACTGAGCTACTGAGCCATAGAAGCCGCCGCTTTTTTACTGTCTGGCGTTGCTGACGAAGTATATATTACCATACGGCTCCCCACTTGTCAACTCTTTTTTTCAGTTTTTTTCTTTTCTTTTTTTAGATACTCTTTTGTTCCCCGTGCTACCTGTGGCAATAGGAATACCAGGGCCGTTAGGTTTGGAAACGCCATCAGTCCATTGACACTATCTGCCAGATTCCATATTTCTTTTGCCCCCGTCACCGCGCCTACCACCACAGCACCCAAAAAAAGGACGCCATAAATCCATACTGCACGATTTCCCCAAAGATAACGCACACAACTTTCGCCGTAATACCGCCATCCAATCAGTGTAGCAAAGGCAAACAGTGCTAACGCAGCTGCCAACACCCCTGAAGCCCCGTCCCCAAACACCGTAGCAAAGGCTGCCATCGCTGAACGAGCTCCTTCGGCAGAAAGAGATACGCCCGATGCTAAAATAACCAAAGCCGTCATTGTGCAGACAACCATCGTATCCACAAACACTTCAAAAATGCCCCACATCGCCTGTTTTGCCGGTTCCTGTGCATCAGCAGCACCATGGGCAAGGGAAGATGATCCAAGGCCCGCTTCATGGCTAAAAACGCCCTTTGAAAAGCCGCTGGCCATGGCCTGGCGAATGCCATAGCCAGCAGTGCCACCTGCAGCTGCTGGCAAGGAAAAAGCTTCCTGAAAAATAGCGGCTAGTATTCCCGGCAAAGCACTGCGGTTTACATAGAGCACGATAAAGCCCGCGCCAAGATAGGCCAGCGTCAATAGTGGCACCACGAAACCTGTCACTTTGCCTAACATCCGCAGTCCCCCTGCCGCCACAAGACCCACCAGCACCGCTGCCGCTAACCCGGAATACAGCGGCGGAATCTTCCAGGCCGCCCAAAGTCCTTGGGCCATGGCATTGGCCTGACTCAAATTGCCCATGCCAAAGCAGCCCAGCAAACACAAAAAACCATAAACTGCTGCAAAAGGCCGGCTTCCCAACCCTCGTTCGATGTACGCCATAGGCCCTGCCACAAGGCCGCGCCGCGGATCCATAAAGCGATAGCGTAGGCTTAGAAAAATCTCCCCATATTTCAAAGCCATCCCAAAAAAAGCACTGACCCACATCCAAAACACTGCGCCTGGACCACCGGTGGCTAGCGCCGCAGCCACCCCCACCAGATTGCCCGTGCCCATGGTCGCACCCAAGGCCGTACTCATCGCCTCAAATGGGGATAGCCGGTCTTTGCTGCTTTTGGTAGCGGCAGCCAAACTGCCAATGGTTTCTTTCAGCCACAGCCCCAGCGGATGAAGGGGTAATACCCCTGTGGCAATCGTATAACAAATGCCCACCCCCAGTAATAACAAACATAGCCCTCTGCCCCATACCAAATGCTGTATTGTCTCAAGCCAAATCGCCATTTTCCCCTTATCCTTTGCCGATTCTCTCCTCTACTATATGCCTCCTTTGGATTTCCATGACGAGATTTTTCATCAAATGAGGGGGCATCATCCTTTGACCATTCATAAATATTTTTTTCTGACAAATACGTATTGCTGTGCTGGATACAGGCTCTTGTTTCTTTACAGCATCATCCAATCATCATCTCTCCCTCTTTATTTTGAGCAGCAAAACGATACAGCAGCACTTCCTTCCCCTCCACCAGTTCTTCTTCCCTGCAAATGAACCATCATAAACACAAAAAAAGAACCTTTCGGTCCTTTTTTGCTTCTTGGATAATGCTATCTATGTACTATTCTTCTTCCCGATGGCAGCATCCCCGCTGGGTGCAGCAGCTTTTCCCTTTTGGGCAAACCTCCACATCGCCCCCTTCGATGAGCAGCATCTTCCCATGCACGATACAATCTGCCAATTTCTTCCGAGCGCCAATATAGATGGCCTGCACGGTGGTACGGGCAATTTGCATCTGACGGGCACACTCCTCCTGGGTCATTTCCTCCAAATCGATCAGACGGATGGTCTCATATTCATCCACGCTCATTACCACTTGCTCCCGGCAAGTTCCCTGCCGGGGCATGAAGGCGGTATGGCTTGGCAGGGCGCATACTTTACGGCATTTTTTTGGTCTTGCCATCTCATTTCGCCTCCTTACTCATGACAAAAAAAGGAAAATGGCTCTCCTACCGGCTGGGCTGAAAAAACCATCTGTCGTCCTGTTTTCGGATGGATAAAGCCCAGCTCTGCACTAAAAAGCCCCAGCGGTACAAACCCCGGCCGATGTTTCTTTCCATACTTGGCATCTCCATACAAAGGCAATCCATGTCCGGCGCACTGCACTCGAATCTGATGATGCCGTCCTGTCTGCAAATGGATCTTCAGCAGAGAAAGCCACCGTCCCTCCACCTCCACTGTTGCCTGGGTGACAAAAGACAGCCTCGCCTGCTTTGCGCCTGCTTGTCCCTTAGGCACCAGAGAGGAAACGTTAGTGCGGCCATTCTTTTTCAGATAATCGGTCCACGCTCCCTCTTGCATCGCTTGTCCTTCTACCACAGCCAGATAGGTCTTTTTTGCTCTACCATCTAAAAACTGCTTGGTCAGTTCCGTCTGCACCCAAGGGGACTTAGCAAACACCACTATGCCGCCCACAGGCCGATCTAGCCGGTGAACCAGATAGACCGACCCACCCGTTTGTTCTTGCAGTGCCGTCAAGGCATCCCGTTCCCCGCTCTTATCTGGCTGAATGGGTTCTCCTGCCGCTTTTTGTCCCACTAGGAGCCACTGATCCTCATATAACTGTTTCATACTTTAAGATCACACCACTTCTGGGAGGCAGCTGTATGCTGACGCAGCCCTGCTGCACTATATGCCGCTCTCCGGAATATCCAAATCCTGTTTCATAAGTCACATAAAGCTTACTCATACTGCGCCCTTCCCGTACTCCCATCCGCCAAACAGGGATCACAATGGATTGAGCCATATCCAAATTATTTAATGCCACCGCCAGCTTTTCCTCCTGATCAAACCGGCCATAGGCCAGCAGCCCATAGCCCTCCACCAAAAACATGGTAGAGCCGCAGCGCAGGGCGGAATGTTCTTTCCGCAGGCGAATTAAATCATGATGATACTCTATGAGGCTGATATCTTCCATCCCCCAAGGGAAAGGACGGCGGTTATCCGGGTCTGTAAAGCCACATAACCCCGCCTCATCACCATAATAGATGGTGGGTGCGCCCACCCAGGTCATCTGAAGCAGCACTGCCTCCCGCATCACTGCTACATTGACATTCTCTCCGGCCCGTTTGCTGCCCCATTGGGCAAGCCGCCCCACCGTTTGGTTCGTACGGGTCAAAAACCGAGAATGGTCATGGTTAGAAAGCTGATTCATGGCGGTAAATAGGGCCTGCTGCGGCAGGCGCATCATATGCTGAATCATGGTTTGAGCAAAAATCTGCCCCTGATTTAGCAGATCTGGCCGGAAGGCATCACTATGTTTTTCCATGCCGGTTAAAAAATAACTCACCGGCTCCATAAAAGCATCATAGTTCATCACCGTATCCCATTGATCCCCTGTCAGCCACGAAGAAGGATCCCCATAGTGTTCGGCCAATAGGAGCGTCTCCGGGGATACTGTTTTGACACTCTGGCGAAATTGCCGCCAAAACCGATGGTTCATCTCAGGACTTTGGCCTAGATCTGCTGCTACATCCACGCGCCAGCCATCAGCTGAAAACGGAGGCGAAACCCATCGTTGTCCCACCGCCATGATGGCCTGCATAAGCTTTTCTGAGCCTTCGTAATTTAATTTCGGATGGTTTGGAAAGCCCCACCAGCCCTCATAGTTATCAGGAAAAACACCCACTGGATCCCAAAGGAAATACTCATGATATGGGCTTTGTTCGCTTTGATATGCCCCTGGGGGGCCATCGTAATACAGCCCTTCCCGATCCATCCAGCGGTGAAAGGCTCCGCAATGATTAAAAACACCATCTAAAATCACCCGAATGCCCAGTGCATGGGCCTGTTCCACCAATTCGCAAAAAACTCCGTCTGAAGCATCCAGATTTTCCGGCCGTGTGGTACGGGCGATATATTTTGTGGCCTGGGTATTGTCTTTAACGCCAGGTGGCAGACATTCTCCACCATCCAGCGGGATTTTGCCAAAATGGGGATCCACATGATCATAGTCCTGGGTATCATATTTATGATTGCTGGGGGAAACGAAAATAGGATTAAGATAGATTGCTTCCACCCCCAAGCGATGGAGATACGGCAGTTTTTTGATCACTCCAGCCAAATCTCCGCCATAAAAAGTGGCATAATCCGGTTCTTGCGGCATTGCTTGCCAATCTTCCTGCCGATGCGCTGGATGATCCAGATACCAATACTCTCTTTCCTGCACATCGTTTTTTTCATCCCCATTACAAAACCGGTCCACATAAATCTGATACATCAAACACCCCTTGCTCCAATCGGGGGTATGAAAATCTCGTATCACCAAAAAATCTGCATACAACAAGGGCTCTGTGGTGAGCCCTGCTTTGGAATAGTAATATATTTCGTTTCCTTTTTCAATCCGAAACCGGTAAGAGATGGTCTTTTGAGTAGGGGGCAGCACACCCTCATAATAATCGAACATCCCATCGTTCCAGGCAGTCTGCAACATTTTTTCCGTATCTTCCCACAGCAAATAGACCCGCTCCGCGTCCCGATGCGCCGTCCGCACCCGCACTGTCACACAGTCGGCCGCCTTCGGCTCCAAGGGCAACCGAAAAAGCTTGGTTTCATCGCTAAACACAGCAGCTTGGTTAAGTCTTTCTCCCATACGATGATCCTTTCATTCTCTTTCTGGATTGATCTATGATGCTGCGGGCCAAAACAGTCCAATTTTTCGTCCAAAAGGCCCCTTTGGGAAAAAGTATATCACATTTCTTCCCCCTTTGTCCATAGGGTCAGCTGCCATAGTCCTGCAGGATCTCATGCAGTGCTTCCTGCCCCACCACTTCAATCCCCTCCCTTAACCGTTGCTGTTCCGCCGGATCCAAAGAAGAAACCGGCACTCGAGTTTGTTCTTTTAATGAAACACCGTTTTGCTCATCAGCATAAAATACTGCCACATACCCATCTTTTATCCCCACAATATAACGCTCATGGCTAGGGCCGGCCACAGTCCGGCGCAATACCACTTCATTGGCAGAAAAAGTACTCAGTTCCCAATGGGGATAAAGCAGCTGCATATCTTCTCGTGTTAAGCCCACTAAAAAATAAGCCGGTGCTTCCTCCGCCCGTTCTGTCACGCCATCTTCCGGGTAATAATATTCATAGACCATTTTTGTGGAAGGCGTGATGGCAATTTCACTTTGCACAGCAGGCGCGGCTTCTTCTGGCTGCGGCTGTTCCTCTGAAGCAGAAGACAGCTGCTGGGAGAGCTGGCTGCCTTGCCGGCTGCCCCATAAATATCCTCCCGTTAGTCCCAGCACACCTGCCGTTATCATCCAAACCGCCCAGGTCCCTTTGGTGATTCGCCTCATCCGTCTACCTCCTTTTTGTGGATTATCATGCCCCAAAAAGGAAAAATCATACGGTTTAGCAAAAAAACAGGGACGGTATTTCACCGTCCCCAGGCAAACAACTGATTTTATGGCATAAGATGAAATTTTTGGGCTATGTGTAAAATCCTTCCGCCCATGGGCATTGCCAAAATTTCCTCCTCGGTCAGACCCTTTTCCTTTAGCAGCACCGCCGCATATACGCCAATACAAACCACAATGGTCACTAATGTGGCGGGCGTATTGCCTAAGCCTGAGATCAGGCGGTAAAGCCCAAAACATACTATGCCCAGCACCGCCGCAGCCACGGCAGGCTTCCAAATCGCCCCCACAAAATCGAGGGTAAAGCCTGTGGCTTTTTGCAGCGCCCGTAAGTTCAACAAGCTCGCCACCACATAGCAGAAAATTGTGGCAATGACTGCCCCTTTTACATTGAGGACCGGAATAGCAATCAAAACATAGTTTAAGATAATTTTTACCACAGCGCCAAAGGCTGCATTGATGGCAGGCACATGCACTTTGCCAATGCCCTGGAGCGTACCCGTGACGATTTGACTGAGCGCCAAAAACAAAATCGATACCGATCCGATCATCAGCAAATCACCGCCCTCAGAAGCCGTTGGAAACAGCATGGATAAAATCGGCTGAGCCAATACCCCCATCCCCACCGCCGCCGGAATAGAAACGATCATGGCAATCTTAATAGCCATATTGATTTTTCGCTCCACTGCTGCTTTATCATGAAGCACTGCAGAAGCAGCAATAGTAGGCACAGCCGCAGTAGCCATAGCTGTGGAAATGGCCACTGGCATAGTGGTAAGCACCACATATTTCCCCTGCAGCTGACCATATAGCACCTCAGACGTGGCCAAATCAAACCCCGCATCCGCCAGGCGCCCCATTACCATACTCATATCCGCCAAATTCGTAATCGAATAAATGGCCGTGCCCAAAATAATGGGAAATGCGGTACCCACCAGCACTTTCCCAATATGAGCGGCACTCTCCTTTGGCTGATGCGCCTGAGAGAGGGCAATGTTGTTCCGTATTTTCGGACGTTGCTTGCGATA
>CAJFIN010000072.1 GCA_904381335.1 Candidatus Neoanaerotignum galli | reverse complement strand
AAGTCCTCGACCATCATTCGGTATAATGTTTGTAAAATTTTCTTTATCCTATTTCAATGAAATTATATTTTGACGGAGGATATAAAGAATCCCGTCTGATTTCCAGAAGGAAGTCAGACGGGATTTGTCCGTATGCACCCCGGAAACCGTCAGCTAACAGTTGATAGGTGATTAGTTCCTTATCACTGTTAAGCCAACCCCTAGGGGGGCTTTTCTTGGCAGCGATGCACCGGATTTTTATCTTGCTGTTTCTATGGCAAAAGGGCCTTACCTTCTTCGGCAAGGCCCAAAGACCAACCTTATGCTGGCACTATTTTTCATGACAAACAGGATGGTCCCAAAGGATCATTCAAACAAAGTAGATACCGCCGTACATTCGTGGATCCGTTTGATGGCTTCTGAGAAAATCTTATCCACACTCAGTTCCACAATCTTATCAATCCGTTTTTCCTCCGGCAGATGAATGGTATCCAGCACCACTAATTCCTGAATCGCAGAAGCGTTGATCCGCTCCAGCGCCGGTCCGGAAAGTACGGCATGGGTGCAGCAAGCATCCACTTCCACTGCGCCGCGCTCTTTCAGGGCGTTAGCCGCATTGGTGATGGTTCCTGCCGTATCAATCATATCATCCACCAAAATCACTCGCTTACCCTCTACATTACCAATGATATTCATAATTTCAGATACATTGGCTTTCGGGCGGCGTTTATCAATGATGGCCAGAGGAATGTCCAACTTCGTTGCAAACTGTCTGGCGCGGCCTACACTGCCTAAATCCGGAGAAACAGCCACAAAATCGGTTAAATGATCGCCATATTTTTCTTTATAATAATTGGCCAGCAGCGGCATGCCCACCAGGTGATCCAGCGGGATGTCAAAAAAGCCTTGAATCTGAGCGCAATGTAAATCCATGGTCAATACCCGATCCGCCCCAGCAGTGGTAATCAGGTTTGCCACCAACTTTGCGCTAATAGGATCTCTCGCCCGGGCTTTTCGATCCTGTCTTGCATAGCCGTAATAGGGAATTACGGCGGTAATGCGGCCGGCGGACGCCCGTTTCATTGCATCAATCACGATCAAAAGCTCCATCAAATTATCATTGACAGGCGCAGAAGTGGACTGAACGATAAACACATCCGCGCCGCGGATCGTTTCGTCAATCTTCACCGAAATTTCCCCATCGCTGAACTTCGTAACCTCCGATGCGCCCAATGTCAAGCCCAGATTTTTGGCAATGGCTTCTGCCAGATCATGATTCGCATTGCAGGAGAAAATTTTCAAGGTCTCTCTGCCAGTATACATGCTCATTTGCTCCTCCCTTAGTACCACTTATCTTCTTTTCTGCGTTCCCCGCGGAACGCCGCATAGTATCATGTTACACCGGGACGAGGTAAAATTCAAGTAAAAACAAAAATTAATCGTATTTTTTTACTTCTTATGCCATCCTTCGAGATTTGACTGCCTGGTTCTGGCCACCGCCAAGGCGTTTTCCGGCACATCTTTCGTGATGGTAGACCCTGCGGCCACATAGCTGCCTTGTTTCAATGTCACCGGCGCCACTAGGTTGGCATTGCAGCCAATGAATACATCATCTTCAATGGTGGTTCGATACTTTTTCTTTCCATCATAATTTACTGTAACGGTGCCGCAGCCAAAGTTAATCCGCTCACCCACATCGCTGTCTCCCACATAGGTCAAATGAGAAATTTTCGTCCCGTTGCCGATCACAGAGTTTTTCACTTCCACAAAATCGCCAACTTTGATATGATCGCCAATCACGCAGTTTGGACGAATATAGGCATAAGGGCCAACCTTGGTTTCATCACCAATTTTTGATTCCATTGCCACTGTAAACTGAATTTGTGTCTGATTGCCTACAATCATATCTGTCAACCGGCAGCAAGGGCCAATCTCACAATTTTCTCCAATCACCGTCTTCCCTTCTAAGTGGGTCTGGGGACGGATGATCGTATCCATGCCGATTTGTACTTCTTCCCCAATGAACGTACTGTTCGGGTCCAAAATAGTAACACCCTCATCCATCAGCCGCTGGTTGATCCGGCGCTGTAGCGCTCGCTGTGCATCAGCCAGCTGGGAACGAGTATTAATCCCTAAAAATTCTCCCGCATCCTCTGCCTGAAGTACATTCACTTCCCGGCCATCTGCCAAAATCAGCGCAAGTGCATCTGGCAGATAATATTCTCCCTGGGCGTTATCATTTTGAATCCGGCCAAGGGCTTGCTGCAGTGCACCGCCATCAAAACAATAAATCCCTGTATTGATCTCCTGAATCTGCCGCTGCTGCGCCGTAGCATCCTTATGCTCCACAATCCGGGCAAATTTTCCTGCTTCATCGCGCACGATGCGTCCATATCCCGTAGGATCATCCACTTGGGCAGAGACCACTGTCACAGCGGCGCCGGAAGCTTCCTGCTGGTCAAGCAGCCTCTGTATGGTGCGGCTTTCCATCAACGGCGTATCTCCATAAAGGATGAGGATATCTGCATCTTTTTCCAAAAAGGCCTCTGCCTGCATTACCGCATGACCTGTACCTAACTGCTGGTCTTGGCGGAAAAAAACCACATCCTGACCCGCCAATGCCTCTTCCACCTGTTGTGCCTGATGGCCTGTAATGACGGCGATCTCTGTTAATCCAGCCTGCTGAGCCGTCTGTAATACCCGTAAAATCATGGGCTTACCCAACACCTCGTGCAAAACTTTTGCTTTCTTCGATTTCATTCGGCTTCCTTCTCCGGCAGCCAGTATGATCGCTTTTCTTTTTTTCATGATAAACGCTCCTTTGATTCGATCTGAAGGCGCGGGCAAACGCACCCGCTTTGTTCCTATTTTCTCATAGAAGAGACGGTTTTTCAAGGATTTTCCGGCTTGGGAAAGTGGGAAGAAAAGAAAACCGCCATTAGATATCCAATAAATTCCAAATCCGTCTTTTTCCCACAAAAATTTCCGTTTCCTATTGTCCTTTTGTGAAAAAAACGGTAAAATATAGGTAAGCATTCTTCGGAAAGGAGGCTTTCTTATGGAAAGACTGACGATCATGAAAGGCGACATTGTAAAAATAAAAGCAGACGCCATTGTCAATGCAGCCAATACTTCTTTACTAGGCGGTGGCGGCGTAGATGGCGCAATCCATCGGGCTGCAGGAGAAGAACTGCTGGCAGAGTGTGAAAAATTAGGCGGTTGTGCCACAGGGCAGGCAAAAATCACCAAGGGATATCACCTGCCGGCCAAATATATCATCCATGCGCCCGGTCCAATCTGGCGCGGCGGCAGCCGTGGCGAAGCTGATCTTTTGGCCAGCTGCTATCGGTCCTGCTTTGCCTTGGCAAAGGAATATGGCCTTTCCTCCATCGCTTTTCCATCCATCTCCACAGGCATTTATCGCTATCCCGTGGATCAGGCCAGCTTGATCGCTCTGCAGGAGATAACATCTTTTTTGAAAGAAAACCCTTCCTTCCAAAAGGTTATTGTTGTTTGTTATAACGATGAAACATACAAAGCATATAAAGCGGCTTTCAAAACCTTAGAAATGGGCGCAGCAGCTAAAGAATCGAAAAAAGAAGAAAAAAAAGAGGCAAAACAAGACCACAAATCTAGTAAGGAAGAGAAAAAAGAGGAAAAAGAAGAAAAACGCAAAGGAATTAAATTCCACGCCTTTCATCTCTTTCAAGGCAAGAAAAAAGATAAAAACAGAAAGAAGGACGAAACGTAAATTTTCTACGGTTTTATTGCCATTTCACTTTTCAAGCTTTTCCTTTTTCCCCGATATTATGCACGTTGCAAACCCTTGTCCTTAGAGTTGTGCACAAAGTTATCCACTTTATCCACAAAAAGATATGCACTTTCAACCGGAAAAAATGTGGATGAAATACCGAAAAAAAGCTCCGTTTTTCATGTTTTTGTAAAAACATAGAAAAGCAGGCGTAAAAAAAAAAGGAGTTTTGCCTTGGAGGTAGAATGAGTAGAGTATAGAACTTATGGGATTTATCCATAAGCATCAAAAGAACGCTTTCCGCCATTTGCGCCGGAAGCCAGGGAGGAGTTGTTATTATGATCTATACCATTAAAGGAAAGAACCTCACCTTAGGCGATCGTACCAAAGAAAAGGTCGAAAACAAACTAAACCGGATTGCTAAGCTTTTCCCAGAAAATGCACAGGCAACTGTGAAGATTGCTTCCGAAAAACTGGATTACATTGTGGAAGTCACCATTCCGCTAGATAAACGCCTCGTTCGGGCAGAAGTCGCACAGCAGGATATGATGGCAGCCCTGGATAAAGCTGTGGACATCATCGAAAATCAGGTGGTTCGCCACAAAGGCCGTATGAGAAGCAAAGTCCGTCAGAACATTGCTTTTAAGGCTGAGTATGAAGCCATCCCTGTACAGGAAGATATCCTACCAGAGGAAGATGATGCCATCGTCATCGAAAAGAATAAGCATTTTGAATTGCGTCCTATGGATGTGGAAGAAGCCGTTATGCAGATGGAACTGCTGGGCCACACTTTCTTCGTATTCTTAAATATGGAAACAGATACCATTAACGTGGTTTACAAACGGAAAAATGGCACCTATGGCCTCATCGAACCGGAAACCAAATAAATTGCTTCTTGCGCCTGCCCTTTGGGCAGGCTTTTTTTATGTTCGTACCCCTTTGGATTATCTGGCTCTTGATGATCTTTGGTGATTTGAATGGGCTGGGAGAAAAAAACTCTTGCTGTTCCTCCCTATTCAGGGTAAAACCCTTCCCTTAGAGATACCTTTCACCTCACTTGACAAAAGAAAAAGTGGCTTACCTTCGGCGGACGCCGATAAAGAAGTATCAAAAACATATCAACTTAGACGGCTGACAAACAGGTGCAAAAAGGGTATCGCTTATAATACAGCGATACCCTTTTCCTTTTTATTTGTTCATTTCATCTACATAAATGTCCAGAAAAGCATTAAACACTCTATCTTCAACTGCCTTCTTAATATTTCTTAGATTGTTATATTGAGATAATTCAGATAGTTCTAAACTAATATCTTGAATATTGACTTTTTTTCCAAAGTTTTTTTCCAACTTTTCAATTAAGCGCAGTGCTGTAACTTGTATGTATTGCTGTTTTTCCTCTATAGGTAAATCAACAAAATAATAAACCATATCAAACCTAGATTTTAAGGAATCTGGAATTTTCTTTGAATATTCACTTTGGGTCATATTTGAAGTGAAAACTATAATGTACCCATTAAGATTGTGCTCAATGCCGTGTCGATCCGTAAATATACCATCTTCCAACAATTCATAAAAAAAATTGTAGACACTTGGAGTTGCTTTCTCAAATTCATCAATGAGTATAATTTTTGTTTTTGATGTAGTTATCTTGTTGATTAGCTCTCCACCTTCTTCGCTTCCAACATACCCAAGCGGAGAACCTATTAGACTATTTAAAACTCCTTCTGTGGAATAATTGCCAAAATTGATTTTTATTAGTGGCTCTCTTGGAAACATTGTTTCTGACATAAACTTAGCGAATTGCGTCTTTCCAATTCCTGAATTTCCACATAACATAATTGATAATATTTTCTGTTCGCCCATTCTGTTAAGAAAAAAGAATTTGAGCAAATTTTTATGGAAATCTTTTTTGAACTCATCATGTCCTCTGAGCTTTTCACAAATTTTTTGAGAGAGTAACGATACCGCTCCAACATCAATTTGTGGAGATTCTTTTATCAAATCATTCTCATTGTTTTCCTTGTCGATAGGCTTTTTTTCAATGATCCAAAAAGGAAATAGTGCGGTTGCGTCTGCTACAAGAGATTGTTCTATGCAATATTGAATATTCCCGTTTAATAAGATTCGTTGTATGAGAATTTCAAATGGGAAAATGAGATCCTGTCGCAATTTGAACATTCTAATAACAGATGAAATGTCAACATATTTAATATTCTGAGATTCTAGTGTTTTACGTATATTATCAATACTATACCGAAAAGAAATTCCTTCACATTCATCAATTAAATTAGATAGTGAAATTATCTCTCCAGATTTATAGTGTTCTTTTATCTTTTCGGTATTTGTATATGTATTAAGTATTAAAGTATTGGCTATATTTGCACTCAAAGATTCAGGTTTTAATACTTCCTTTTCGGTGCTTTTTTGAAATTCATAATTGATATGCTCATCATCAAATAAATACGGAAATTGTTCTGTCCATTTCTCGATCAAATCATAGTTAATGCAAAAATGGATTTCTTCAATACTGCTACATAACGTTAAAATATACCGTTCAGAAAAAATCTTATAGAAATTATTATCTTTAACTAAATTAGTCAGATCAACAACGCTTTTTTCGAATCGCTCAAGATCTAGCTCATAGAGATTATCTAAAGTGTCTCCTATGTGAAAAAAATAAGCTATACTATAAAATTTGTAATCGTTAAGTTTGTTTCTTAAATTACTCAAACTAGTTGTGTCATATACATATAAAATAGAATCCATATTACTCATTCCTATCAAAATTTAACTCTTGAATAATTGCAATTACATCAATCAGGTTGATCTTTTCTGTGAGTTTTTGGTGATTAAAGTCAAATGGAATACTATTATTCTGAGTTGTACTAGAACTCATTCTCATTTCGACAATAGGCTCATTACTTGTGGAACGATTTTGATTATATGACATTGAGACCATTTCTAAAAACTTTGACGAAATGCTTTCCCTTTGTGAAAAATCTATATTACCACGGTATATTCCAATTATGCTAACTATTTTTTACAAGGGCATAATGCCAAGTGAAAAGGTTTTAGATTTTCCAGTGGATTGTAACACTCTCACTGGTAGCGTCAATCTGTGATATGAGTA
>CAJFIN010000071.1 GCA_904381335.1 Candidatus Neoanaerotignum galli | reverse complement strand
TTGTGTGCCTGCGATGGCGTCTGATACGCCTTCCAGCTGGGCGGCAAGCAAAGTAAATGAAGCCATCAGTTATGGTTTGATTCCGGAAGAGGTGCAGGGGAATTATCAGGCGCCCATTACCCGGCTGGATTTTGCTATCCTGATGGAGGAGCTTTGCAGTGACCATCATGGAAAAGGAAGTTATCAAATTTATCCCGGCTACGATCAGGATAAATTTGATGAAGGGTTTACGGATACGGATGAGTGGGCGGTGAAACGGATGTATGCCGCCGGGGTGATGAACGGCACCGGAGATGGCAAGTTCAGCCCCAATGCGACCTTGACCCGGGAGATGGCCGCCACCATTATCAATAACTTTGCAAATTTTGTCAGCTCCCCTTTGCCGGCGGGCAGTGTGTCCTTTGCCAACAGCGGCAGCATCTCTTCTTGGGCAAAGGATGCGGTGGGCAAAGTGACTGCGGCTGGTATTATGAACGGCGTTGGCAATAACCTTTTTGATCCGCAGGGTACGATTACGAGGGAGCAGGCTATTTTGACAGCCTTCCAGGCGTATCAATATGTAAAGGGTGTTGGCAATAGCTCCAGCGGATCTTCTTCTCAGTCTTCTCAGAATACGGCGCCCGTTTATTCCGGTGATTTTGCCACCGTGCTTCAACAGCTTTATACGGGCATGAGCAATGATGTTTCCCGCTTGGAGATTGCTAATGCCACAGAAAAAAATTGGCCTAGTTCCGATACGTTTACCCAGGTAGATGGTGATGCACTGCGCCGTCAGTATCCCGGTCATGAAATTGCCATTGGGTATTTAGAGGCAGCACATCAGGAAATGATTGATGCTTGCGTTAATGCAATCCAGATCGAAATCAATGGCATGATGGGCTATACAGCTAGTTCTGAAGCACGGCTGAATGCACAGGAGCGGGCAGAGATTGACACCCATATCGCCAATGCCAGATCCTTCCTGGAACGGGCAAAATCTGCCACGAATTAAATTACCTAAGGTATAAGGAAAAAATAAAGTCAGAAGGAGCATTTGGACAAATCGTGGAAAATGGTCCAGATGAAAAGGGGATTAATCGGATATGAAACGGTATTATGCAAGAATTTTAACTGCAGCTTTGATTGCGGC
The DNA here is from genome assembly GCA_904381335.1 of Candidatus Neoanaerotignum galli. Taxonomy (GTDB): domain Bacteria; phylum Bacillota; class Clostridia; order Lachnospirales; family Anaerotignaceae; genus Neoanaerotignum; species Neoanaerotignum galli. The sequence continues at coordinate 6,090 of CAJFIN010000071.1, read as the reverse complement.
CACCAGTTTATCGGTTTGTGTGCCGGTGATGGCGTCTGATACGCCTTCCAGCTGGGCGGCAAATCAGATTCAAGAAGCCATTAGCTATGGTTTGATTCCAGACCAGCTGCAAGAGGATTATCAATCCCCCATCACCCGGCTGGAATTTGTGGAGTATATGATGTCCCTTTGGCGGGATTATCATGGCATAGAAGACAACGTGGGTTTATTTCTTTACGGAGCAGGGATTGGAGAGACACCGTTTACAGATACGGATTCTGAAGCTGCCCATGAGGCAGTCGATCTTGGTATCATGAATGGCACCAGCAGCACCACTTTCAGTCCCAATGATACGTTAACCCGAGAAATGGCGGCAGCGGTGATCGTAAACTTTGCTAAATCTGTGGATAAACCCATTCCTGCAGGTTCGGTATCTTTTACGGATGAAGCCAATATTTCGGATTGGGCCAAAGAATCTGTAGGTCAAGTGGCTGCTGTGGGCATTATTCAGGGGATGGGAGATGGCTCTTTCCAGCCCAAAACACAACTGACGAAAGAACAGGCGTTGATTTTGGGCTTCCAAGCGTTTAAATATGTTCGTGGTCAGCTTCAGGCGCCTTCTGGAACGAATACCCAGGCGCAAACCGGGCAGGAGCAAAATAGTCAGACAAATCAGGGCCAAAGTGGGGATGTATCCCAAATGGACTACGCGTTCCGGGCGGTATATTATCTATATAACCACCTGAAATTCCCCAGCACCATGGATATTTTATCCATCCGGACGGGCATTTATAACCGGAGTGATTTTTATGACGGGGCGCCGGAGTTTGTAATTCCAACGAATAATATGCTGAGCAACAACCATGATTATTATTTGGTCAATATCACCTATCAGGCGGCCAACAGTCTGGGCGACTTGGTGACGGATAGCTGTGTTTGTCTATATGACTATGAAACCGGGGAAACGCTCTACGAGGATATGGTGGGCTATGCTTCTTCTATGGCGGACGGCGCATGGGGCGCAAGCAAGAGCCGTTGGATGGATCTGGAATCGGAAGCATTGTTGCTTGCTGCGGCACAGGGCTCCTTCCCGGAGATGAATCGGACGGATGTGGATAAGGTAGTGGCAGATGTGATCAGTGCCAATTAAGGCCCAATGGATCGTCAAAACAGAATAGTAATGTGAAAATCGTTTGCATCATCAACCAAAAAGCCTCCGGAAGGGGGCTTTTTTCTATGCAATATCCGTACTGCTAAGCCGCATCAGAGCTTTGGCAGTAAGAAAGATAGATAGGTTTCGCTTTTTTTTCGCCCAGGGCGCTTTTAGCATGTTAGACAGACTAGGCTCATACAATGATGAAAAAAGGAAATGAGGAAACAGAATGTCAGGTTGCAAACGAGCAGTCATCCTCATTCTGGCTGGGCTTTTGACAATGTTTTGGGCGCCGTCTGTGCAGGCAGCCCAAATGCCGGAAATCACCAGCCCATCGGCCTTGTTGATGGATGGCGCTACAGGCCAGGTGTTATATGAAAAAAACAGCCGGCAGCAACGTGCCCCGGCCAGCGTGACAAAGATTATGACATTGCTGCTGATTTTTGACGCCATAGACGAGGGAAAACTAGATTGGGAAGAGACTGTGACCGTCAGCGAACATGCCGCCTCCATGGGAGGCAGCCAAGTATACTTAGAGCCGGGGGAAGAACAAACCGTTCGGGAGCTCGTTAAATGCATCGCCATCGCCAGTGCCAATGATGCATCGGTGGCCATGGCAGAGCGCATTGGCGGCAGCGAGGATGGGTTTGTGACAATGATGAATGAGAAAGCGAAAGAGTTGGGGATGGAACAGACGGTGTTTCAAAATGCTTGCGGCTTGCCCGAAGAAGGACATGTGACCACAGCATATGATATCGCCTTGATGAGTCGGGCTTTGACTCAACAGTATCCGGAAGTCACCACTTTTACTACCACCTGGATGGATACGATCACCCATCAAACGCGTAAAGGGCCGCAAACCTTTGGGCTGACCAATACCAATAAGCTCCTGAAATGGTATCCTGATGCCACAGGGTTAAAGACAGGGTTTACCAACGAGGCGATGTTTTGCCTTTCTGCTACAGCCAGCCGGGACGGCATGGATTTCATTGCCGTGATTTTGGGGGCGCCGGATAGCAATACCCGGTTTCGAGAGGCAATGAAGTTGTTGGACTATGGTTTTGGCCAATATCAGTTATTCTCAGGACTGCCAAAAGGGGAAGAGGCGGCTCTTGTGGCAGTGGAGAAAGGGGAAAAGACCCATGTTGCCGTAGGGCCAAAGGAAGAATTTCATTTTCTGGCAGAGAAAGGTGGTGCTGAATTGGTGGCACAGACGGATTTGGCAGCCAGTGTAAAAGCGCCAGTTCAGGCGGGGGACACGGTGGGAGAAACCGTATATTTTTATGATGGCGCGGCAGTGGGACGGGTACCCCTGGTGGCACTGGAGGATGTGAACCGGGCCGGTATTAGCCAAACGGCTTGGCAAGTGCTGGAGAAATGGCTGTTAGGCCATGATGCCTCCACTACGGATGAAGGGCAGCAGGAAGATGAAACCCAGGGTACTCAGGAAGGTGAATGAGAAGCGGTCGTAGGTTAAAAGAAGAAAAACGGTCCAGGGGAGGTCCTGGGCCGTTTTTGCAGGCCGCAAGATGACCCCATGGCCATAGTTTTCTTGTGGAGATGTATTGTGCGCTGTGAGCTTTAAAAATTTTTCACAAGGGAGGAAGCGAGGATGGAAAAATCATTTTTGTTTTGGAGAAATCAAGAGGGCATCTGGCGATTTAGAAAGGGTGGCGCGATGGAAAGGAGCAGATACGGTTTTGTGTTTCGATGTCTTTTTTGACACAGGAAGAAAGAAGGTGTATACTGCTGTTAGTTTAAGTTAACTAAAGAGGAGCTTTTGTCAGGAGGACAGTCGACATGAAGAAAGACTTTTTGCGGCGAATACGGCGAAAACGGCTGGTGGTAATTGCTGTGGCGGCTGTTATATTGTTCGGGTTTGGGATGAAGTTTTGGATATGGCTAACATGAATAGGTAGGGAAAATAAAGGGGGTTCAAGGGCCTTTTTGCCGCCACGCACTGGACAAGGGATGCAATTGTCCGTATAATATTTTAGAGATAGAGGTTTAACAGGGGGTGAAAAGGATGTACCGTCTGGTGGTATCGGATATTGATGGGACGTTGGTGGATGGCAGGGGCCATCTGCGGGAGGAAACAAAACAGGCAATCCATCGCTTACAGGCCAAAGGCGTTTTGTTTACCCTATCCACCGGCCGGAATATCACGAAGGCATTGCCCATCGCCCGGCAGCTGGATCTTCGCCTGCCCTTTTTTTGTATTGATGGTATTTTGGCCTTTGATCGCCAAGGCGGTGTGATCCGATGGGATGCGCCGTTAAAGAAAGACCAAGCGCAGGCGCTGGTTCAGATCGGCCTAGCACAAAAGACATTTTTGGAAATCAACGATGGGTATCGGTATTATAAATTTTTGCCGGAAAAGCGTCATCAGACCTTTGATCTCTTTAATCGCCCAACACCATTAGGGCGGATGAAAAGTTATCTTGGCGGCGTGCGCTATCTGAGGGAAAAGGAAGTCCTTTCGCTGTTAAAGGGAACGGTGTATCAGGTGGTGTTGGCAGACGAGCCGGCGCAGATCCACGCTGCTGCCGCTGCCATACGTGCTGCCAATATTGATGGTATTGAGATTCGGGATCAAATTTGGGACGGATTCCTGTTTTTAAATCGGAAGGGCATGGGAAAAGAGCGGAGTATTCAAGTGCTGTCTAGACAGCTATCCATTCCTCAGCAGGAGATTGTGGCCTTTGGCGATGATACCAATGACATTGGCTTGCTGCAGGAAGCAGGGCTCGGTATCGCCATGGGTAATGCGCATCCGTTGGCGAAGGCTGCTGCAGACCGGATGGCCCCTTCCAATGAAGAAAATGGAGTGGCTGTGGTGCTGGGGGAATTGTTTGAAACATGCTGATAGAAAGGAGGCCGTTTCATTGGATCTTTTTGAATATAATCGGCAGCAGCAAATGAAAAAAGAGGCGCCTTTAGCGGCGCGGATGCGGCCAGATACGCTGGAAGAGTTTGTGGGCCAGAAGCATATTCTTGGAGAAGGGAAACTGCTTACTCGGGCCATACAAGCGGATCGGCTTAGTTCTGTGATCTTTTATGGCCCGCCGGGTACGGGGAAAACAACTTTGGCCCGTATCATTGCCAACACCACCAAAAGTGCTTTTGAGCAGCTGAATGCCACCACATCGGGCATGAAGGAGATTAAAGAAGTGGTAGACCGGGCCAAAATGCGCATTGGTATGAACGCAGAGCGGACCATCCTTTTTATCGATGAGATCCATCGGTTTAATAAAACCCAACAGGACGCCCTGTTGCCCCATGTGGAAGAAGGGACAGTGATTTTGGTGGGCGCCACAACAGAAAACCCATATTTTGAGGTAAATAAGGCGCTGGTAAGCCGAAGTATCATTTTTGAACTGATGCCCCTGGAAACAGAGGACATTGCGATTTTGCTTCGCCGGGCCGTTAAAGATGAAACCAAAGGGTATGGCTATTTATCTATCGATATCCCTGAAGAAAGCATTATGTTTTTGGCTGATCGGGCTAATGGAGATGCGCGGGCAGCTTTAAATGGGCTGGAGCTGGGGGTGCTGACAACGCCGCCGGATGCTGACGGTGTGATCCATATTCCCCTAGATGTGGCGCAGGAATGTATCCAAAAGCGGGCATTACAGTATGAAAAAGATGGCGATAATCATTACGATACCATATCTGCATTTATCAAAAGTATGCGAGGCAGCGATCCCGATGCGGCGCTGTACTATTTGGCAAAGATGATCTATGCGGGGGAGGACCCTAAATTTATTGCCCGGCGTATCGTCATTTGCGCCAGTGAGGATGTGGGTAATGCCGACCCCCATGCTCTCCAGGTGGCGATGGCAGCAGCGCAAGCAGTGCAGTTTGTGGGCATGCCTGAAGGCAGGATTCCTTTGGCCCAGGCAGTGACGTATGTGGCTAGTGCGCCGAAAAGTAACGCCGCTTATATGGGCGTAGAAAAAGCGCTGCAAGATGTGCGCAATATCAAGATCAAATCTGTGCCAAACCATTTAAAAGATACGCATTATCGCGGGGCCAAAGATTTGGGCCATGGCACAGGGTATCTTTATGCCCATGATTTTCCGGGCCATTATGTCAAACAGCAGTATCTGCCGGATGAATTGGTGGGCAAAGTATATTATGAGCCAACAGAAAACGGCGTAGAAAAACGGATTGGCGCTTATCTGCGCCATTTAAAAGAAAGCGAATAGAAAGAAGGATGTTATGCGGTATATCAACGAATTGCGGGAAGGGGAAAGCGTTGTTGGCCACTATTTGTGCAAAACGAAGCAGACGCTGAAATCCAGAGCCGGAAAAAGTTATTATTCTCTGAAATTGCAAGATAAAACAGGCACCATTGATGCCAAGGTTTGGGATTTAAACCGAGATATCAAAAGTTTTGAAGAAAATGACTTCATTAAAATTGATGGCACGGTTTTAATTTATAATAATGAACCACAGTTAAATGTACGCCGGATTCGCAAGAGCATGGAAGGAGAATATGATCCCATGGATTATATTCCCAGTACGGAAAAAGACATTGATGCCATGCTCAAAGAGTTGTTGGGTTATATTAACACTATCCAGGAGCCTTATATTAAAGCACTGTTAGAGGAAATTTTTTATCAAAATGAAGAAGTGAAACGGTGTTTTCGCACACATTCTGCTGCTCGTACAATGCATCATAGTTATTTGGGCGGGCTGGTGGAGCATACGCTGTCTGTGACCCAGATCTGTGATTTTATGGCGGGCCGGTATAAAAAAGTGAATCGGGATCTCCTGGTGGCTACGGCAATGCTGCATGATGTGGCTAAGGTGAAGGAGCTCTCCCAGTTTCCCACCAATGAATACACCGATGCAGGCCAGCTGTTGGGACATATTGTGATGGGGGCAGAAATGGTTCATGAGGCGGCAATGAAAATACCGGGCTTTCCAAAGACATTGGAAAATCTCATCAAGCA
>CAJFIN010000070.1 GCA_904381335.1 Candidatus Neoanaerotignum galli | reverse complement strand
GCAGCCACAGAATGAAATTCTGTGTTCAAAAGGGGATTGGGGGCACAGCCCTCAACAAGCGGTTTGTGGCGATGGATAGCCACAAGCATTGCTTGCCTGTATCTAAAGCAACCGAAACGGCCCTTGTGCCACTGCGGAAAACTAACTGAAAATTTAAGCATTGGGAGGTAACGAGTATGAAAAAGATTTTTTCCTGTGAGTTTAACCTAGACACCGCTTGTGTGGAGTTGTGCCTGGATGACGGGACGCTGCTCTCCATCGACTGCACCGCCGTGGAAAACGAGGTGGCAAACAGTATGTACCAGCAGTCAGAACTGGACTGGCTGATTTATAACGATCCGCTGGCCTATGCCGAACTGATTTTGAATGGGGCCCTGAATTATATCTAAAAGCAGTAACACAGAAAACGCTGTTAGATTGCCAGGAAAATCTACTAGAGGCAATCTCCTAAAAGGTGTGCCGCTAACAGATTTTTAGTTTATCAAAAGGAACGATGTGATAAGTAGGATGACATTTTTTATAATCCGTTTGAGCGTAAAATATGTAGCATCATTGCCTAAACCGAAAGCAGTCTCAATCCTATTGAAAAAATCACGATATTGTGATATGATAATTATTAATTGGAGGTGGTTTATAGTTTATGGCGGTAACATATAAAAAGCTATTTCATCTCATGATAGATAGAAAAATGACCAACTCTGAACTAGCTGAATGTGCTGGGATTAGCCTTAATATTGTCACAAGATTAAAGCGAGATGAGTATGTATCAATGGAAAGCATAGAAAAGATTTGCCGTGCACTGTCTTGTACAGTTGATGATATTCTGGAATTTGTATAAAGGTAAATCTGATGAACTATATCAGGAGGAAAAAATGGAAATAGCTGAAGTTAACTTTAACGAGAATGGCGATATAATTGACGTTTTATCGGGGAAAATTCTGAAGGATACTCCGGAAGAACGAGTTCGCCAACGATTTATAAATATCCTTCAATCTGACTATGGTTATCCGAAAGCAAATATTGCAAGGGAAATTCCAATTCAACAGGGTTCCAAAATCCTTAGCTCTGATGACGGTGCTGAAATAAGGGCAGATATTGTAGTTTATACATCAAAAAAGGCTTGTCTCGAAAAAGACCAAGGAAATATTTTATTCGTTGTAGAATGCAAAAAGCCAAATGTAACTGAAGGATATGCCCAATTAGTTTCCTATATCTTCAACACCTCAGCTGTGGGTGGAGTCTGGACAAATGGGACTGGAATTAGCGTATATAAAAAGAAAACGGGTGGAGACATTGGTTTAGATGAAATTCTCTCACTACCCCGATACCGTGAAAATTGGTTTGATAGTGATTCTATTCCGAGCAAAAGCAGTTTGCCGAGGCCACATAATGTAAGATTTCTTCTTTCGTCATGTCACAATAAGCTTTACGGCCGAGGAATGGAAAACGAGGATTTTGACCTGGCAATGGACATGGTTCGAATCCTTCTTGCTAAAATCCAAGATGAAACGACTCCAGGTGAGTTCCCGCGTTTTTGGATAACAGAAGATGACTTCCATACGGCCGAAGGGCGAAAACATGCTGCGTCAGAAATTCAAAAATTATTTAGAGAATACGCTGATCAGTATCCAGATGTTTTTGATCCACACGAAAAGATTCAAGTTGGTGATGATTGCATTGCAGAAGCCGTTGGTGTTTTAAAGAATTGGAGCCTTGCAGCACGAAACGATGACGCTGATGATTGGGATCTTATGGGTGAGACTTATGAGCAGTTTACCCACATCAATTTGAAACGACAGCAGGGACAGTTTTTTACAAACCGGCTAGTCGTCGATATGATGGTTAAGATGCTTGATCCGGAGATAGGTGAGCATACGTTAGATCCTGCAGGTGGAAGTGGCGGATTTGCAACAAGTATTTTTCGGTATCTAAGAAGAAAAGTGCTGTCAAGAACTGCACCGAATTCACCAGTAAGAGACCGTCAGCTAAATATTATCAAAGATAGTGTCTACCTTGTAGAAATTGCTGCTCGATTGGTGAAAATCGCAAAATGTGCCATGCTTCTAACCGGCGATGGTCAATCTGGCATGACAAGAGGAAATTCGCTTGATCTATACTCTAGATTAGACCCGTGGATTGTTTCTAGATGTGCACAAGGGAAAAGCAATGCTCCATCCGTAATTGCTACAAATCCTCCTTTTTCTGGGCAAAAAGTTGATTCTCAAATTTCGGATAAGTCAATTTTGAAAAATTACTCCTTTGGCCATAGCTATAAGAAAAACAGCAATGGAAACTTTGTTTTCTCTACGAATGATGAGGATATCCTTCAACATCAAGCTCCTGAATTGCTGTTTATTGAAAGATGCATTGATTGGCTGAAACCCGGCGGTCGAATTGGCATCGTTTTACCAAAAGGCATTTTGGATAATGTTAGCTATGAAGCTTATAGAGAATGGATTTTCGAAAGATGTGAACTATCCGGCGTTGTAACGCTGCATAAGGATACATTTCAGCCGGATACTGGCGTAAGGACTTGTGTTTTAATCTTGAGAAAACCTCAAAAAGGTGAAGCACCGAGAGATGATTATGATATTTTTATGGCAATGTCGCAGAGAATTGGTCAAGACTCCAAGGGAAACTCTGTCTTTATTCTCGATGGAAATGGCAATAGCACGGGCGTATTAAATCATGATTTAAATGAAATTGCGGATGCCTATGTTGATTTTATGTCTGGGCAAGAACACCAAAAGTCTGAATACATTTTTTCCATTAAGAAGAGCGATATCAAAGATCACATTAATATTAATCCGCAGCATTATTCCCCAAAGTTGAATGCTGCGTTGGACCGTGTACTTGCTTTCGATAATAAGAGTAATTGGGCAACTACAACAGTAGGACAACTGGAAGCTGGAATAAGAATATATATTGGTCCCCGTTGGAATTCTGCAAGTATTAAAATCGATAATCCTGCTGATGCATCAGAGCTTGTTCCGTATTTGACTGCTAATGCCGCCTTGGAGTTAAGACGATTTACGATAAAATGGTTGGATGTGAAAAAAGCAACTGCACAACAAAAGCAGTGCATTGATTTGTTGAAAATACAAGAAGGAGATATATTAATCTCTCGTTCAGGGACCATTGGAAAAGTGACTTATGCGACAAAAGATTTGGCAGAGAACTATATTGTGAGCGATGATCTTGTACGCATTCGAGTTAAAGATCCAACATTAAGAGCTTATTTGCTTGCTTATTTTACATCATCTACCGCTTTATCACTTATGTTATTGGATGAGTATGGATCGGTGCAGCAACACCTACAACCTCGCCATATTCAGGAAATGCTTATTCCTGTACCGGATGATTGGAGTACGGTTCAAGCTACGATAGATGCTGGAAATATGTTTATGCGTGCCATGGAAGACATGTCTCTGGCAGACAAGGAAATTCGCTTAAAAGGCTTTGATTGTTTAATGGATTTATAAGATCGAAGATCATTTTCTGCAAGCAGGTTCTCTTGAAAAAATGATAGATGTGGGGTGTGTTAATAGAATTTAGAATGATTGTCAACATATTCTGTTAGTGTTATAATACTCTTAAGCCACCCGGTTGTCCTTCTCAAGCAAAACCCCTGATAGGATGGCCCGGATAGATTTTTGATAGCAAAAGTCCGAATAGACCTTAGGATAAGGATAATCTGCATCAAATAGAACCACGTCAAATCAAATCCTCTATACAAAAAAGTTTAGAAATGGATTTAACTCGGCGAGTTTGAATGATTTCAAAGCCTGAAAAAACCGCATCGTTAAGCGGTTATGTTGGCTGTGAAATAACTCGTGGCAACGATTTGGCAACAGATTTCATGATTCCAAAGATAAAAGAGCTACCTGATTTGTAAAAGTCAGGCAGCTCTTTTTGTGATGGGGCGAGCAGAAATGGATTGTGTTCCCATTTCTCAACAGGGAACAGAAAGGTACGAAAGATCAGTGACTTCCGATGTGGGTGTCTGACCGGGAAGCGAGGGGCGGGCTTTCATCTTCTGCTGCAAACTGGCTGTTATAGAGTTTTGTGTAAAAGCCATTTTTAGCCAAAAGTTCTTCATGGGTACCTTGTTCAATGATATGCCCTTGGTTCATGACAAGGATTTTATCGGCATTTTGAATTGTGGAAAGCCGATGTGCCACAATGAAGCTGGTTCGCCCTTTCATGAGTGTTTCAAACGCCCGCTGAATGCGAATTTCCGTCATTGTGTCAATGGAAGAAGTGGCTTCGTCTAGAATCAGCATCGGAGGCTGACACAACATAATACGGGCAATGCACAGAAGCTGCTTTTGTCCCTGAGATAGATTGCCGCCCCCTTCTGTGATCACGGTATGATATCCTTCTGGCATGCGCAGGATAAAACTATGCGCAAGGGCCTTTTTTGCAGCGGCGATAATCTCCTCTTCGGTGGCATCGGGGCGGCCATAAGCAATATTGTCACGGATGGAAGCGGATTTGAGCCATGTCTCTTGAAGCACCATGCCGTAACTTGTACGCAGGGATTGCCGGGTGATTTGCCGGATGTCATAACCATCTACTTTTATGGAGCCGTTTTGCACATCATAAAAGCGCATCAGCAGATTGATCAGTGTGGTTTTTCCACAGCCAGTAGGCCCTACAATTGCAATGCGTTGACCAGGACGAACGGCAAGGTTCAGATCTTGTATCAGGGAAACTTCTGGCGTGTAAGAAAAGTCCACATGTTCCAATTGAACCTGCCCTTTTGGTTCTTTCAGCACAACGGCGTTAGCCGGCTCTGCTGGAGCAGAAGGCTCATCCAGAAGTGCAAAGACCCTGGCCGCAGAGGCAAGTGAATTCTGGAATTCCGTCAAGACGCTGGTGATGTCATTAAACGGTTTTGTATATTGATTGGTATAGCTTAAAAAGCTGGAGAGTTGCCCTATGGTAATATTCCCTGCCATAGTGGATAAGCCTCCGGCGATGGCAACGCCAGCGTAAATGGCAGAATACATAAACCGGGTGGCTGGATTCGTAATGGAGGAAAAAAACGTAGCTTTTAGAGAATATTCGGATAGGCGGTGGTTGATTTCCTGAAATTCGGCTTCTGCTTCTTCTTGATGGTTAAAGGCCTGCACAATTTTAATTCCTCCCAGCATTTCATTGGTGAATCCAGTCAGTTCGCCTCGTGCCTCAGACTGCAGCTTAAACATGGTAAAGGATTTTTTTGCAATAAAATTTGCTATCACAAAAGACAGAGGGCTGAGGAGGACTACGATAAGGGTAATCCAAGGATTGATGCTGAGCATGAAAACAATGGTGCCGACAATGGTAGCAATGCCCGTAAAAAGCTGTGTAAATCCCAATAGGAGGCCATCGGAAAACTGATCGATATCTGTGATGACACGGCTGAGCAGGTCTCCGGAGGAGTGCTGGTCAATATAGGACAAAGGCAGCTCCTGCAGATGGTTGAACGCTTGGATGCGTAAATCCCGAACAATATGATAGGTGATTTTATTGTTGATATGGTTCATGACCCACTGTGCTGATGCTGTAACGGAAATAGAGATGGCAATGCTGATGATGATGGATAAAAGCCCAGCAAAATCTACCTGTCCTTTTCCCACAATGGCATCCACACCATGACCAGTTAAAATGGGAATATAAAGGGTTAGACCTACAGTTAGAATAGATAAACCCAGGGAGAGAATGACAAGCCCCCTGTAGGGCCGAATATAACGGAGAATCCGCTTTAAGGTCTGCCGATTTTTTCTTTGTATGTCGGTGGAATTTTGATACATTGTTCACAGCCTCCTTATCCAATGTGCTGGGAGGAACAGATTTCCTGGTAGATATGGTTGGAGCGAAGCAGCTCTTGGTGCGTACCGTAACCGGCAGGACATCCATCATCCAAGACGAGAATGTGATCGGCATCGCGGATGGCAGATACCCGTTGGGATATGATAAAGACGGTCATATTTTGGGTGCTTTTCTTTATGGCTTTACGAAGTTTTGCATCGGTGGCAAAATCGAGAGCCGAAGCACTGTCGTCCAAAATCAGAATGTCTGGCTGTCCAACTAAGGCTCTGGCAATGGTAAGGCGCTGTTTTTGACCGCCAGATAAGTTGCTGCCGCCCTGCTGGATCATAAGATCTAAGTCTTGTTTTTTGCTGTCCACAAACTCTCTGGCTTGGGCAATATCCAAGGCCCGATAGATTTCTTCTGCGGTGGCGTCCTGTTTGCCCCATTGCATATTTTTTTTCAGAGAGCCGGAAAAAATGGTGGCTTTTTGCGGCACAATCCCCACATGTTTTCTTATGGAGGAGGGGCGTAGGGTTTTGATATCCTTGCCAAACAGGCGGATTGTACCGGAAGTGCAGTCATAAAATCTTGGGATTAAATTTGCTAAAGTGGATTTTCCAGATCCTGTACCACCAATAATACCGATGGTTTCACCAGGCATGGCAGAGAAACTGATGCCATGCAGGGCTTCCTCTTTGGAACCGGCGTAAGTAAAGCCCACATGTTCAAAGGAGACCGCGGGCACAGTTTCTGCAAAAACAGTATCTTCTCCAGTATCAGTAATCGAAGGAGATATCTCAAAAATGGCATTGACTCTGGCAAGGCTTGCAAGGGCCCTGGACAAGAGGATGATGAGGTTGGCCAGTTTGATCAGTTCCGTCAATATTTGAGACATATAGTTAATGAGGGCGATGACCTGCCCCTGGGTTAAGTCGCCGGCGTTTACCTGGTGCCCGCCAAAGTAAAGGACGGCAATAATGCCCAGATTAATGATGACGTAGGTAAGCGGGTTTAATAAAGCGGAGATTTTTCCAACGAAAATCTGTTTCTGATACAAATCGTCCGTTCCTTGCCGAAACCGTTTTTTTTCTTCTTCTTGCCTTGCAAAGGCACGCACAACGCGGATGCCAAGTAAGTTTTCCCTGGTGCTGAGAAGCACCCGATCAAGCTGTTTTTGCACGTTTCGATATAGCGGCATACTGGCCAACATAATGGCAAAGACCACAATCAGTAATGCGGGAATGGTAATGACAAAGGGCACGGCTGCTTTGGCATTTACAGTAAAGGCCATGATCATTGCTCCAAAAACCACAAAGGGAGAACGCAGAAACAGACGAAGAAACATATTTAAACCGTTTTGGACTTGGTTTATGTCATTGGTCATTCGGTTGATCAACGTAGAGGTCCCTATGGCGTCAATTTCCTGATACGAAAGAGTAT
>CAJFIN010000069.1:7577-8022 GCA_904381335.1 Candidatus Neoanaerotignum galli | reverse complement strand
CTGTTCTTTGACGATGCTATGGCATTTGAGGAAGCCGCAAAAAAGCAGCACTTCCAAGAAGCCAAAAAAGAGGCCAAGAAACACAAGCGTGAAATCGCTTAAGCGGAAAAGCGTATTGCCGAACTTGACCGTATTTTCAAACGCATCTATGAGGACGACATCAGCGGCGCAATCAGCCATGAGCGGTTCTTGAAACTCTCCGTTGATTATGAGGCAGAACAAAAAGAACTGACAGAGCAGGTCAAGATATGGCGGGAAACGGTAGAAACCTTTGAACAGGATCAAGCCGACTTTGACAGCTTTGCAGCCATTGTACGGAAATATGTGGGTATTCGTGAACTGACGCCCACCATCGTCAATGAGTTTGTAAAGAAAATTATCGTCCATGCGCCGGACAAATCCAGCGGCCATCGCAGGCAGAAAATCGAACTGGTCTGGAACTTCA
>CAJFIN010000069.1:0-7495 GCA_904381335.1 Candidatus Neoanaerotignum galli | reverse complement strand
GTCAACCTGCCGGGCGATGATCAGACTGTGGAACGGCAAAGAAAAGGCAGGACGGCATGACCTTTCAGCCATGCCGCCCTGCGACATTCAAATTACTTCCTTATAGAGGCGCGCCTTTGGACGCGCCTTTTTTTCATTGGTTCCAGTTTTTTTCATTGTTTGGTTGAATCGAATTGGGAGCAGAAAGAAAAACCAGGCTTTATTGTCTCACCTATCAAAGCGCTATGTTCAACTTTCTAAATCTAGTATAGACCTGGCTTATGAATTCTCTTTGGACACTTTGTAACAATTTTAAAAACAATTTTTCCCTATTTTAAAAACCACAGCAAAAAGCCGCCCTGTCACTGGACGGCTTTTTGGGTTTGGGGTTATAAAATTAAGTAAGAAGGATGGTATGAAAATTGGGGTTTTGGGGTTATTTTCTTTGTAAACAGCTTCCTTTCTGTTTACATCTATAAGATACCTCATGCTTATGTCCTTCATTTGGACAAACTGTAACAGTTTTTTGAACATTCCCCGCCAGATATGTCCAGAAAAGGAAACCGCATAAGCAAATACCTTTGTTTTTCCCTTTCTCCCAGGATGAAAACCTCTTAGCCTATCCGTACCATGCACGGACGCTATCTTTTTTTGGGAGATTTATCCAGGATGACCCCAACTTGCCTTTTTTGTTTCTTTTACTTTTCATTTGATTTTGGGTTCTTTTCCTGTCGCCAAAAAGGCCGCCTAGCATAGGCGGCCTGAGGGGGGATTAGGGTTCCAAAAAGAAGGAGGTATTGGAAACCTGTCATAAGAGATTCATCGGAAACGCTCTTTCTTTCGTTTCCATTGCTATCATAGCACCCCCGTTTGTCATTCATATGGATAAACTGTGACCGTTTTTTGAATTTTTAAGCCGCTAAATACAACGTCATCAAAATCCTCTCCTTTGTTCTCTGGGCATGACCATGTCTCTGTCAAGCCCGGCCAGCAACCGCGCATAACCACCCTCGATCTTGCGATGGCTCCGCCAAACCCTTCTATTTTCACCAGAAAGAGAATCTAAGTCAACCATTGTTATTTTCCACCCAAAAAGCCGTCCTTGGGGGAAGACGGCTTTTTGGTTTGGGGTTATAAAATTAAGTAAGAAGGATGGTATGAAAATTGGGGTTTCGGGGTTATTTCCCTTGTAAACAGGTTCCTTTCTGTTTACATCTATAAAATACCTCATGCTTATGTCCTTCATTTGGACAAACTGTAACAGTTTTTTGAACATTCGTCTGCTCTCTGGCACCAAAAAAGCCGCCTGAAAGGCGGCCTCTTCGGTTTCAACTGTTCATAAGAAGGATAGTACAATGAATCAGAGAATAGATCTTTTTGCTTGCGATATTAGGATACCAAAATCCTATGTCTTGACCATGGACGAAGTATGAACTTTTTTTGAATGTCTCTTCTTTTTCGTCCTGATCTTTTTTTGTTTTGACACCTGAACGGTGAAAGTTCCCTTCTTTTCCTATTTTGTCACTATCATGAGAGAAAAATCTGATGCCACGGCAGTGCTCCCACCGTGGGTGCCGTCCAATCTGCCACCTGGCAGATTTTCTCCCAATCTTCTTTTGATGCTTCATCCTGTACCGCAGCCACCCGACATCCGGCTGCTTTGGCCGCCAAAATGCAATGCAGACTATCTTCAAATACCACCGTCTCTTCGGGAGCACAGCCCAGAGATTGAGCCGTTTCAATGAAGATTGATGGCTCTTTTTTCGTCTTTTTTAGCTGGGTACAAGTAAATATCGCAGAAAAATATTGCAATATCCCATTATGTTCCAAACATGGCGTCAAATATTCCTGTTCTGAAGCCGTCAATACGCACATGGGGATCTGCCGCTGGCTGACCTGCGAGAGGGCCTCGGCCACACCTGGCTTTACAGGCACCTCCGTGGCATATGCTTCATGCACCAAAGCCACAATGCCTTGGATGATCTCTTCTTTCTTTTCGTGAACGCCCAAGCGCTGAAAATACGCCGCCGTCTCGGTAAAGGTGGAGGTCTTAAACAGCATTGTCACATCTGCAGGAGGTTCAATGCCCCGCTGACGCAAATATACCTGGCCCACCGTTTTCCAGATCGGCATACTGTCAATCAGTGTGCCGTCCGCATCAAAAATAAATCCCTGCCTCATGTCTCATTTCCTCCTTCTGTTTCCTGCCGGGATGCCTGCTGTTCCAAATAGGCTTCTGTCACCTCGTTAATGCGCGTATTATCCCGCTGGATCACAGCGTTTTGTTCCCATCGCTGGAGGATTTCGTTAAAGACCTGGTTTTGAAACACTTGGGTAAATTCTTCTCGCAGCGCTGCTTCCACATCTGCTGCCGCCGCCGGCGTCACTTCTTCTACATAGTAAATATCATAACCCATTTCCGTTTCTACCGGTGGGCTGACAAACCCTTTCTGCGCCCCAGAGAGCACTTGCTCCCCTTCATCCAGGTCCTGCTCCATCACTTCATACCGGTTTTGCTGGGCCAGGGAAGGATCTGTGTTATACTGCTCAAATACATCGTCAAAGTCCATCCCTTCATTTAACGCATCAGCAGCTTGTTGTGCTTCTTCCTGACTATGACAGCTAAGAACAGCGATGGTCAAATGCCGCATCTGTCTAGCCTTATTTTCTCGGTAATTGTCTGCATAGGCTTGATACTCTGCTTCCCCAGCGGCATAGCTTTTCACCACTTCCTGACGAACTTTTTGAAAAAGCTGATTTTCTGCCATAACCTGCTGGTATGCCTGTATGGTTTCCGGCGAAGCGGGACCGTTGACCTGCTCATACGCAGCAATGCCTTCTTCTGCCTCCTGTTGGGCTGCAGACGATTCTTCCTCGGTTAAGGTCAATCCCATCTCCTGGGCCTGCTGCACCGCCACCTTTACTGCAACCAAGCTATTGACAGCGCTGTCTTTTGCCACATCCAAGGCACTTCGTCCATCAAAATCCGTCTGCCAAATATCTTCGCCGCCCAGTATTTGAAAATTCCGTGCCGTCTCCTGCAAATACAGCTGATATTCCTCCTCACTGACGACCTGCCCATTCACCGTCAAAAGGGCGTCCTGCACTGCCGTTTCCTTCTGACATCCACAAAAAGCCGTAAGCGCAAACCCCACTACCCAGCACAAAACCAGCAACCTTTTGATCATCTCTCGCCCTCCCTTCAGGCCTCACTGGGCCACGGACGTTGTTTCTTCTAATTCATCCAGGGCTATTTTAACATATTCCAAAGGATCAATACCATCTTTTTCATTCATTTTAATCACAAAGCAAGGATTCGTACCGGAAGTAAACTGATACCGCAGCGGCCGTGCCTGTACCGCTGCTAAAATCCGCTGCGGAGACACCCGCGCATCTGGGCGGAATGTCATGAAGATTTGGGATTGCTTTTGCACCACCGATAGCAGATCTAATCGGTGCGCCCGGGCTTTTAACAATACCACTTCCATCAGCTGGCTCACCGCCCGAGGCATCATGCCATATCGGTCTTCGATCTCCTCCAACAAGTCCTCATATTCCTCCCTGGTCTCAATGGCAGCAATCCGTTTATATAGCTCCAGTTTCTGTTCCTCATTTTTTATATAGAAAGAAGGCAAATACGCATCCACATTAAGATCCATCATCGTCTCAAATTCCTGCTCCACCGTTTCTCCGCGTAACTTTTTGACTGCTTCATCCAGCAGACGACAATACATCTCATAGCCCACCGCATCCATATGACCATGCTGCTGCGCACCCAAAAGATTGCCTGCCCCGCGAATTTCCAGATCCCGCATAGCCACTTTAAAGCCGCTGCCAAACTCTGTAAATTCCCGAATGGTAGCAAGACGCTTTTCCGACACCTCGCTAAGCACCTTATCCTTTCGATACATCAAATAGCAATAGGCCAGCCGGTTACTCCGGCCCACCCGGCCCCGCAGCTGATAAAGCTGGCTTAGGCCCATGCGGTCGGCGTCTTGGATGAGCATAGTGTTAACATTTGCAATATCCAGACCGGTTTCAATAATGGTCGTGCAAACCAGAACATCGATCTCTCCTTCAACAAAGTCTTTCATGATGCGCTCTAGTTCCCGCTCTGTCATCTGTCCATGGGCATATGCCACCACTGCTTCCGGCACCAATGCCTGGATGCGGGCAGCTTCTTTTTCCATGGATTCCACCCGGTTATACAAATAATACACCTGGCCGCCTCGGCCCAATTCCCGATGGATGGCGTCCCGAATAAACTCCGGGTCGCTCTCCATCACATAGGTCTGCACCGGATGCCGCTCTCGTGGCGGTTCTTCCAGCACACTCATGTCCCGGATGCCTGCTAAACTCATATGCAGCGTACGGGGGATCGGAGTAGCCGTGAGGGTAAGCACATCTAGATTTTCTTTTAGACGCTTTAGCTTTTCCTTATGGGCAACGCCAAAGCGTTGTTCCTCATCCACAATCACCAGTCCCAAATCATGAAATGCCACATCTTTTGACAGCAGCCGGTGCGTGCCAATGACAATATCCACAAAGCCTTTTTTCAGTTCCTCAATGGTGGCCTTCTGCTCCTTTGCCGTACGAAACCGGCTCAACAGCCCCACCTTCACTGGATAGTTTGCCATCCGGTCCACAAACGTTTGATAATGCTGCTGGGCCAACAACGTAGTTGGCACCAAATAGGCCACCTGTTTACCATCTTGCACCGCCTTAAAAGCCGCCCGAATGGCCACTTCGGTTTTCCCATAGCCCACATCGCCGCAGATCAGTCGATCCATGACCTTATTGCTTTGCATATCCCGTTTGACATCATCAATGGCCGCCAGCTGATCCTCCGTTTCGTCATAGGGAAATGTTTCCTCAAATTCCCGCTGCCACAGATTATCCTTCGAATAGGCAAAGCCCACTGCTGCCTGTCGTTTGGCATACAACTCGATGAGATCCTCTGCCAAAATGGCTACTGCCGCCCGCACTTTGGCTTTCGCCTTGTTCCAATCCTGGCCGCCTAGCTTATTTAGCTTCACATGTTCTTGTCCGCCGATATACTTTTGGATGGCATCCAGTTGGTTTACCGGCACAAATAAGCTGCCCCCGTCCGCATAGCTTATCTTTAAATAATCTTTGTTGACGCCATCGACCACAATTTGCTCCAAGCCGCGAAAAATGCCAATCCCATGGCTTTGATGCACCACATAATCGCCCACCTTCAGATCGGTAAAGCTATTGATCGCCTTGGCATTTTTCCGTTTTCGATTGGCCCGGCGACCTGTTTTTCGGTCGAAAATCTGGGCGTCACTATAAACAGCCAATTTTTCCACCGGATATTGAAATCCCCGGCTCAGCTGGCCTTTACAGACGCAGATTTCTCCGCCCACCAATTCCTTCTGCTCTAACTGCTCCACATAGACAGCCCGCAGTCCCTCCGTCATCATTTCCTGCACAATGCGGCGGCCCTTATTTGCACTGGGCGTCAGCAGCACTTCTTTCCACCCCTCCTTGGCAAGCGCACGGGCCTCATCGTAAAACAGCGCCACCTGATTTTGAAATGAACCCACGCTGCGCACTGTAAAGGGGATCAGGTTTTTGAGGGAAAAATCCGGTGTAGCGGTGGCAATGGTAGAAAAAAGGATCTGTCGGTGGCCTGTCGCTGCATGAAGCGCCCCCGGCCAATCCAGCAATAACTCTCCTTCTTTTTTCAGCAAATATCCCTTTTCCATCCGGCTTTTCATGCTTTCGCGAAATTGGTGCAACACCCGCTCCACGCTCTCCCGGATACGGTTTGGTTCACAGAAGACCACCACCGTTTCCGGCGGCATATAGGATAGCAAATTTCCTTGCTCGGCATAGAAATATCCCAAAAAAGAGTCAATAAATGACAATCTGCCTTCCTGACGCAGCCGTTCTAAGGTTTCACCGACTTTTTCCCGAAACTTTTCTGCTTCTTCCGTCCGCCCTTTCTTCTCCAAAGCAGCTTTGGTGCGGATATATTCCTGCTCCATTTTCTGCAGGGCCTGCGCTAATGTTTCTTTCGTATAAATCAATTCTCCCACCGGAAAGATTTCCACACGTTTCACCCGTTCCAGCGACCGCTGGCTGTAAGCATCCATGGTGCGGATGGTATCAATCTCAGTGTCCCAAAAATCAATGCGGTATGCCGTTTCTTCCACAGGGGAATACACATCTAAAATAGATCCCCGCAGCGCAAACTGCCCCGGCCCATCCACTTGATCTGCCCGCTGATAGCCCAGCGTCATAAGCCGGCGGCATAACTCCTCCGGCTCAATGATATCCCCTTCCAATATGGTAAACAAAAAGGAGGCAAAGGCTTCCCGGCTCATCCGCAGGTCTAAAAACGCTTCCGCCGGCAGCACCACCACTGGCGCAGGCTCTTTGAGCAGATGCTGTACCACTGCCGCCCGGCTATTATCGATCTGACGGCTGTGTACATCCGTAGCATAAAAGAGAAAGTCTCTGGAAGGATAGAACAAGGCATCCGGGACAAATTGCTTCAAATCTTCATATAGCTCCTGTGCCTTGCGTTCATTTTCTGCCACCACCATCAGCGGAACCTTCAGATCCTGCACCAAACCTCCCAGCAAATGGGTTTGCTGTACATCTACAACGCCTGTGGCCAGCACCGGCGTCTGATCCTGGGTCAAGCTGTCACAGAGCTTGCGGTAGGGTTCCATGGTCTGGAGTACGCCCAGTAAGCCTTTCATCTTCTTTCACCTCATTTTCCTTTCTCGTCCATTTGGCTCGTTTTTTCTCGTGCCGCCTTGACAGATAAGTTGGCCCGGTTCATGGCCTTTTGCAGCCCAATGGTTAAAATATCCTCCACAGCCTGGCCTGCCACCATAATGCCATGGGATACTTCTTCCCTTTCCTGTGGAGGAAAGGCAGACAATACATAATCCGCCAGATTCCATCCCGCTGGTTTTGCGCCCACGCCCATACGAATACGCACAAAATCCTCCGTTCCCAAATGACGAATGATATCTTTCATGCCGTTGTGGCCGCCATCGCTTCCCTTTTCTCGTATGCGTACCGCACCCACTGGCAAACTGATATCATCATAAATCACCATCAGATCCG
The DNA here is from genome assembly GCA_904381335.1 of Candidatus Neoanaerotignum galli. Lineage (GTDB taxonomy): Bacteria > Bacillota > Clostridia > Lachnospirales > Anaerotignaceae > Neoanaerotignum > Neoanaerotignum galli. Next base: position 412 of record CAJFIN010000069.1, on the reverse strand, counting down.
CCGGTGTTAATTTATAAAAATCCATGGCTTCTCGAACGCTGCCGCCGCTGAGATTCATGTAGGTCTGGGGCTTTAACAGCACCACTTTTTCCTCCCCGATGTGGCCGTTTCCTTCTAGCCCCTTATGCTTGATTTTATTAACGGCGATCTGATGATGCTGGGCCAATGCATCGATCACCAGAAAACCGGCGTTATGGCGGGTATTGGCATAGGAGGGTCCAGGATTTCCCAACCCAACAATCAGTTTCATGTTTGTTTTCTCCTTTCTTCTTCCACGGCAAAAAGCCGCCAGAACTCAAGGCTTAATAGTGATAAGGTACTATTTAGCTTTGCGAGGGGCAGAGAACGGTGTGACCGCAATGGTCACGCCGTTTTTCTGCGTCCAGGGGTGGATTTCGCAACAACAGGCTCG
>CAJFIN010000068.1 GCA_904381335.1 Candidatus Neoanaerotignum galli | reverse complement strand
CTGTTTTGCCAGATCAGATATGGCGTCTTGTATATGCCTGCCATTTCTTCTAGAGACCCGCTGGCACTGATATCATAGTCCAGCAGATCAAAAAAAGCCATACCATTAGAAAAGCCTGGCAGGTGATCGCCAAAATAAACCACAATCGTAGGTTCATCGCTTTTTTCTAATTCTTCTGTCAGCCGGCCCAGTTCTTCATCCGCATCAATGATGCCCATAAAATAACTGTTTAACAGGTTTTTCTCTTCTGCTGTCAGATCTACATCGGTAGAAAACGTCTCTTCCACTTCGTTATACTTTTCATCATATGGTCCGTGGTTTTCAATGGTCACACAAAAGGTAAATAAGGGGTTATCACTCTGGGCGTCATGCGTTTTTCCCTCTTCTAAAATGCAATCAATGGCATATAGATCTGCAATATACCCGCCGCGGTATTTTTCCTCCCCTTGGAAGTGCTCCAAATGAAGAAACTCGTCAAACCCCAAATCCGGATAGACATTCGCCCGGTTATAAAACCAGGAAAACCCAGGATGTATCGCCAGTGTATCATACCCCATCTCTTTTAACCGCCAGGGTATGGCATCCATTTTTTTGCGAATTAAGCTATAGGAATTGGAAGCCCCATCAATAAACCGTGTAGAAAGCCCGGTCAGCACATCAAACTCCGTATCACTGGTACCTCCGCCATAGCCCGGCACCATAATATGTCCGCTCACCGCTTGATCCGACTGCGCTAGTTCCTTCCAATTTTTCAATGGATCCCGATAATCTGAAAAATCCAAATGCTCATTTTCTGATAAATCGCTAAAGGATTCTCCCATAATAAAAATGATGTTCGGTTGATATTCCGGCGCCGCCATGGTCTCTGCCTCATCCCAAGCTTCGACCTCATTTTTATCATAGTCTTCCGGCGCACGCACTTTCATCGTATAAAAATTGTGGCAAAAACTATAAATCACACCCTTAGAGTCATATTGATTGACCTGAAAATAGATGTTCCCTTCCACCGGAAAAAGATCATAGATCCCAGATTTGGCATAAACGGTCTGCCCCACAATGGCCCCCGCCACAAACACTGCCACTGCACCAATAACCCTTGCCCGCCAATTGATGCGCACAGGGGCAAAAAAGTGGCTTGAACAAAAAATCACCATGGCTACAACAATGACGATGCCTGCATATAACATCAGTGTCCCCGGCGTAAACCCCTCCGATATTCCCACTAATTCTTTGATCAGCACAACATCCCCTGGCACCAAAGGATCTTGTAAAATGCGGATCTTTTCCGCATTGATAAAGGCCAATAGTCCAAAAACCGCATCGGTAATGGCCACTGCCTGCGTTGCTTTGCAGGTAGCAAAAAATATCAGTAACTCCAGCGCCACAATAGGTAAGTAATTCAGCAATAAAAGTAATGGATGCCGCAAGCCAAAATACACAAAAGATGGTGATGTAAATAAACTGATTGCCATCACATCAAATAAAATCCATGCCGTTCCAATGCCTAATATCACCCATTGCCACACCAGGGGGATCGATACTCGTTTTCGTTCCTTCTTCTGTTTCACTCGTTCCATCGATGTTTTATTTCCTCCTTTCACTAGTTGTTATGTTACCTTTTTGTCAGAGGAATGTAAAGTTTTTTCTTTCTTTTTTTCTCATTTTTGTAAAATTTCTATTTCTTTCTTTCTAAAAATACAGAAACATCTGTTCTTTGCTGCAATCCCTCCCTGCTCCTGTTGTGCAACCATTTTTTCGCTTTTTTCTGGTCATTTCTAAATACCCACTGCTTTTTCTCTGGCTCTTGCTTGCTTCCATCTGCCCTAGTGAAATTTGTGACTCAAATCGTCATTTCCCACTTTTATCATGGCTACTTCTGCTGCTTTTTTCCGTCCTTTCCCCGCTTTGCCAGACCAATTGCTTCTCTTTCTTTCCCTATCCTTTTGATGCGTTTTCCCTATGTCAGGGCTTCCTCGTCATCCTTCTTTGTTTCAAAAAATTCCTTTCTGTCACCATTTCTTTTCATTCATTGCCGTAAAAGCCTGTCTTTTTTGGTCGTTGGCTCTGTCGCCTGTCAGCTATTTTTTTCTCTTGGAAAATGGCCAGAGTTGTATCATCCATGTAAAAATGCGCTATTCTTTTTTATCGTAGATCACAACCTGGTTCCTGCATAAAGATATTTTTCGTCCTACCTTGTGCCAGTGGTTTTCATTTAATCTTTTCATTCCATAAAAAAACCGAGCCTTTCGGCCCGGTCGTTCTTTTTTATTCTTCTGCATCTTCAGCCAAAGGCTCCTTCTCTTCGGCTTCATCGTCAAAATCGTCCCAGTCTTCATCGTCCCATTCATCATAGTAATCTTCTGCATCGGTATATTTCTTTACAAATAATGCCATTGCCACAATCACTAATACCGCCACAATGATTCCCGCTACCAAATACCAGGTTTTTTTCGTTTCCGAATTTCTAGCATCTGCCAGTAAACTCTTCAAATCTTCCACACTCAAGCTTTTCATACTGCGCACCTCCGCATCTTATTTTTTCCCTCATGTGTTATAACTTTTGAAAAAATTCTTTTTGTAAAAAAAGCTGCTTCGATTTCTATCACTATACTCTTGATAAGCTTTTTTTAATATCTGGCGTTCATCATTGAACTTGAGCAAATGGTAGGCCTCGTGGAATTTATAAAACCCCGCGTCTGCAAAATATTCTTCACTTTGGGGCTTACTGTAAAAGGAGTCGGTCTCCATCAGATACCAATGTACCGTCTTGCTGACCATATCCTCATCTCCGCGAAAGCTGTACTGTGTTTTCCCTACATATTTGAGAATAGTTGCAATGGATCCTGTTTCTTCATGAACCTCCCGGATGGCTGTCTCCTGATAGGTCTCCCCAGCTTCCACTGTACCTTTTGGCAAGACCCATCCCATATATTTCCCATTTTGATTTTTGTAGAGAAGCAGTATCTTCCATTTGTGGATCACAATGCCGCCGCAACTGACTGCTTCTATCACACTGTTACCCTCCACTATATATAACGATTCCATTGGTAACAGTATACACCACTTTCCCATACTTTTCAAGCGTTAATCCTTGCACCTTTGTCCCTTGTCTTGACTCTTTGTTGCCGTTTTTTTCCGTTTTATGCCGGTTTTACCGTTATTGGCAGAAAAAAATCGAATCCCTCTGCATCCTCGAAAAGGAGATGCCATCTGGTGACGTAGGATCTTTTTTGCCCCATCTCCCCATAGAAAAAGGCAAAATATGGCAAGTAATAATCCCTCCCATGGAAACCCCCCCAGCAAAATCCAGTTATATAACCCATGACTAAGCCATGCCGCCCCAAAAGAAGCTGCACCCGCCCATCCGCCCCATTTGCTATACCGCCATCCGCCAAAATAATACCCCATCTGCACCCCAAATAGGCCATGTGCCGGCACAGAAAACACTGCCCGGCTCAGTGCCGTTTCTATCCCGCCCATTTGTGGATGAAACACATAAATCATATTTTCTGCTGCTGCAAATCCCAGTGATACAAATACACAGTAAATAATCCCATCCAGCGGCTCGTTAAAATAGGGATTTCGCCAGGTCAAAAAAAAGCTAATTCCCAACTTAAACGCTTCCTCATTGGCGGCAGAAAAAAGAAACGCGCTGCTTGCCGCTCCTTGACTCATTCCCGTTTTTAGCCCCCACCAATCCACACCCAACACCGGTCCTGTGGCCATTGCACCAAAAAGGAGCCCTAGGGCTAGATCACATCGGGGCTCCTTTTCATACCGGTCCTTTACATCATACCAAAACGCCAGGATCACCACAGGTCCTAACGCCAATGTGCCCAGTAAAGAAAAAAGCATCAGCTGCCCCTCCTTCTGGGGCTAGCTTCTGCTTTTTTCCTTTGTTTTATGCCTTAAGATTGTGCTTCTTCCGGATAAATCGCATTATAAAGCATTTTTCTGGCAATTACCGTGGGGCGTGTTCCTCCCTGGGCATTTTCCGTAATCACTGCCACAGCATATTGGGGATCTTCCGCCGGTGCAAAACCCACAAACCATAAATGATCCAGTTCTCCCTCGTTTTCCGCCGTACCAGTTTTCCCTGCCACCTGGAAATAGTCACTGTCTGCATCTCTGCCTGTACCCGTTTCCACCACACCGATCATCATCTCCGTCAGTGCCTGCGCTTCCTCTTGGCTAAATATCTGCCCTAAGCTTTGGGGCAAAACCGTTTTTATCGTCTCTCCCGTTTCATTTTCCACATGGTCTAAAAGATACGGCTTCATCCATTGGCCATCGTTGGCCACTGCCGCTGTCAGACTTGCCATAAATAAAGGAGTTGCTAGTGTCTTTCCTTGCCCAATGGCTGTTTCGACCAGCTCGCTGGTAGAGGATGTCCCGCTTAATGCAACAGAAGAGGTACTGCTGGGAAGATCAAAATTCATCTCTTGTCCAAATCCTAAGCTTTGTGCTGTCTCTGCTAACGCCTCTGGCCCCATTTTCTCTGCCAGCTTTGCAAAATAACAGTTACAGCTTTGGGCAAACGCGCCCGATAGATCCACCTCACCATGGGCCTTCCCATCAAAGCAGTGGATAACCTTGTCTGGAAAAACTTCTTCTCCAGTGCAGGTGTACGTAAAACTTTGCCAATCTGGCAAGTGACGCATTGCTGCCACTGCCGTCACAATTTTAAATGTGGACCCTGGCGGATATAGGCCCTGGGTCGCCCGGTTTAAAATGGGGCTGGATTCATCCTGCCGCAGCGTTTCCCAATCGCCGGCAATGGTCTGTGGATCATAATTCGGCTTAGAAACCATAGCCCTCACTCGGCCTGTTTTGATTTCCACCACCACCACAGCGCCTTTATTTTCTCCCAGCAGGTTGGTAGCAATCTTTTGTAGATTGCTGTCCACTGTCAAAGCAATACTGTCTCCCACTACTTCTGTCCCCCTCAAAAATGCGGACAGTCTTTGCTGAATCTCGTGGCTAATATGCTCCAAAGTAAAGTTTTCCGCCGCTTCCATGCCGGCCTTACCCATACCTGTATATCCTAAAACATGGGCATTATCCACCCCATCGTTATATCGGCGCACATAGGTTTCCCCATCTTTTTCGCTGTATGCTAATACTACGCCGTTGATATCTTTTATATCTCCCCGCCGAATGGTATGATCCTCCACATTCACCCGTGGATTATACGAATTGGTAATCATCTGCTCGCTGTCTTTGAAAACAATTTTAAGCAAATATCCTGCCAATAGCACAAATAACGCCGTCAGTAGACAGAAGATCCGGATCATGCTTTTTTTATTTGGCTGCACGGTCCATCACCTCCTCTTCCTCTTGCTCCTGCATGGCTAGCCATTGTAAAAATCCAATGGTGATAATACTTACCACTACAGAACTGCCGCCATAGCTCATAAAAGGCAGCGTCACCCCAGTTAATGGAATCAGTTTGATGTTCCCGCCAATAATCAAAAACGTCTGAAACGCCATCATCGCCGTAATGCCTGCCGCCAGCAAACCATAAAACCGCCGTTTGCTGCCATAGGCAATCAAAAATCCTTTGGCAAAGAGCAGTAAAAACACCAAAATAATTCCAACCCCAAATACTGCACCAAATTCCTCGCATATGGCGCTAAAAATAAAGTCTTTTGTGGCCACAGGAATGTTGTTTGGCATACCCATGGTTAATCCGCTGCCAAATAGTCCTCCTGTCCCAATGGCAAATAAGCTTTGGGTGATTTGATATCCCCCATCGTCAATATCCGACCAGGGATCTAACCATGCCGCCACCCGTACCCGGACATGGGAAAAGAGTTTATAGGCTAAAACACTGCCAATGCCTGCCACACCAAAACCAGCGCCAAAAAGCAATAGATTACTAGTAGCCACATAAAGCAATACCATATAGGTGAAAAAGAAAATCAGTGCGCTGCCTAAATCCCGTTCTAATACAAATAAAATCACTAGCCCTGCGCTTAATCCGCCCGTCAAAAACAGCTCTCTCCATTCCACCCGCTTTCGAAAGACACTGGCCAGATAGAAAATAAATAGAAACTTAACAATTTCCGAAGGCTGAAACGTAAACAAATTTCCTATGCGGATCCAGTTGGTGGAGCCATACTCCGTCTGTCCCATCAAAAGCGTGGCAATCACTAACCCATAGGCCAATACAATATATAGCCATTTCAAATGCTCAAACCGAGGGATTAGCCGCATGACAAAAGGAATCCACATAGCCGCAAAAAACCCCATCACCATCCAAATCATCTGCCGGTAAGCCAAATCGGGATTCAGTCGCCAAAGCATGATTAGGCCAATATCGAATAGATAAAAAACACAATTCCAAATCAATGGAAAGCTGCGTTCAAAGAGAATATTGGCTAAATGATTGGCTAGCACCAAAAATAGTAAACTAATGGAAGCCATGATCAACACCCGAATGTCAAAAGACACCGTTTCCGTGTCATAAGCCAGAATCAAAAAAGCTGTGATATGGGTTAAAACCAAGCTGATCCGCCCCAAAAACACCGCATGGCTATGGGAGTGGTTTGTCAGCCCAGCATCATCCAGCATGAGCGATATGCCGTGAAACAGAAAAATCCCTAAATAGAGAAAGAACAAAAACCGGCTAAAATTCACAAATAATTGAAACAACGGGCCTCACCGCCTTTTCTTATTCCACGCCCCGGTAATATTGTCCTTTGGTACTTTGCGCGCCGCCTAAACTGCGGATCAGGTGCCTAGCCGTTTCCCCAGGCCGTACCCAGTCCTCCATCACTTCTTCATATGCCGTCAGAATTTCATCCGTCCTAGCCGCATCTTCTATCGTAAACTGTACTTTCGGCGTTAAGCTCCGGGCATATTCTAAAAGATCTTTAGCCAGGCACAGCACTTCTTTCGGCGTCTTGTGCAGCCGATTCTCTATCTGCTGGCGAGAGGCACCGATGACTAAATGCAGCATCGGATATCTTGCCTCGCGGATACTCTCATATGCTATTTCCAGCTCTTCCCGATTGGCCTGTGCATATGCGGCAATCCATGGAGAATCAGGATCTTTGCCAATAGCCGCGGTAATAGCAGCCGTTTCTTTATATGCCTGTGAAGAAACTGCCGGATATCCAACCTCCATATAATCCACGCCCAAGTCACGAATGTTCATAGCCATCTCGATTTTATCATCCAAGGTGACGGCGACTCCAGGAACTTGCAGGCCATCCCGCAGTGTGGTATCCCATATTCTGACCTTTCTCATGATTACTCACCCTTTTACGACTACGTTCACGATTCTTCCGGGGACGTAAATCTCTTTGATAATCGTTTTACCTTCCACCTGCGCCATCAGACGTTCATCTGCCCGAAATGCGGTCATGGCCGCAGCCTGATCCGCATCCTTAGGAATTACAAGCGTTCCCTTGGATTTTCCATTGATCTGAACGGCGATTGTAATCATATCCTCGATGGTTTTTGCATCATCCCATGCGGGCCATGGCTGCTGATACAACCGTCCACTGAAGCCGCAAAGTTCCCACATTTCTTCTGTGATATGCGGAGCATCGGGTCCTAAGAGAAGCAGCAAGATCTTCATCTCTCCTCGCGTGATGCTGCCCTTCGCATAGAATTCGTTGACAAGAGCCATCATAGCCGCAATTGCCGTGTTAAACTTCAGACTCTCATCATCCAGGCTGACCTTTTTGATCGTCTTATGGATCCAGGTTTCCATATCTTTAGAGATTTCCTCTTCGGATGTCATCATATCCTGCAGTTTCCAAACACGCTCTAGGAAGCGGCGACAGCCTTTGACTCCATTTTCGGACCACGGAACAGCCTTTTCAAAATCACCGATAAACATCTCATACAGGCGCATCGTATCTGCACCATATTGATCCACGACCTCATCCGGATTGACAACATTGCCTCTGGACTTCGACATCTTTTCTCCGTTAGCGCCCAGAATCATACCATGGGAAGTACGCTTCTGATAGGGTTCTTT
>CAJFIN010000067.1 GCA_904381335.1 Candidatus Neoanaerotignum galli | reverse complement strand
TTTCCTCCGCAATGATCATCTTTTTTGTTGCTCTGATTGGGTTTGTTTTCGGCCAAACAGCATCCAGCCTAAAGGCAATATCCCTGCCAAAAATGCTCTCCGGGGACTAACGCCGAATAATTCGGCCAAATCCCGCCCCCAATCGAAAATCGCCATGGGGATCCGCAGTACAACAATCATTCCACCGCTACCCATCACTGTTTCCAGCAGAGCCACAGCTAAGCCGTACCCCATCAGGGGGAGCACACCCCATAAAATTGTCTGGCGATCCCACTTTTTTTGCTGCAGCATCATCCCCACAGCACCAAACAGCACCACACTGATAAATAACCGCATCACAAAAAACCATTGCAGGATATTTGGCTCCAAACTGGAACCGCATCGCACCAAAAACCACATCACTGCAAACTCTGTCAGCCGCACCAGCACTCCTGTGCCTGTGGACCAAAGAAAGATTCTTCCCCAAACTGCAAGCTGCATCCTCCCCATCCTCTCTTATTCCGAACGGATGGCTGCCAGCGCACTGAGCTTCATTGCACGGCGCGCAGGAAAATACCCCGCTAAAATACCCACCAAGGTAGCAAAGCCAATCCCCAAGGCAGCCAGCCAGAAGGGGATATAGGACAACGTGTTTTGCCCTGTCTGCATCCCAATAAAATTCACGATACGACTGACGGCAAAACTAAGTACCACACCTAAAACACCACCCATCAAGCCAATGAACGCTGCTTCCATCAAAAAGAGGTTACGAATATCAGGCAGTGTGGCTCCAATCACCTTCATTACCCCAATCTCTCGGGTTCGTTCATAAATACTCATCACCATGGTATTGGTAATCGAGATGGCTGCTACGATCATGGAGATGGCGCCAATGGCTCCCAGAACCATACGCAGCATCTTGCTGGTCTCCTGCATCGCGTCCAAGCTTTGCTTTAAGCTAGAGCATTCAAATCCCATATCCTGGATCTGCTGCATTACCTGATCCACATCATCCATCTCTGCTACCTTTACCTTGGCAGTATCATACTCCTTCGCCCCTTTTTTCACCTTTTGGCCATTGGCTTTTTGCTGCATTTCCACCAGCTTTTCCACTTCATCAATGGGCATCACCGATGACCAGCTGTCTCCAGAGTTCGGGTCCAACACGCCCACTACGTTCACCCGCTGATTTTTTAACTGTTTATTGGCGTTATTCGTGCCATAGTTATAGTCCACTGAAATTTGGAATTTATCATTCATCGGGTCTACAGTTTTTAGGTTTTCCGAATTCCACCGCACCTGCGCACTCAATTTCGGGTTATAGAAATTTTCGGCCACAGTCGCTCCCAGCACTACATTTTGGGTATCCCCCTCCTGCAGGCATCGTCCCTGCACCACCTGATAACCCAGCGGTTCCATGGCCTCAGGCAAAATCCCCGTCACGCTGAAATCAGCTACATATCGCCCGCTGACCAAAAGGAAGTATTGATTAATGACGGGTGTAACCACTTCCACCCCATCAATCTGGCGCATTTCTTCCAGGGTGGCTAAATCCAACTTGGCTGCCTCCCGGCCCTGCTGCTCATTGCTCCAAGGCTTATATACATCGATGACGGTTAGGCTGCCAATCTGGGAGAGCTGCTCTTCAAAGCCCATATTCATGCCAATCCCCACCGAAACCATCACCACAATGGAGGCCGTGCCAATGATGACGCCTAGGACTGTCAAAGATGTCCTCAGTTTTCGCTTCCAGAGGTTACGCAGGGCCATACGGATCATGTCGCTCATCCTCATCACTGCCGCCTCCTTTGCTTACTTCTTTTCCTCCTGCTCGCCGGGTTGCTCATTCTCCTCGTCCTCATCCTCTTCTTCCTCGTCATCCAGATGAGTGATATACGCATCAGCCCGTTTTTTCTTTATTTTCCGCACCACAATCACGATCACAATCAGCACAACTACACCGCATACGGCGCCAATCACAATGGTTTTCATCGAGGGGCCCGTCTCTTCCGGCGCCATCATGGATGGATCATCCATCATGGTAGGATCCATGGGTGCAGGTTCTGTTCCTTCAATGGTATATGTCATCTCTTGTGAGATCACCTCTCCGCTGGGATCGCTATATTGCAAGGTAACCACCACATTGTTTTCGCCCACATTGAGCACTGCAAAACTGCCTTCATAATAGAGGCTGTCCCCTTTGGCGCAGTTGCCAAGATAGGTGGACTTATTCTGGGTATCTACATCACCGCTCAGCAGGACTTTCACATTGGACAGTTCCACATTGCCTGTGTTATAAATATCAAAATAGAGGCTGTTATACATGCCCAGTTCCATGGTAGGCGGCATGGAAATTTCGCTGGTCTCCACCTTAGAAGACTGTTTTACATTGATTCCCAATAGTTCTGTTGCCGTAAACTCATTGCCTTCCAAATCTTCATATTCAAAGTTAACGGTGATGGTATACGTCTTTGGCTGCGCATCCGGCATGGTATACAGCCGAATGGACTTATCCACCGTTCCTTTAGGCGCAATGGAATCAAAATAGAAGGTATTGCTGCTATCCACCGGGGTAAAGATATTCGCGCTTGTCTCGCTTTCCCCTGAAGTTTCTTCCACCATGGTTAAATACATCTTTACGTTGCGCACGGCTTTTTCCGGATGGGTATTTAAAAAGGTCATATAAAGGTTAAATTCTTCCCCAGCCATCACAATTCGCGGATCAGACTGATATTCGCTGACGATGATCTTGGGCTTAGATACCTTGCCTTCTTCCTCTTCCTCCTCCTCATCCTTTTCCGGATTAATGATATTTGCCCCCGCATATTGCTGCAAGGTGGTGGTTTCGCCATCCTGCGTATAGCTTATGGTAAATTCGATGGTATAATTCCGGCTGGATGCATTGGCTGTGGCTGCAAACGTAAATGTGACAGGGACGGACTGTCCCGGAGCAATCTCATCAAAAGATACCACACTGGCAGACTTGGGCACCACATTGCCGCCCTCGCCATATTCTGCCGCCGTCACCTTCACCTGTTCCACAGCAGCTTTACCCTTATTATAAAGATCAAAGGTGATCGGAAAGTTTTCGTTAATGCCATAGGTACCAGAGGGTTCCTGCATATGCTGCAGTACAATTTCCCCTTCTTCTCCAGCAGCAGCATTGCCTACTGAAACGTAATATTGCTGACTAAAAGAAACGCTAGCGCCATTGGCGTCTTTGCCGGTAATCTCAAAGGTTACCGGGTAATTCCCCACCGCCAGATCTTTTGCCGCCATAATCTCAAACGATACCGTTCGGCTTTCCCCCAGCGGAAATGTTGGGAACACTGTGGAATTCACACCAACCGCACTAATGGCTGCGCTGTCAAGCCCCGTCAAATTCACATTGACGCCCAATAAGGTCAATGGGCCGGGGTTATTGACTTTTGCCGTTAACGTACCCGTTTCTCCGGCTTCCAGCGTGGAAGGAGAAAGAGTGATATCCGATAAGGTCACCCGGGTATTTCCCACGGCATAATTGGTTACTTTAAAGTAAATGGTAGAACTGGTGGAATAATGCACCTGATCATTATTAAAGAAAGAAAACTCCACATCCACCGCATATGTTTTTGCTTCCGCCAATGGGTCCACATTCACTAAAAATGTCAGCTTCCGGCTGGCATTCCCGGAAATAGAGCTGATATTGTTTGAGGGAGACTTCAGGGTGATGGTCATAGGGTTATCCCCTACCTCCTGCAGCTTTGGCATCACCAGGATACTGTTGGCCAAGCTGGAACTGAGGTTTCTGACCTGCACTTCCACTTCATTTTCTTTTCCTGCCTCCACTTCAAACACAGGGCCGTTGACCACGGCAATATTCGGTGCTCCTGCTGGTTCCGGCATGTCTGTATCATCGGCAAAAACTAACGCGCCGAAGGCCATCTGAAACACAAACACCAGCAGTAAGAATCCTGCCATCCATGCTTTTGTCTTTTTCATACTATCCCTCCATCGTTTTTGCTTGTCCCGCTAAGGACAACTGCTTACTGTTGGTGATCTTATGATCGTTTTGGCGGATCTCGTCCACTTTGCCGTCCATGAGATGGATGATCCGGTCAGCATAGACAGAAATCTCCAGATCATGGGTAACAATGATCATGGTCTGATGGTGCTTTTGGGCCAGCCCCACCATCAAATCCATCATTTGATACGTGGTTTTCGTATCCAGGTTCCCCGTGGGCTCATCGGCAAAGACCACCTGAGGATTGTTGACAAACGCGCGGGCAATAGAAACCCGCTGCTGCTGCCCGCCGGACAGTTCTGCCGGTTTGTGATTGGCCCGATCCTCCAACCCTACTGCCCGTAGCATCTCCATCGCCCGTTCCACCCGTTCCTTCGGCGCAACCCGGTGGAAAACCAGCGGCAACATCACATTTTCCAGCGCCGTCAACGTGCCCAACAGATTGTAGTTTTGAAACACAAATCCAATGTACCTTTGACGAAACCGGGCTAGCTGATCCTCATTCATCCGTTCCACATGCTTCTTTTCCATGATGATTTCACCCTTTGTGGGCTTTTCCAGCCCAGAGATCAGATTGAGGAGTGTACTTTTACCAGAGCCGCTGGTGCCCAGCAAACAGCAAATCTCTCCCCGATAAAAGTCCAGCGTCACATTGTTCACAGCGCGGATAGCCTCATCGCCCATGCGGTAAATCTTTTTGACCTGCCGTAAGGAAATGATCGGTTCTGCCATTTGTCCCACCTCCTTTGTCTTTTTGAGATAGACGTCCCGCATCCCTCAAAAAGTTTCTTAAAATCCCTTTTTTTCATAAAACTCCAATTTTATCTTACCATATTGTTTTTATTCCCGCTACGGCCAAATTCTTACAATTTTCAAACCGCGTTGCTTATTGGCCATAGTGCGCCAAACCGTTTATTTTCCTCTCCGCCAAAAGAAAGGCTCTTGCCTTTCATAGAAAAATTTGATAAGGTGATACACAGAAAAAAGGAGCGTGACACCCTATGTCGATCGAACAAGCAAAAACCTATCTGGCCCGTTTTGGCCGGGAAAAAGACGTACTAGAATTCCCAGTTTCCAGCGCCACTGTAGATCTGGCAGCCCAGGCTCTATCCGTCATTCCTGCCCGCATTACCAAAACATTAGCCTTTGATGGCCCAGAAGGACCCATTCTTATTGGCATGGCCGGAGATGCCAAGGTGGACAACAAAAAATATAAAGCCTATTTTGGCAAAAAAGCGAAAATGCTCTCCCCTGAGGAAACTCTGTCTGCAACAGGTCATGCCATTGGCGGCGTCTGCAGTTTTGGCGTACCGGAACAAGTCAAAAGCTACTTAGATATCTCTTTGCAACGTTTTTCCACTGTTTTTCCTGCCTGTGGCAGCAGTAACTCCGCCATCGAACTCACCTGTGATGATTTATTTTCGCTGTCAAATGCCTTAGCTTGGATTGATGTATGTAAGGGCTGGCAGGAAGATCCTGAGGCCCATTAAGGGCTATGGAATCTCCACTTCTTTCGCCAACTTTAAAATGATACAACCTAATATTGGCGTTCACTCAAAGATTCCCCTCTTTCTGATACGGAATACGTTTTACTTTCTGATTTTTACATCATCACATAAAACCGCCGGCAACGATGCCAAAAAGCATATTGCCGGTGGTTTTTATTCTTCCTTCCAATCAATGGTAAAATACGCATAGGGGGCAGGCACCGCCTCTTCCTCCATCATCGTGTGGCATTGCTTCAATGCCTCCGTCAGACTTTCTGTCTCGGCCTGCTCCTCCGTCAATGTTCCTAAATTTGACAGCGCTGCTTTTGCTTCTTCCTGCACTGCCTCTGGCACCGCCACTGCCCATTGCCCCTCGGGTTGCTCAACTGTCACACCTCCCAGGGCATCGACCGTCTCTTGCAGAGCTTCTTCCACCGCTGCGGCGTCTGACACCTGCAATGTCAACGCAACAACTTCGGCCTCCAGCCCCTCAGACTGTGCCGCAGGTTCCTGCGTCAAAGCAAAACTTTCGGCAGTACTATCATAAAAAGAGGCTGCTTCCTGTCCTGTCTCTTCTTCCTGTGAAGGAACCATCCGCTCGTTTTGAACCGGCGTCTGGGTTGTGACACTGCCCACCTCTTGGGACGTGTCCGATGCTTGTGCAAATTTTTCTGTCTCTTCCGCTGTTTCTTCTTCCGCATCTTCTATCCCGGCATAGGAAGCCATCTCCGGTACTGCACTGCTCGGTGTTGAAAACGCATCCTCTGCGGCAGCGGCTTGCTCTGCCGCATCCGCACTCTGTGCTGCTTCTGACTGCACCGGCTCTGCCACCCCAAGGGCTTGGGAGGCCCCTTCTGGTAAAATTTCCGCCTCTGCATTGCCCTCCGGTGTCATGGACTGAGCATCCCCATTTGTTTGTGCTGCCTGAGATGCCGTCTCTCTCGGCAAAACTGTCTGCGGCACCTCTGTTGGATTTTCTGCCGGCAGTTCGGTTGTGCTCTCCATTTCTTCCGTGGATTCCGCGCCGCCAGCCACCGCTTCCTGCGTCAGTTCTCTGCCAACTTCCTGCTGGGCTGGATCCTGCCAAATGCCGGACCCATTGATCCCCACAAAGGCCACGGCCGCGGCTGCCGCTGCCATCGCCAAAAATTTCTTCCAAGGCTGTCTATCCTGCTTCTTCTTTTTCTCCAGGCGCGCCATTTCCTGCCGCTCTTGCTCCCATTTTTCCTTCCACTGTGCATGAAACCCTTCTGGCAGAGGAACTTCCTCTTCTGCCTGCAGCATCATCCGCACTTCTTTTAGCCCCTCATAGACCTGCCGGCAAAAAGGGCAGTGTTCCAAATGAGCCTTCAGGGCGGCTTCCTGCTGCGGTGAAAGCATATCATCCAATGCCGCGCTCATTTCTTCTATTGCTTTAGAACAATCCATGCCGCCCCCTCCTTTCTATGGATGTGCGACCAGTCTCCTTTTCTGCCAAAAGCCAACGCCGCAGCTGCTCTCGGCCCCGCGCCAGGCGGGATTTTACCGTACCCAATGCCGTCCCGGTGATCCGGGCAATTTCCTCGTAGCTAAACCCCTCCATGTCCCGCAGGATCACCACTGTCTTCTGCTCTTCGGGCAGAGCAAACACAGCCTGCTTCAAGCTATGCAGGCCCTCTTTTTCCAACACCTGTTCCTCCACATTGGGGCCAGGACTGGCATACTGTTTGTGAAAGTTTTTTTCGTCCCCCTCGTATTCTTCTTCCAGCGAGAGGGTTTCTTTTCCTTTGCGCCTGCGCAGTTCATCTATGGCCGTATTAACAGCAATCTGATAGATCCAGGTGGAAAAAGACGCCTGTCGGTTAAACCGGGCCAAATACCGGTATGCCTTTAAAAACACCTCTTGCGAAATGTCCTGGGCATCCTCCGTGTTGCCCACCATCCGGTAGACCAGATTATAGACCATTTTTTCATGGGCCGTCACCAATGCCTCAAAAGCCGCCGCATCCCCCTGTTGGGCCAGTTCCGCCAAGCGAAGGGATTCCCTTTTGTCCACTTCGCCTCTGCTCCTTTCGTTAAGGTATTTTCCCTATCATACCTGATGATTCTTTTGACGTAAAGGAAAAGACATAAGTTCCAAAAAAACTTTTGTTTTTTTGAAAAAAGCCTTGCTTTTTATTGATGGATGTGCTATCATAATTAGGCATTCTTCTTGCGGGCGTGGCGGAATGGCAGACGCACCAGACTCAAAATCTGGCGAGGGCGACCTCGTGTGGGTTCAAGTCCCACCGCCCGCATAAAACCAATATAATCCGAACTTGTTTCCGATAGGAAATGGGTTCGGATTATTTGTTTTCTTTGACCGTTATGAAACCACCTATTTCCGTAACGGGGTGAAGCGCAAACCCACTTCTAAGCCAAGAGGGCCAAGAAAAAAGAGATTGGTCATATAGGTATACCGAGATTAAAGAATTCCGTTTACAAAAGATGAAATGCGCGGAAATTTTCTGGATTATGTATTCAGGTCACAAAAGAAATTTGATGGGGAGCCCATCGATACAGCAACAAAAAGACATA
>CAJFIN010000066.1 GCA_904381335.1 Candidatus Neoanaerotignum galli | reverse complement strand
ATCTTTTTCTTTGGCTTTGCTATAATAGGGGAGAAAGGCGGTGAGACCATGAAAGAGCAGCATATCGACTGGGAGGATGACCAGAGTTGGGATCAGGAACAGAAGAAAAAATCCTCCAAAAAAGAGAAGAAGAAAGATCGTTTGAAACATTCAAAAAAAGACCGGAAAAAGAATCAAAAACAAGAACAAGCGGATCAGCCCCTTTCGCCGGATAGTCCCAAAAACCGCCATGGAAAAAAACAGGGGCGAAAAGCCAAAGCGGAAGATACCTCTGCTAGCCTGCCAACGTTGCAGCAGGACACACCGCTGGATAGTCAGTTGGAGGCGCGCAAAGAAAAGCTGATGCAATATATTCAAAGCCCAGACTATCTTCCCATGAAGAAAAAAGAATTGATTGCCCTTTGGGAAGGGCCGCAAGAGGGCAAAGAGGAAGTAGAAAAGACCATTGACGCTCTGCTGGCAGAGGGAAGCATCCTTACCAGCAAAAAAGGGAAAATCCTGTTGCCTCGTCAGCTGAAAATGGCTGTAGGGCGGTTTATCGGCAATGCAAAAGGCTTTGGGTTTGTGACGCTGGAAGAGGAAGAAGATAGCCCGGATGTCTTTATCCCTGCCGATAGTGTAGGTGGCGCAATGCATGGAGACCGAGTGATGATCCGCATGGTTAAAAATGGCAATGGCACCCGGCGTCCAGAGGGCAAAGTGGTGAAAATTCTCTCTGCGGGTACAGATCATCTGGTGGGCACTTTTGAGCAGATGAAGGGATTTGGCTTTGTCACATGTGATGATCGCCATATTGCAAACGATATCTATATTCCCCAGGGAGCCACGATGGGTGCTGTGGATGGGCATAAAGTGGTGGTGCGTCTGACAAAGCGGGCAGAAGGAAACCGCAGCATGGAAGGAGAAGTGGTGGAGATTTTGGGACATGTGGATGATCCCGGGGTGGACATCCTGTCCATTGTGCGGCAATATGGCCTGCCAGACGCTTTTGATGAAGAAGTGCTGGCCCAGACGGCCAAAGCACCAGTGACCATTTCTCAAGCGGAGATGGAGAGCCGAGAAGATTTGCGGGATTGGCAGACGGTGACCATCGATGGGGATGACAGCAAAGATTTTGACGATGCAGTCAGCTTGGTGATACTGGAAAATGGCCATTTTGAATTGGGCGTGCATATTGCAGATGTCACGCATTATGTGCCTGAAGGGTCGCCCTTAGACCGGGAGGCGCTGCGCCGGGGCACCAGTTATTATCTGGTGGATCGGGTGATTCCCATGCTGCCCCATAAGCTTTCTAACGGCATTTGCTCCTTAAATCCGCAGGAAGATCGGCTTACGCTCAGCTGCATCATGGAGATTGACCATAAAGGAACAGTGTTGACGCATCGGGTGGTGAAATCGGTGATCCATTCCCATGCCAGGCTGACATATCATAAGGTGGATTTGCTGTTGCATGGGGAGGATCAACAATTGGAGCAGGAATATGCTGCTCTTATGCCCATGCTTCATGATATGAATAAACTGCGCCTGATCTTAAACCGCCGCCGTCAAAAACGGGGCAGTATCAATTTTGACTTCCCAGAGCCCAAAATTGTGCTGGATCACCAGGGTAAAGTGGTGGATATCTACCCTTCGCCCCGCAATTGGGCCACAAATTTGATTGAAGAGTTTATGTTGGTGGCCAATGAAACGGTGGCCGAGGAGTTTTTCTGGAAGCATATCCCCTTTGTTTACCGAAACCATGAAGTGCCTGATGAAGAAAAACTCACCGACCTGAAACGGGCGCTGCGTCCTTTCGGATATCATTTGAAAGGTCAAAACGATGTGCACCCCAAGGAGCTTCAGGCCCTGTTAACGCAGATTGAAGGAAAGCCGGAGGAACGCATTTTAAGCCGTATGGTGCTGCGGAGTATGAAGCAGGCGAAATATCAAGATCAAAACTTAGGCCATTTTGGCTTAGCGGCAAAATATTACTGCCATTTTACCAGCCCAATCCGCCGCTATCCCGATCTTCAAATCCATCGGATCATCAAGGAACAGCTGGATGGAAAGTTGGATGAAAACCGCTTAGCCCATTATGATGCCATCCTTGATGGCGTTTGCCGCCAATGCAGTGCTAAGGAACGATTGGCCGATGAGGCAGAACGGGAGACCGACAAGCTGAAAATGGTGGAATATATGACGGGCCATATTGGCGAGGTTTACACTGGGATCATCAGTGGCGTGACAGGATGGGGAATTTATGTGGAACTGCCCAATACGGTAGAAGGCATGGTGGCCCTTAGCGGTCTGGAAGACGATTTTTACGAATATCAAGAGGAACAATTTCAGGTGGTGGGCCGTCATACGAAAAAGACCTATCGCCTGGGAGATGAAGTGACGGTTCAAGTGGCAAAAACTGATGTGGAAATGCGAACCATTGACTTTGTTTTCGCGGAAGACGAGGCGGAAAATGTCAACGAATTGTAATGGTATTTTTTTTACAGGTGTGGTATAATAACACTGCTTTTGCAAAAAGAGATAGTGCTTTACTTTATAATAAATGGGTAAAAAGAAGGTGACAGGCATGGCAAAAGAAACGGGAATCCGTTTGATTGCGCAAAACAAAAAAGCGTATCATGATTATTTTATTGAGGAGACGTTTCAAGCCGGCTTGTCTTTGGCCGGGACGGAGGTCAAAAGCCTCCGTCAGGGCAAATGCAGCCTGAAAGAAAGTTTCATCCGTATTGAGCACGGGGAAGCGTTGATTTATAATATGCATATCAGTCCCTATGAACAGGGCAATATCTTTAATAAAGATCCATTGCGGGTGCGGCGTCTTTTGCTGCATAAGCGTGAGATTCGTAAAATTGCCCAGGCGGTGGAGCAGGCGGGATATACCGTGGTTCCATTAAAGATTTATTTTGATAAGAGCCTGGTGAAGATGGATATTGCCATTGCCAAAGGGAAAAAGCTGTATGATAAGCGCCAGTCCATTGCAAAAAAGGATCTGCTGCGGGAAGCGGCCAAGGATTTTAAGATTCGCAACCTGACGGTTTGACCTTTTTCATACGGGGATGCAATGGTTTCGACGGGAGTTCGGAAAGTAGAAATAGCCATCCGCAGGCCGGTTACTGCGTATCAAGCCGGAAACTTAAAAAAGAAACGACAAAGATTATTCTTTGATGGCGGCTTAATGCCGCCCGTCAGCCTGCTGTTGCTCACAGCGGCAGAGTCTGGCGCCGACTTTGTGAGGAACTGCCCCGCCTAAGCTTTGCGGCAGGGTAAGAAAGATGAAGCTACCAAAACGCCTGCTGCCTGCCTATGGGCAGGAGGCTGAGGGAATAAAAGACCATAGGCTGTGATGGGAGAGGTTTTTACCGATGGGCTTTCGGACAGGAGTTCGATTCTCCTCATCTCCAGACTTGGAGCGGGCAGCGAAAGGCTGACCCGTTCTTTTTTTATCATAAGAGAGCGTTTGGCTGCGGGAAAGGGAGATTGATCCCATAAACAAATGCATTTGGCAATGCCTAGCAAATAGCGAACATAAATGACTTTGGAGAAAAAGGAGCGCTGCTGAGCTGATATGGGAAGATCAAATGCCGGCCATAAGGAAGGTTGAAATTGCTACAGAGAAATGCATGGCAAGTGACAAAGGAGAGGTGATTGCAGATGGAACGGTGGAAAGTGGCAGAAGGACAGGGACAGCCATGGTATGTCAACCCATCTTGTACGTTGTCCAGTGTGGATCGAGTTTCGGCAGAAGAAGGTATGGCGCTGCTTCAGACCTACCATGATGGACCGGTATTGCTGGATGATACCTGTTGCACCATGGCACAGGAGTTGCCGGCAGGGGCAGTGGTAGTGACGTATTGTTCTGGTTGCGACCGGCGGTTTCGGCAAAGAGAAGATATCCGGGCCATCACCTTTTGGGAGGCGGTGGATCAAATGCCACAGATCCCACTGCCGCACTATCCGCAGTTGCAAGTATCTATCCATGATTCCTGTGCCTATCGGGATCAGCCACAGGTGCATGATGCAGTGCGCAGCTTATTGAAAAAAATGGCCATTACAGTGGTGGAATCTCCCAATAGCCGGGAAAAGTCTGTGTGCTGTGGCGGCAGTCGCTATCCAGATCTTCCGCTGGATGAGGTACGGAAGATGCAGCAACGCCGGGCGGCGCAGATGCCTTGCCAGGATGTGGTGGTGACTTGTCCATCCTGTATGAAATCCATGGCCATTGGCGGCAAGACCCCCCATCATTTGCTGCATCTTATTTTGGGCAAAACAACAGATCCGGGGGAACTGGATTGGGAAACTTATGTGGCGGTGAAGTCTGCAATGAAACAGCAGCGCCGCAAGGGGTAAAGACAAAAAAGGCGGCTTATATCCAAAAGCGGCCTTTTTTCTTATGGACAGAGGCAGCAGATTTTGTGTCCTCCTTGTCTTTCATAAAAGAACACAGTGTGGAAAAATGCGGTTTGGTTCTATTTCAGGATGGGGCGACTGATGAAGCAGGTGAGACCTGCAAGAAAATATCTTTACTTTATTCCTTATCTGAAGGTGCTTTTTCAAGCCTTTTGAGGATGACGAGGGCGCATCTTGCGGCAGAGGATAAGTAGATAGAAAAAATATTTCAAAAAGTAGCCATCAAGGCAAATGAAAACGAGGAGTATCTGCCGCAAATCAAAAGGAATTTTGTTTGCTGAGGCCCTTTTTTCGGGATGAACGGGCTAGCCATTTGGGTTTTCCTTTTTGCATTTTTTTAAAAAAGGGCTGTATTTTTCATAAAACAAGGGATTTTGCTTGCGATAAGCCATATGGAACCTTATAATAAAAGAGAAGCCTATTCTTACCATATGGTTTTTGTTTATCATAGCGGGAAAATAGCGAAAAAAGCATTAGAGCGGAAAGGAGCAAAGCATGAGCAGATTGCGGATTATGACGCCCAACAAAGCCCAAATGGTGGTGGAGGGGCTCTATGAAGATGTGGAGCGGCGAATTATTGCTAGCCCACCAGGGCTATGTCCTGTGGATATGTCGTTGGCGTTTTTGAAGGTTTGCCATGCCCAAACCTGTGGGAAATGCGTTCCCTGCCGGGTGGGCCTATGGCAGCTGCAAGAAATGCTGGAAAGTGTGCTCGATGGCACGGCTACGGACAGCACGCTGATCTTGCTGGAAAAAACTGCCCGGATCATTCGGGATACGGCGGATTGCGTGATTGGGTCGGAAGCAGCGGAAATGGTGCTTCGGGGCGTGATGGGTTTCCGGGAAGAATATCTGGAGCATATTCATCATCATAAATGCCTAGGCAACTTAAAAAATCCCGTGCCCTGTGTAGCGCTCTGTCCAGCCCATGTGGACATTCCTGGCTATATTGCACTGACTTTGGAAGGAAGATATGAGGATGCAGTGGCGTTGATCCGAAAAGATAATCCTTTCCCGGTGGCGTGTGCCTTTGTGTGTGAACATCCTTGTGAAGTACGCTGCCGGAGAAACTATTTGGATCATTCCATCAATATTCGGGGATTAAAACGGTTTGCCGTGGAGATGTCCCAGGATAAACCGGCGGTGCCTTTTGCAGAAAAAACAGGAAAGCATGTGGCAGTTATTGGCGGTGGGCCCAGCGGTTTATCGGCGGCGTATTATCTTTCTTTGATGGGCCATAGCGTCACGGTTTTTGAGCAGCGAAGCCAATTGGGCGGTATGCTGCGGTATGGGATTCCCAGTTACCGTTTGCCGCGGGAAGAATTGGAGCGGGATATCCATCATATCCTTTCCACCGGCGGTGTAGAGGTAAAGACGGGGGTAACTGTAGGCGTAGATGTGACGCTGGCGCAGCTGCGAAAGGAATATGACAGCGTTTATATTGCCATTGGTGCGCATACGGATAAAAAACTGGGCATTGCAGGAGAAGATAAGCGAGGCGTTGTTTCAGCAGTGGAAATGCTGCGAGCCATTGGCGAGAATCGTTTCCCAGATTTTACGGGGAAAAAGGTCGTAGTTGTCGGTGGTGGAAACGTGGCCATGGATGCCTGTCGTTCTGCCGTTCGATTAGGCGCAGAGAAAGTGACCGTGGTCTATCGCCGGAGAAAAGAAGATATGACGGCGCTGCCAGAAGAAGTGGAAGGGGCAGAAGCAGAAGGATGCGAAATTGCTTCTTTGCAAGCGCCTTTGCGTATTGAGTACGATCAAGACGATCAAGCGGTGGCATTATGGACAAAACCACAGAGAATTGGAGAAATGGATAGCGCCGGGCGGCCTCGCCCATGTCCCAGCAGTCAGGAAGAAAAGCGGTTTGCCTGCGATATTATCATTATTGCTGTGGGTCAGGGAATTGATTCAAACCGGTTTGCCGAAGAAGGCGTACCGGTAAAACGGGGCACCATTGCCGCTTTAGATAGCAGCGGCGTGGAAAATATCGCTGGTGTATTTGCTGGGGGAGACTGCGCCACGGGTCCTGCCACCGTCATTCGAGCGATTGCTGCTGGCAAAGTGGCAGCGGCAAATATTGATGAATATCTGGGATTTCACCATGAAATCCGCACGGATATTCAAATCCCTGCGCCCAGACTCACCGATAAACCCCGTATGGGACGGGTGAATGAGGGAGAACTTCCTCCCACAGAGCGAAAAGAAAACTTTGATGGCTTTGAACAATGTATGACATTGGAAGAAGCGCAACAAGAAGCCAACCGCTGCCTGCGCTGCGACCACTTTGGCTATGGGATCTTTAAGGGAGGGAGGAACCGGAAATGGTAAATATCATTATCGATCAATGGCCTTTGGCTGTGCCGGAGGGCGTCACCATTTTGGAAGCTGCCCGATTGGCAGGCATTCGGATCCCCACGCTCTGTTATTTAAAGGATATTAATGAAATTGGCGCCTGTCGGGTCTGCGTGGTGGAAGTCAAGGGAAACAGCAAATTGGTGGCGGCCTGCAATAATGTGGTGCAGGAAGGCATGGAAATTACCACAAACAGCCATCGGGTGCGGGAGGCTCGCCGTACCAATGTGGAGCTGATTCTTTCCCGTCATAATGCAGAATGTCCCTCTTGTGTGCGCAATGGGAACTGCTCTTTGCAGCGTTTAGCGAATGAATTTGGCTTTTTCCGTCAGCCCTATGTGAAAAAAGTGCTGAAAAATAAGATCAGCAAAGATTTTCCTCTGGTGCGGGATCAAAGCAAATGTATTGAATGTATGCGCTGTGTGCAAGTATGTGATAAGATTCAGGGCATGCATGTATGGGATGTTTCTGGTACAGGCAGCCGCACCATCATAGATGTAAGTTATAACCGGCTGATTCAGGAGTCGGACTGTACTCTTTGCGGCCAATGTATCACCCATTGTCCTGTTGCGGCGTTGCGGGAATATGACGAAACGGATGCGGTGTTTGACGCCATTGCCGATCCGGAAAAAATCACCGTTGTCCAAGTAGCCCCGGCAGTGCGTACGGCGTGGGGCGAAGCCTTTGGCATGAGCCGTCAAGAGGCCACAGTGCGAAAAATGGTGGCTGGCATTCGGAAGCTGGGTTTTGATTATGTGTTTGATACCAGTTTTGCGGCCGATGTGACGATTATGGAGGAAGGCAGTGAATTTTTAGAGCGTCTTTCCAAAGGCGATTTAGAAAAATATCCTATGTTTACTAGTTGTTGCCCCGGATGGGTGCGGTTTATAAAAGGGCAGTATCCTGAGATGACGGACCGGCTTTCAACGGCCAAAAGCCCACAGCAAATCTTTGGCGCTATTACGAAAAGTTACTTTGCGCAAGTACTGGGCGTACCACCGGAAAAAATCTTTGCCGTTTCCGTGATGCCTTGCCTAGCAAAAAAACAGGAAGCAGCCCTGCCGCATATGAATGATACAGGAGCTGCACATGATGTGGATGTGGTGCTGACAACGCGGGAATTAACGCGTATGCTGCGGGCAGCCCAGGTGGAAGTCGACCAGTTGGTGGAAGAAGATTTTGATTCGCCTTTGGGGACGGCAAGCGGCGCCGGCGTTATTTTTGGGGCGACTGGCGGCGTTATGGAAGCAGCGCTACGGAGCGCCTATTTCCTGGCGTTAGGTGAAAACCCTCCGGTGGATGCTTTTGAAGCAGTGAGAGGGGAAAAGGGATGGAAAGAAGCTACCTTCTCTATTGGAGACAAAACGCTGCATATTGCAGTAGTAAGCGGATTGGTCAATGCCCGCCGGATGATGGAAGCTGTAAAAAAAGGCCAAGTGAAATATGATTTTGTGGAAGTGATGGCATGTCCAGGCGGCTGCGGCGGTGGTGGCGGACAGCCCATTTCCGATGGACAGGAATTGGCCGGGGTGCGAGAACAGATGCTTTATCGGCTGGATGCAGAAAACACCTTGCGGTTTTCCCATGAAAACCCGGATGTCCAGAAAG
>CAJFIN010000065.1:4109-12806 GCA_904381335.1 Candidatus Neoanaerotignum galli | reverse complement strand
AGGGAATCCGGCTTTGGTGCGGGTGGAAAAGGAACGTTTAACAGAGCAAGAACAAATGGAGGAATTTCTTTTCCTGGGGTTAAGAAAAACGGCAGGGATATCCACGGATATCTTTCAGACAAAGTTTGGCGCCTCTTTCACTTCTCTTTTTGGGCGGCCTATGGAAGAAATGGTGCAGGAAGGACTGTTGATTCAGCAAGATGGTCAAGTGTTTTTCACACCCCGGGGCATGGATTTATGCGATTATGTGACCAATCAGCTGCTTTTTGCGCTGGAAGAAAAAAAGGAAGAAACACCGCTTTCTAGATCACGTAAGAAGTAGCACTTTTTGCTGATCTGCCCTGCAAAAGCAGGGCTTTTTTGATGAAAAAATTGGTCACAGTTAAAAAGGACTTTTGGTCTAAAAAAGGTAAGCTGTGGTTTGATGAGGAAAAATACCAGTCTTGGCACTTTCTTTTTGCTGTAAGGAAAGATCGTGACATCTAAAACAACTGATCTAAAACCAAGAACCGATAAAAGGAGTGCCAGGAAAAACAGAAAGATCAGAGGATGTGCCAGTTTGGCCGAACGTTTTTTAGTAGAAGAAAGAGGCTTGAAAAAGGTGAGCAAGGCATCGCTTTAGATTGAGTAAAGAGAGCAAATCATGTCCATACCCGCGGAAAGAAATGGTGTGTCCTCATGAGAAATTTTTTGACAGCTGAAAGGCAGAATTTTGTAGCAATTTTGCCGAAAAAAATAAAAAAAACCCTTGACAGTTTTCTTTGGTAGTGCTATTTTATATATAGAAATTAGCACTCGTTACAGGTGAGTGCTAACAAAGCAAGGAGGTGTGCGTATGCCGCTGAACGAGCGAAAGTTAAAAATTTTGGAAGCGATTATCACCGATTATATTGCCACAGCCGAGCCTGTGGGCAGTCGGACCATCGCAAAAAAATACCATCTCGGTCTGAGCTCCGCCACCATCCGCAATGAAATGAGCGATCTGGAAGAAATGGGCTTTATCATCCAGCCCCATACTTCTGCCGGACGAATTCCATCCGATGCAGGATATCGGCTTTATGTGGATTCTTTGATGCAGAAGGAAGAACTGGAGGAAGGAGAGCGAAATTTCCTTCAGAACGTGGCGGCGGAAAACGTCAATCAAATTGAGTACCTCATGGAACAGACGGCGAAAATCCTCTCTTCTATGACCAACTATACAGCGATCGTTTCGGATCCGATTGTCCATAGCAGGACAATACAAAAGATTCGCTTTATGGCTTTGGAAAATAACGATCTATTGATTTTGGTGGCTACGGATGGTAATGTGGTGAAAACGCATCAAATGCACTTGGATGCTCTGCCGGAGGATGGAGAACTGTTTCGCCTTTCCTGTATGATCAATGATTATCTCTCTGGCCAATCGATGGAAGCGCTGGACGAGCGAGCCATTCACAGTTTGCGAGCAGCCTTGCCCGGTTGGGGACAGCTGATTAATGCTGTTATAAAATCCATCGAAAAAACAGCCCAGGACTTAAGCCCGCAATTCCATCTGATGGGCGCCAAAAATATCCTGACTTTTCCGGAATTTAGCGATGTGGAGAAGGCAAAACGCTTGATCCAGACGCTGGAAGAAAAAGATGTGATGAAAAACATCATTGTTTCACCGGAACAGGCGGGAGAAGATGTGCAGGTTTATATCGGAAATGAGTTGGGCATTGAAGAGATGAAAGATTGCTCTATCATCACCACCCATTATCAGCTTTCTGAACATGTTACCGGTACGATTGGCATTGTTGGTCCCACAAGAATGAATTATTCCCAGGTGATTGCAGTGCTCAATGGCATGGTAAAAAATATGGAGGCCGCAATTGATCATTTACGGCAGAAAAATCAACCCCTTCGCCGTCAGTTAACGGTGCAGAAGGATCATCAGAAAGAAGAATAATCGGCCCCGTTTGGCAGAAGTCCAAATGCGGTTTTGAAAAGAGGGATACAAAATGAAGGAAGAAGAAAAAAAGGCTCCGCAAGAGGCGGAAGAAAAAGAAGAATCTGCTTCCAGTGCGAAAGACCAGGAGCAGGTTGAGCAAGCCCCTGTGGATTTTGAAAAACAGCTGGCGGATGCGGAAGATAAATATAAACGCATTGCTGCTGAATATTACAACTATCGGGAACGGACGGCAAAAGAAAAAGCGGCCATGTTCCACGATGGTGTACGGGACACAGTGGAAAAACTGTTGCCGGTGCTGGATAACCTAGAACGGGCAGTGCAGTCGCCAAAAGACCCGGAAGACCCCTTGTACAAGGGCGTGATGATGACCTTAAAGAGTTTTCAGGAGATCTTAAAAGGAATGGGTGTGGAAGAAATTCCTGCCAAGGGTGAAAAATTTAACCCAAACCTTCATGCTGCCGTCAGCCATATTGAAGATGAGCAGTTTGGTGAAAATGAGATCTCATTGGAGATGATGAAGGGATATAAGTATCATGATAAAGTGATCCGCCATAGCATGGTGCAGGTGGCAAATTAAAGGCATGATGAAAAAAACCGATGATATCGTTTTAATAAACAGAAAACACAGCATTGTTTTTAGGAGGAATGCAGTATGTCTAAAATTATTGGTATTGACCTTGGTACAACAAATTCTTGCGTAGCAGTAATGGAAGGCGGCCAGCCTGTGGTTATTGTAAACTCTGATGGCGCTCGGACAACGCCCTCTGTAGTTGGTTTTGCGAAAAACGGAGAACGGTTGATCGGTGAACCGGCCAAACGCCAGGCTATCACTAATCCTGACCATACCATCAGCTCGATTAAAAGAGAAATGGGCACTAACTATAAAGTAACCATCGATGGCAAGAGCTATTCTCCTCAGGAAATCTCTGCCATGATTTTGCAAAAACTGAAAGGTGATGCCGAGAACTATCTGGGCGAAAAAGTAACGGAAGCTGTTATTACGGTACCTGCTTACTTTACTGATGCTCAGCGGCAGGCCACCAAAGACGCTGGTAAAATTGCCGGCCTGGATGTAAAGAGAATTATCAACGAACCAACGGCTGCTGCACTGGCTTACGGGTTGGATAATGAAAAAGAACAGAAAATCATGGTATATGACCTGGGCGGCGGCACATTCGATGTTTCCATCATTGAAATTGGCGATGGCGTGATCGAAGTATTGGCTACCAGCGGGAACAACCGCTTGGGCGGCGATGATTTTGATAAACGCATCATCGATTATTTGGTACAGGAATTTAAAAAAGCGGAAGGCATGGATCTGAGCACCGATAAGATGGCTATGCAGAGACTGAAAGAAGCGGCTGAAAAAGCCAAGAAAGAACTTTCTACAGTAACAACAACCAATATTAACCTGCCCTTCATCACCATGAATCAGGATGGTCCAAAACATCTGGATATCACTTTGACTCGGGCAAAATTTGATGAATTGACCAGCGATTTGGTAGACGCTACGATGGAGCCTGTTCGCGTGGCACTGAGAGATGCAAAAATGACGGCCGCTGATCTGGATAAAGTATTACTGGTGGGTGGTTCTACTCGTATCATCGCTGTACAGGAAGCTGTAAAGAAGATCACTGGCAAAGACCCATTTAAAGGTATCAACCCGGATGAATGTGTGGCTGTAGGTGCAGCGATCCAGGGCGGGAAGATGAGCGGTGAAAGCGGTGCCGGAGATATTATGCTGGTGGATGTAACGCCTCTGTCTTTGAGCATTGAAACATTGGGCGGTGTTGCAACAAAGATTGTAGAGAAAAATACAGCTATCCCCACCACGAAAAAACAGATTTTCTCCACCGCAGAAGATAACCAGACGGCAGTAGATATCCGTGTGGTACAAGGGGAACGGCCTTTGGCAAAAGATAATAAGGAACTGGGTATGTTCCGTTTGGATGGTATTGCACCGGCTCGCCGCGGTGTTCCTCAGATTGAAGTTTCCTTTGACATTGATGCCAATGGTATTGTGCATGTTAGTGCAAAAGATCTGGGCACAGGAAAAGAACAGGCCATCACCATCACGGCCAGCACCAACCTTTCTGAAGAAGAAATTGATAAGGCTGTGAAGGAAGCAGAACAGTACGCTGAAAGTGACCGCAAGAGAAAAGAAGCCATTGATGCCAAGAACCAGGCAGATTCCATTGTTTTCCAGACAGAAAAAACCCTGAAAGATTTGGAAGGAAAAATTGATGAGAGTGAAAAGAACGCTGTGGAAACGCAGCTCAATCAACTCAAGAGCTTGTCTGAGGGCATGAATGTGGAAACCATGACGGAAAATGATGTGGCAAATCTGAAATCTGCTACCGATGCTTTGACGCAGGAATTTTATAAGATTTCTGAAAAACTGTATCAGCAGACCCAGGGGCAAAATGGCCAAGCTGGTTCAAATGGTCAAGGCGCAGGCCCTGACGTGGTAGACGGCGATGGCAAAGAAATCTAATGATTCATCAAAAATAAAGGCATACCAAAATGAGCGGGGGTCTCTGGCCGGCAAGCCGGAGAGCCCCGCCTTGTATGGATGATCACAGGCGTTATGCCGATATAAGTTTTAGGTGGTGAAAATATGGCAAATAAAGATTATTATGCAACGCTGGGCATCGATAAAAATGCATCTGAAAGCGAAATTAAAAAGGCATACCGCCAGATGGCTAAAAAATACCATCCTGATAATAACCCCGGAGATAAATCTGCGGAAGAAAAAATGAAAGAAGTAAACGAAGCCTATGAGGTGCTCAGCGATCCAGATAAAAAAGCAAAATATGACCAATTTGGCAGCGCGGCCTTTGAACAGGGCGGCATGGGCGGCGGCGGATTTTATGGCGGCCCTGGCGGCATGGATTTTGACATGGGGGACATCTTTAATATGTTCGGTTTTGGCGGGGGTTCATCTTCCCGCCGAAATGGCCCCCAGCGTGGCTCCGATATTGGCGTAAATATTCAAATTACATTTGAAGAAGCAATTTTCGGTACCAAAAAAGACATCTCCGTCAATGTCATTGATAAATGTGATACCTGTGGCGGCACTGGCGCAAAGCCGGGCACCCATGCAGAAACCTGCCGCCGTTGTAACGGTACTGGGCAGGAACGAGTGGTGAAACAGTCCATCTTTGGCACAATGACTTCGGTGCAGACCTGTTCTGCCTGTGGCGGTACAGGGAAAACCATTAAGGATCCTTGCCCGACTTGCCATGGCAAAGGCCGAGTTAGAAAAACGAAGAAGTTTGAGGTCAATATTCCCAAAGGCATTGATAATGGCCAGACCATTCGCCTTTCAGGGAAAGGGGAAGCCGGGATCAATGGTGGACCAAATGGCGATCTTATGGTGACAGTTTATGTCAAGGCAGATTCGTATTTTACGCGCCGTGGCATGGACTTATACTGCGAGGTGCCCATTACCTTTGTGCAGGCAGCATTGGGGGATGAGATTACCGTGCGTACGGTGGATGGAACGCAGAAAGTCACCGTTAAACCTGGCACACAACCAGATGCTACCATGACCATCCGGGGTGTAGGTGTGCCAAACTTAAGAAATAATGCCCAGCGCGGCAACCAGATCATCACCTTTAAAGTAAAAATCCCTACTGATTTAACGGCCCGTCAGAAAGAATTGCTGCGCGAATTTGCCGGCAAAACCGAGGGCAGTGAAAAATCAGAAAAAAAGGGATTCTGGGATAAGTTAAAAGAAAAGATGGAAGATTGAACCAAAAAGACGAAATTTGCATCAACAAAAAAGATTGTATTGGAAAAGAAAAAGGGGCAGCCATAGACTGCCCTTTTCTCCGTATTTACTGTCATCTGATGGAAAGGAGACGCCATGCAGCAGTATCAGTCCTTTGCCCGGTGTTATGACCGGTTTATGGAAAATGTAGATTATGGGCAATGGCTTTGCCGGCTAAAACACCTTTGGGAAGAAGCCGGTTTTACCCCTAAAACGTTATTGGAATTTGGATGCGGTACCGGTAACTTTACGCTGCCTTTAGCCCGGCAGGGCTATCAAATCACAGGAGTAGATCTTTCGGAAGAACTGATTAATCAGGCAAAGCAAAAGGCGCAGAAAGAACAACTTTCCGTGACTTTTGAAGTAGAAGATATTTGCGATTATCAGGCCCAGCAAGAAGTGGACGGTGTGCTCTGTCTTTGTGACACCATAAACTATCTGACGGAGCCGGAGGATGTGCAGGAGGCCTTTTTTGCTGCGGCTGATGCGGTAAAGGAGGGGGGATTTTTCCTCTTTGATGTGAATACACCGTATCGGTTTGCCAAGGTGTATGGCAGCCAGACGTTTTCTTTTGTAGCAGAAGATGCGGCCTACATTTGGGAAAATAGTTATGATCCTCAGGAACAGATTAATACCTATGATGTGCATTTTTTCCTTCGCCGTCCAGACGGCACTTATGATCGGAGGGAAGAGGTGCATGAAGAACGCGCCTATCCTCAGCTGACCTTGACCGTTATGCTGGAAAATGCTGGGTTTACGGTGTGCTCCATGACAGGTGAGACAGGAAACGAGGCAACACAAACAGATCAACGATGGACCTTTTTGGCAGTGAAAGAAAGGAGCAATGGCGATGAGTGATCAGATCATTCGGGCAACGGCAGCCAATGGTGCTGTACGTGCATTTGTGGCAAATAGTAAAGAAACAGTGGAAACGGCTAGACAGCTGCATCATACCAGCCCCGTGGCAACGGCGGCCCTGGGGCGCTTATTGACGGCAGCGGCCATTATGGGCTGTGATCTAAAGGGGGAAAAGGATTTAGTCACCCTTCAGATCAAGGGGGATGGCCCTTTAGGCGGCATTGTGGCTACGGCAGATAGCCAAAGCCGCGTCAAGGGCTATACCTATCAAAATGATGTGGAATTGATGGAGCAATATAAAGGAAAACTGGATATTGGCCGGGCTGTGGGACAGGGTACATTAACGGTGATCAAAGACATTGGTCTAAAAGAACCTTATGCCGGTCAGCTGCCGCTGCAAAGCGGAGAAATTGCCCAAGACTTGACCTATTACTTTGCCCAGAGCGAGCAAATGCCTTCAGCCGTTGCCTTGGGCGTGTTGGTGGATGTGGATGGGTCGGTGCGTCAGGCTGGCGGTTTTTTGGTACAGTTGCTGCCGGATGCGCCAGAGGAAATCATTAGCCAGCTGGAACAGAATATTGCTAAATTACCGAATTTTACTGATTTGCTGGACCTTGGAAAGTCCATTCAGGAAATTCTATCTCTGGTGTTAGATGGACTTGAGGAGGAGATTTTGGATGAACGCGAGATGAGTTGGTATTGCAACTGTTCCCGTCAGCGGGTGGCAAAAGCGTTAGTGAGCTTAGGAAAGGAAGAATTGACAAAACTGATTGAAGAAGATGGAAAAGCAGAAGTGAAATGTCATTTCTGTGAAAAAACATATTCATTTGAAAAGCCGGAACTAGAGGAAATTTTGCAAACGGCGCTCAAAAAAGAATAAACAAAATTTTCCATGGTTAATCACTTTCGCCCTGCCTGTCGTTAGAGGACAAGCAGGGCTTTGTTTTAGGAAAAAATAGAAAATCCCTAGACCTTTACCAAAATCCTTTGGAAATGAAATCCATTCATCCCCTTTTCTTCCTCCTCAACCGGGGCAATACGGTTATCAAAACCAGAGGAGAACCCCTTAGAGCCCAACCAGCAGAAGGTGTCCTTGTGAACCAATCTCACAAAGCAGAAAGAGGGGTCAAAACCTGTTCTTTTCTAATGCAGCATTTGGCTAGAAAAAAGTGTGTTGCAGCAGCATAGTCTCTCCTGGCATAGTTATACAGGCAGCCCTAAGCGCTGGAGTTTTTTTGATACGGTGTGCTGTAAAATATCGATCATGGCAGTCAGCGCCGGAGAAAGCCATTTGTTCCGGTAGTAAATGAGCTGGCTGTACATAAGCACTTCCAGGTTTTCCACAGGAAGGACAGCTAACTTACCTGCTTTTACATCCTCTTGGATAAAAAAGTCTGGCAAAAGAGAGATACCCATGCCTTCTTCCACCATCCGGCGAATCATGGTGGTGTTTTCCACTTCTAGATAAGGGCGGATATTGACTTTGCCCTGTAAGCGCAGCAGGCTTTCTTCCATCAGCCGGCGGTAATTGATATTTTCTTCCGTCAGGATAAAGGATTGTTTTGCTAAATCATCTACCGTGACGGAAGGCAAGCGGCTGAGATAATGATGGGGAGAACAGACGAAATTCGCCCGATGCAAAAATTCAAAGGAATAGCCGCAGCGTTTGCCATACAGACCTTCATCGAGAAAAAACACCAGATCTACTTCATTGGTCATGACCATATCCACCAACTGGGCAGCAGGACCGGTGCGGACGGAGATGGTCATTTTCGGAAATCGCTTATGAAACTCCCAGAAGGCTTCTGGCAAAAAAACCTCAGAAAGAGAATGCATGGTGCCTAAAACAATGGTTCCGGTAAAGCTTTCTTCCCGGCGAAGTTCATTTTTGGAGTTTTCTACTTCTTTTAAGATTTGGTAAGCATGGGGCAAGAATTGCTGCCCTCGGTCCGTTAAGGAGACGGTTTTTCCAATCCGATCAAAGAGTTGGCCGCCCAACTCCCGCTCTAGCTGACGGATTTGCAATGTGACGGCGGACTGGGTATAACCCAGCTGTTCCGCTGCTTTGGTGAAATTGAGCAGTTCCGCTACCTTTAAGAAAGCAGCAAGTTGTCTTAGTTCCATCCTATCACCCATA
>CAJFIN010000065.1:0-4043 GCA_904381335.1 Candidatus Neoanaerotignum galli | reverse complement strand
ATTAATTGAATCTATCAATTTTACAAATTGATATTTCCAGATTATAATAAAAATCAGAAAGAGTCAAGGCCGGATTAAAAATAACATCGCCGGTCAAAACCTGTCTTATGGCCATAGATGGGCACAATGAAAAAGGATAAATACGATCTCAAACATAAAAGTGCGCACAACCATTTTTCTGGCTGTCCTGGGCGAATGCTTGCGGTCTGACAGCCGTCTTGGGCTATTTCTACAAAAGAAAGGAGCAGGTTTATGGCTGAATTTTTAACCAACCTCGACAGTTTTTTATGGGGTACACCGTATTTGGTCTTTTTGTTAGCAGCAGGGATTTATTTTACGGTCCGTTCCGGTTTTTTCCAAATTGGCCATTTTGGCCATATGATGAAGCATACGTTGTTTGCTCTTAATGGTGAGACAAAGACAAAATCAAAGGGAAAACTCTCGGCCTTTGAAGCCATTTGTGTTGCCTTGGGTAGCAGCGCCGGCAGCGGCAACATTGCCGGCGTGGCCAGTGCCATTGGCATTGGCGGTCCGGGCGCAATTTTCTGGCTTTGGGTTTGGGCCATCCTTGGTATGATGCTGAAGTGTGTGGAAATCACACTGGGGTGCTATTATCGTTCTAAGGATGAAAAAGGCAACTATTACGGCGGCGCCACCTACTTTATGGAAAAAGGCATTAAGCGGGATATGGGGCTGAAGTTTGGCGGCGTGTTGGCAGTGGCTTTCGCCATTGGGTTTTTACTGCAATTTCTGGGCGGCAGCCAAGCCTATAATCTTTCTGAGATCCTGGAACAATCCTTTGGGGTTAACCGCATTGTCTTTACGGTAATCTATTCTATTTTGATTTGGTATCTGATCTGGACTGGAACCAAACGGGTTGCCAATTTTGCTACCAAGGTAGTACCAGTGTTAACCATCGCTTATATCTTGGGCGGAATTGGCATTATGGTGCTGAATTGGCAAGCAATTCCTGGCGTTATTGCCATGATCTTTCATGATGCTTTTACAGGTACGGCAGCCATCGGCGGTTTTGCCGGTGTGGCAGTATCTATGGCCATCAAAACTGGCATTGCCCGGTCATTGAGTACCAACGGCGCTGGCGGCGGTGCATCTCCCTTTGTACATTGTTCTGCTGATACGGTTCATCCGATGCGTCAAGGTCTTTTTGGCGGGTTTGAAGTATTTATGGATACCATCGTGGTCTGCACCATTTCTGCCATGATCTGTCTTTGTACTGGTGCGTGGGAAACAGGAGAAGTGGGCGCCACATTGGCAGTACATGCTTTTGAAATGGGGTATGGCGATTTTGGACGGTATTTTATGGGGATTATGTCGATTCTTTTCGCCATTACAACCACTTCTGGCTGGTTTACCTTCTATGTAAGTACGATCCATTATATTTTCCGCAACCGTCCGAAACTGCGGGACCGGTTAGAATGGATCTTTAAACTGGTATATCCCATTCCTAATATTGTGATTGTAAGCGCCATTGTGCTTTCTGGTGCAGATGCCAGCTTGTTCTGGACCATTGTGAATCTGGTTTTGGTGGTGCCTACGTTTACCAATGTATTGGGCGTACTGATTTTACATAATAAGTTTTTCACTATCATGAAAGACTATATGGCTCGGTATTTGGGTAAGGGGAAGGTGGATCCCAATTTCCATGTTTTTTATGAAGATGATCCGAAAGTGGCTGCGGAAGAAGAAGCCATTCGAGCCAAATATGCAAAATAAATAAAACGATCCATTGGCCGATGCCGTTTCAATGGGAAACGGTATCGGCTTTTGAAAAAGGAGGTGTCAAAGTGGATCAGAAGGCATGGCTTGACTATGTAAATCAACAGCAGGAGATGGTGCTACAGGCAGAAAGGGAGATTTGGGCTCATCCAGAAACAGGATTTCGGGAATGGAATACGGCGGCCTATCTGCGCACAAAATTAGAAGCAATGGGATATCAAGTGCGGACAGGCGGGGATATCCCGGCCTTAAGTGCTCAGTGGGATTCGGGCCGGCCAGGGCCATGTGTTTGCATCCTAGGGGAAATGGATGCGTTAACTGTGCCAGGCCATCCAGAGGCAGATCCCGCTACTGGCGCCGCTCATGCTTGCGGCCACAATGCGCAATCGGCCGCCTTATTGGGAACAGCAGCAGTGTTTGCCCAAATCGGACAAAAGACCGATCTTAGGGGATCGATACGGTTTATCGCAGTGCCGGCAGAGGAAATGATAGAGGTAGCGTATCGCCACAGTCTAAAAAAATCAGGCACCATTGGCTTTTGGACAGGAAAGCCAGAGCTGATGCGGCGAGGGTTTTTTGATGGTGTGGACGCAGCGGTGCTTTGTCATGCTTCTTCCAAACCACAAAAGCAGTCGATTGCAGTTTATCCAGGGAATAATGGCTGTTTAATGAAAACAGCCCGTTTTCTGGGCCGTTCTGCTCATGCGGGTGGAGCGCCTCACTTAGGCATTAATGCACTTAATGCTGCCCTTCTAGCCCTAAACGGAATTCAAGCCCTGCGGGAGACGTTTCGGGAGCAGGATTATGTGCGTGTTAATGCCATTCTCAAAGAAGGGGGACAGGCGGCAGGGGTCATTCCAGGTCAGGCAGAAATGGAGATTATGCTGCGCGCATCCAGTCTTGAAGTGTTGACGCAGATCAACCAAAAAGTAACCCGAGCCTTGGGTGCTGGTGCAGCTTGTGTAGGTGCAGAGTTGACGGTGGAAGATATATTCGCCTACCCGCCGTTTGAAAATAACCCTGTGCTTAACGATTTGGTATTGGCCTGTGCCAAGGAGATTCCCCAGGTAAAAGATATTATTGATTCTTCTGCCTGGGATACAGGCAGTACAGACTTAGGCAGTTTGGCGGCATGTATGCCGGTATGCCATATTTATGTGGGTGGAGCCAGCGGCAGTTCACATGGCGAATCTTATTGTATAACGCACCCAAGGGATCTTTGTATGAATGCTGTCGCTTTATACACCCTTTTGGCGGTGCGCCTTTTGGCACAGGACAGTCAGCTAGTCTGGCAAGAGATGAAGTCCGGCCATCAGTTTCATTCCATTTCACAGCAAATTGCGAATTTATCCTCTTTTGATCGGTGCTTTTCTGTGGTACACTATGGAGAAACAGGCTCAGTTACCATCAAGGGTTAAAGGAGGAGAAACAGGACATGACAGAGATCCTGGAGATATTGGGAACGGCATCGTTTGCCATTTCTGGCGCAGCAGCGGCCATGGAGCGAAGGTTAGATCTGTTTGGTATTTTATTTACCGCTTTATTAACGGCTACTGGCGGCGGGGTCTTACGGGATGTGATATTAGGCAATACGCCGCCGATGACCTTTCAGAACCCGACCTATCTGGTGTTGGCGTTTTTCTGTGGATTGATTGCAGTGGCTGGAGGATGGTGGAAAGAGGATTTTTGGGAGAAACCGGTTGTTCAGGAGGTTGTCTCTTTTTGTGATACCCTGGGACTATCTGTCTTTACCCTATCCGGAATCCGTATGGCACAGGATATGGGCTTTAGCGGAAATGGATATTTGCTCACCTTTGTCGGTGTGATTACGGCAGTGGGCGGCGGCGTGCTGCGGGATCTGGCGATCGGCAGGTCACCAGTGATTTTCCGGCGGGAAGTATATGCCACCGTGTCTGTGGCGGGGGCCATTGCTTATTTACTTCTGTCATCCCGTTTGGGGGACGCAATAGCAGGCTGGCTCAGCGTTGGCGGCATGTGTGTATTTCGCGGTTTTAGCCGAAGGGAGCATTTACAGCTGCCTGTGTATATCCGAAAAAGAAAAAAGAAAGATGGAACACTGGATCAGAAGTAGCGGGATTCTGTGTGCCCTGTCAAAATGGCGGGGCTTTTTTTTGTGCATTTTTTTGCGGCACCACTGTTTTTAGGGGAACGAGGCGAACAAAAAAAGAAAGGACATACGAACAAATTGGGAAAAAACAATGAATTCTAAGAAAAAAGCTACCCTTTTTTAAGTAAAAAAGGTATAATAACCATAAGTGCGTCCAAAGGCCTTATCGGCAGTTAGC
>CAJFIN010000064.1 GCA_904381335.1 Candidatus Neoanaerotignum galli | reverse complement strand
GGTTGGAAATCATTCTCTCACCCCTCCATCCTGGGCAAACCCCGATTATTCTTGGTAAAAACGTACAATCCCACGAGCTTATTTTGTGGCTATCACAGGTGATATTGGCCTGAAAAAAACCGCTTTATAAAATAATACCAAAAGCCGAAGGAAAAATCCACAAAAAAATGACATTTATTTAATTTTTCCTTACTATTTTTTGTTCAGTACATCGGACGATGCTAAAATCCAGCAAATTTCCTAACTTTCTTTCCCTGCCGCACGAAAAGAAGCATCCGATTTTTAATCCTCATCTTCCAGATTTTTAAAGCCATTACCAAGAACATCTTTTGCATCAGAAATAATTAAAAACGCCTTCGGGTCTACAGAGCGGACAATTTGTTTCATCACCGTAATCTCTTTTTGACGGAACACATACAGCAGCACATTTTTTTCTTCCCCTGTATACATGCCCGTACCATGAAGCCCAGTAACAGCGCGCTTCTGTTTATCCATCAACAGCCGGGCAATTTCCTGGTTATGATCGGAAATAATCAGGGCCACCTTGGAAAATGAGAGTCCCTCCAACACCAGATCCACTGCCTTGCTGATAAAAAACACAGCCAAAATACCATACATAGCAGCCTGCGCCCCAAAGACAACAAAGCCTGCCAAAATAATCCCTGCATTAACTGCAAAAATTACCATCGACACAGGCAAATGGGGCTTTAAGTGGTGAATGATGGTGCTTAATAAATCAGAGCCACCAGCAGTACAAAAACCACGA
The DNA here is from genome assembly GCA_904381335.1 of Candidatus Neoanaerotignum galli. GTDB lineage: Bacteria > Bacillota > Clostridia > Lachnospirales > Anaerotignaceae > Neoanaerotignum > Neoanaerotignum galli. The sequence continues at coordinate 8,440 of CAJFIN010000064.1, read as the reverse complement.
AGCATCAACCCGGTACTAATCCCACTGATGATACCGCCATATAGCGCTGCCAGCAAATAGTCCCCTTCATATACCGGTACAAAAGATAATACTTCCATCAAAATAGAACTAGCCACTGTGGCTGCCACCGTGCGGCGAAAATATTCCCCTCGCAGCACCCGATGGGCCAGATAAAACAAAGGCAGGTTCAGCACAATATTGGTTACGCTAATGGGAATACCGCCGGGAATCATGGGCTCTGTCAGTGCCTGGAGCACAATGGCAATACCCGTAATTCCACCCGTAACAATATGGTTTGGGGAGAAAAATACGTTTACCGCCAACACATACAATATGACGCCAATGACAATATACCCATATTCTACCCATCTCTTTTGCCCAACCGTTTTTCCCATAAAAAGAACCTCCCTTTATCTTTTCGTGAACTTATTTTGTCGGCTTTTGTGTCATCACACGTAAAACGAACTGGGGCAGCCGAAGCATTCTGCGCCAACGGCTGGGCTGGCTAATCAACCGATAAAACCATTCCAGGCCTAATTTACGAAATATCTTTGGTGCTCTTTTCACATTTCCTGCCATCACATCAAAGCAGCCACCCACACCAATGGCCACTCTGACTTTGGTAAAACGCAGGTTTTCATAAATCCATTTTTCCTGTTTTGGTGCACCAAGCCCTACCATAAGTAAATCAGGCGGATTATTTTTTAATTCTTGGAGCAGTTTTCTTTCTTCCGCCTCATCAAAATAACCATTATGTGCGCCAAGCACCTTTAATCTATCAAACCGCTTCATGGCCCGCTTTGCTGCTGTAGCTGCCACGTCTGGTGCCCCACCGAAAAAATAGGCTGTCTTTCCTGTTTTCGCCATCTCTTCCAGCACCCGCATGCATAAGTCATACCCTGCCACCCGTTCTGGCACAGGCCGCGCAGTACGCTGGGACGCCCAGACCACGCCTACGCCGTCCGGCACCACCAAATCAGCTGCCTTTAAAATGGACATGAGTTGTCCATCTGTTTGGGCCTCCATCACAATCTCCGGATTCGGCGTACAAACGATATGCTGTCGTCCGTCCTCAAAAAAACCCAATACCTTTGCCACCGCTTCGTCCATTGTGCAGACGTCAAAGGGCACTGATAAAATTTCCGTTGTCACTCTCATCTTACCCATCCTGCCTCCCGAACAATTCCTTTAAATACGTCTCATTTTCATGGGCTTTTTTCTCCAATTTTTTTGCCTGTTCTACCAGCTGCTCCGCCTTTTCTTGGCGATGAGATAGAAGATGCTTCATTTCCCGCAGGGCATGATCCGGATCGCAGTGCTGCATCGACCCCACTGAGGGCATATCCAGATCCCGCAAATAATAATCGATCTTCGGATCGGCACTGATGCCCACAAAGGGCACGTGCTGCCGGGCGGAAAAAATCAGCGTGTGAAGCCGCATGCTCATCACCAAATCCATCTGACCGATAAGCCCCATCGTCTCTTCCGGACGCAGCGGCTCTTCAATCAGATAGGATGGCTGCTGCATTCTCTGCTGCACTATCCGACTGGCTACCACATCATGGGGCAGCTGCATGGGAATAAACACCACCGAAAGGCCCATTTGCTTTACAGCGCCATCACAAATGGCCGCCAGCGCATCCAAAAAACCATCGTTTCCTTTCACGCCCCGCACAGAAACACAGAGCCGTTTTCCCTCGGGCACGCCGTTTCGCTGTAAAATCTGCATTGCCGTCTGAGGTGAAGCCGCTTCCATCGTAAAAACGGGATCTGCTGTCACAAAGGCATGGCGGTTTGTCATCCCCATGTCGCATAGTTCCCGTAAAGAACTTTCCTCCCGCAGGGTAATCAGATCTGCCCGGTTAGCCACCTCTCGGACTCTAGCCCGGTTGATGGCTTTTTTAACTGGTCCAATGCCATTGGCGTAAAGCATCACTTTTTTCCCGCGCCATTTGGCGTATCGAATGACAGAAAGATAATACAAAATGGATCTGGCGCTGGTCTTATCCTGCAATAGGCTGCCCCCACCACTGATGAGCACATCACATTGGCCGATGGCGTGCAGCACAGAAAAAATATTATATCGATTGACCACATCCATATCATATTTTTTTCGGCTAATTCTGGGCTGATTCACCATGGCTTTTAAACGAACATTTTCCTCCATCGCCCAGATATTCCGGCTCATGGATAGAAGAATTGCATCATCGCCACAGTTTTCAAACCCATAATATCCACTGATTAACACCTTCTGCTCCGGCAGATGGGTCGCCTTCCAAGCCGCATCATATGCCTTTTCACAGTCCGCCGCCATTTTTTCCACAGAATAATATCGAATGATCACTTCTCTGCCATAGCGGCCTAATGCTTCCCGTTCCTGGTCAGAAAGATCCCGCATCACCCGAACCACATCTGATAAAAGCCGATCTGGCGAACTAGGGGGACAGCTGCGGCAGCAGAAATTGTTTTCCTGGGCCAGCGCTAATTTTTCCTGGCCAAATAAGCCAATGTATCCTTCATTACCGGCAATAATCACAGGCTTTTGTGCCGCCATGGCTTCAAGTGCCGCCCGGCTTACGCCCACAAACGCTTTGCCCAGCGCCACCAGACCATTGATATCCGTTCGGGCGCCAGTCATCAAAATCACATCCCGCCCTAGCTGTTCATTGATCTGTTTGGCTTGTGCGGCCAAAGCATCAAATACGTTGCCGCCCCCTACAATCACCAGACGCAGCCGGGGAATTTGCTGCACCAAAGCTGGCGTTAGAGCGATCAGCTGCCGTGCCACCAGTGCACGATCTTCATCCATACGGCTGACATAAACCAGCACTTCATCCCCCTCTTGGATTCCAAGTTCTTCCTTCTGCGCCTGGCCAGTGACAGCCGGGGAGAATTTTTCAGTATCAATACCATTGATGGTAACAAAAATATCGTGGGCTTTCACGCCGTAATTATCCATCAGGTATTGTTTGATATCTTCACTCACGGCCACCGTCTTTTGACCCCAGTTACTTAGGTATTTTAACCCCATACCCGTATAAAACACCCAATGGGCACTGGTCACAAAAGGAAACTTCATTTTCCGATGGAGCATACCGCACAAAAAACTGGGAATCCGGGCATGAGAATGGACAATATCCACTTTTTCCTGCGCAATGATTTGACGCAGCAGGCCATAGGAACGAATTAAGTTTTTAGGGTTACGTTCGTTCATCGGCACATGGTAATGCCGGATCCCACACTGCGCTAGCTCTTTTTCATATACGCCGCCGTTACTGGCAACGATGATCCGGTGCCCTTCTTTATGCAGTTGTTTGGAAAGCTCTACCACATGGGTTTCTGCTCCCCCAATTTCCAGGCCCATTAGGGCCATCAAAATGGTATAGTGCCGCTTCATCTGCCATGATCCCTTCTCAAAAATAATTTATCACTGGTTTTGTCCTATCTGCGACACTGCGCCGATAAAACTTACATATTTCGTATAAAAGTTTTTTGTACTTCCCACCAAAAGCTCATAGGTACGGCCCACAAACGTGCCTTCTGCATTGACGACAGCATCTGCCTCTACCGTCAAAAATAAGTCAATGCGGTTTTCCGCATCTGCCTGAATTACCGTACCATTAGGAAGGTTGATGGGGTTCTGTGCCTGCTGCGAACGAATCGCCGTTATGGTGCCAATGGGGTTACCGCTGGTCTGGTCATAAAGAGTATCCCCTTCCATGAGGTTTTCCAAGGCGGACGGACGCACTCCTTCCACTGCCACTTCATAGGTGACTGGCTGCATGGCACTGGTGACACTGGTGCTTTCTTTTACGCCAAATTTTACATAGACGCCCACAGCCAGCACAATCACCACTAGCACCACGGCTAAATCAATCACGTTGATGCGGCCAAAGAGCTTTCCTTTTTCATCTATCAGTTTCATCTACGCCGTCCTCCTATCGATCCATGTATAAAATATAGCCTCGTCCGGCATAGCCGTTGCCTTTAACAGCCACATCCAGGCCAGTTTTTACCAAAAAGTACCCATTCACTGTGAGATTACCGCCATTTTCCGTAACCGGCGCCTCCACCGTCACCAATACCGTTTCTCGTCCAGGCACTTCTGCTTCCCGCACTACGCCGTTTTCCAGATCATTGACTTGGATGGTGTATGGAATGGCTTCCACAGAGACCACCTGACCCATGTAGTAGTTTTTCACATTATCGGTGATGGTATCTCCCTCATGGATCAGCTCATGAAATCCTTCTGGGTTATCCACCAATTCAAAGGTATATTGAATGTTTCTGCTCGTCACCACCGTTTCCCGATGGGTAAAACGATAGCCAATGACCACCGCCGCTATAATCACAATGAGTACCACCAGATCAAACCAGCGCACCCGAACCGTTTTCTTTTCCAATTTAGTTTCTCCTTTCTGCCGTCTGTCGGTAAACCTGTTCGATGTTGCCCGCATAAATTTTTGCCGTAAAGGAGGAAGCAAACCGTGCTTTGGCTCCTGCCTTCAACTGCGCCAAAAGTGCAGGATCACCCATCAGCCGCTCCACCGCCGCCGCCAAGGCCTGACCGTCTTTTTGCGGAACCAGCAGTCCATTTTGCCCCTCAGTGATAACGCCAGGATTTCCGCCATAATCACTCACCACTGCCGGCAAGCCCAAACTCATGCCTTCCAGCAAAGATAAACTGGTGGCCTCTGTGCCATAGGAAGCGTTAATTTGAAGGTCCAGCACTGAAAGTAAGCTGCGCACATCCTGTACAAACCCTGCAAAACAAACGATATCTGTGATATTCCATTGCTCTGCCAGTGTTTTCAGATCCTCTAACGCATCGCCCACACCGGCAATGATGACTCGTATCTTGCGTCCATGCTGCTTCATTATCTTGGCCGCCTCCAGCAGATATCTGTGCCCCTTATATGGCTCAACTCTAGCCAAAATTCCTAAAACAAAATCCCCCTGCTGGATGCCATACTGCTGCCTAACAGCACCTTTCTCCTCCTCGGACAGCGGTACAAGAGATTCAACACCATTAAGGACCACTTCGATCCGCTCCGGCCGTACACCACTATCGATCAAATTCTCTTTTGCCGCTTGCGCCACTGCAAGAATCTGGTCAGAAAAAAACTCATTGATCCGGCCATTCAGCCATTTGCCAATACCATGATCGATACGATGGCTGACCGGAAAAACGGAATGGCGGGTATAAACAATTTTTTTCCCCCGTAATTTGGCGGCAATTCGTCCGGAAAAATTGCCATGGGTATGCACCACCTGAGGGTTAACCTGGCCGATAACACGGTACAGATTTTTCACTCCCTGCATCGAAAAAGATGTTTCGGCAATGCCATCTACTTCCACATAGGGCGTTTTTAAATCACATAAAGCAGGAATCAATAGACTTCCCCGGGGTACTGCCACAGTCACACAAAAAGCAGACCTGTCATAATATTTCAAAAAGTTCAGCACACAGCGTCCTGCACCGCCAATATTACTGTCACTGATGATGTTTAATACGTCAATCATTCCCGCGCCCCCTTTCGGTCTTTTAAGGAAGCATACCGGCTGATGACAACGCCAAATCCAACGATTGCCCAAAACAGCAGCATCACCCGATAATTATAAAAGGTATAGTCAAAAATGCTTTGTACTAAAAATCCAACCATGGCAGAAATGGCACCAATCATCAAAACCCGATCACGGAAGGTATGCTCCGCCAGGTAAGCCCGGAATGTGGCCTTAAAATATTGATACACCACCATCAACAAAAATACCAATCCCAAAATACCTGCATCACAAACCACCTGCAAAAACGTATTATGAGAATGGGGCGCGCTAATGCCATTATACGCATAAACTGGATATACCTGGTTAAATGCTGCTTCCCCAGGGCCAATGCCGCTGATCCAGTAATCCTTTAACATTGCCAGCGTGCCCAGCCAAATGGAAAGACGGTAGGAAGTAGAAGAATCCTCCAAATTCGTAATACTCATAAACCGCTCCATAATACTGTCCGGCAGCACAAAAGGCAATAGTAATAAGCCCACCACTGCCAACAAAATAAACCGTTTATCTAGCAGCACCAAAAACACAAAGGCTGCCGCCAAAATACCCAAATAGCAACCTCGGGAATAGGTCAGCATCAAGCAAAGCAGCATCCCGCCAGCGCACAAAACATAATAGGCCCGCAGCAAAAACCGTTTGCTGTGGAAAAACCCAGCGCAGGCAAAAGGAATGATCAACAAGAAATATTCCCCCAGTACATTCGGGTTTTGGAAAGTGGAGTACACGCGGAAAAGACCTTCAAACAGATCCTGATCCACCCAAGTACCGCCAAATCGGCCAGGGTTTAAGAATTGATAAAACCCATATCCTGCCACCAGCAGCCCCACACCTGCCATCAAAAATAACAGTAAATCCACCTGCCATTTTTCTTCAATGCCATTGATGACTAGGACAGAAAAAGCCACAAAAAGCACCGTTACTGCACCGCCATAAAAGCTGCTGCTCAGCGTTACAGAAGTGAAAATAGATACCAAATACACTGCACCATATCCCGCCACATAGATCATCATCGGGTGGAAAACAAGCTGATAGGACCGCTCCGTCACCAAACGCAGCACCAAACTCAATAATGCCGCCACAGCTAACGCAATGACAGCCATGGTAGGCAGCAATGGACTAAGCACAAAAGGCAGCGCCATCCAAAAGAAATTTTGTTTATAGATACTGCCGGAAAATAACGCCACTAGATGCGTCTTTTCCATTATCCAAAGCCCAGCGCGGCGTATCAGCGCTGCTCCGCGCCAAAGAAGGCTTTTTTGCGCTGCAGCTGCTTGCCCATCATTGGAGGACAAAAACCAGGTTCCCACAGCGCTTTGCCGGATGCTGGACAACAACCACCATCCAAACCGACAAAGCCATCGGTAGATCCAGCTGCTTTCGATCATTCTCCTTCCACCTTTCCTTTCCACTTCCTGCGGCCCATGTCTAAAACCATTCCCGCTATGTTCACCCGTAATACTACCGTCAGTATGGCATAGAGCAAAATACCCAAAACTGCCGTAATACCCACTGCCATCAGCGTTCCGAAAAATCCTGCCGGCAACACTTGCTCTAGACCATTTAGTGCACCATATACCACTGCGCCCATACCCAAAGAAGCCAAGAGCATTTTGCCCAACTCCTTGATAAAGGGCCACTGCAGCAAATGAAGTTCCCTTTCTAAGGGCAATACCAAAAGCAGTGCCGAAACGGTCACCGAAAGAGAGCTAGATAACGCCAGCCCCTCCACGCCCATTCGCGGCGATAAAATAGCACAAAGCACCAAATTGATCCCGATTGAGCAAAGACCGCTGATCAGGGGTGCTTTTCCCTTTTGTTTGGCATAAAAAGCGCGGCTTAAGATGGTTTGAAGGCCATACCCCATCATGCCAAGACTAAAGAAAAACAGCGCTCCACCTGTCATTTGGGCTGCGTTTTGATCAAATGCCCCCCGCTGGTAAATCAACTGCACCACCGGTAAACTTAAACACATCAGCCCAACTGTCATAGGCAGCAGCAAAAAGGACATACTTTCAATGGTTCTTCGCACTGTATCATCAAAGGCGCCTTCCTCTTTGCTGCTCTCCATGCGGGAAAGCTTTGGAAAAATCACGTTGGCTATGGAAAGCACCAAAAGACCTACCACGATAGAATAAATCGTATTGGCATATTCCACCACAGACACGCCGCCTCCCTCCATCAGCCGGGAGGCATACTTCGTATTCACGGCCAAATTAATCGGCTGTACCCAAGTGCTTACCATCACCGGCAACATCAAGGTCAAGATTTTTTTCATGCCACTTTCTCGAAAATCAAACCGGGGCCGATAGTAATAGTGCTTCTTTTTCAGGGCAGGCACCTGCATAATCGCCTGCATAGCCCAACCGAATAAAAAAGCCGCCGCCAAACCATAAACCCCAAAGGTATCGTTAAAGAAAATATAATAAAAAATAATGACCACATTGGAGGCAATACTCATGGCCGCCGGCACATTAAATTCATCCATGGATTGAAGAATACCCACAAAAGAAAAAGCCAAGCCCGTAAAAAAGGTGGCCGGAAATAAAATCCGCAGCAGCTGAGTGCATAATGCGGCTGTTTCCGCATCAAATCCATCCGCAAACAGCTCTGTCAGCTCAGGGGCAAAAATCATACCCGCTGCTGTCAGCAATAGGCTTAACAGGCCGATCAGGGTGATAAAGCGGTGAGAGAGCGCAAATGCTTCCTCCCTGCCCCGTTTTTGCAGATACTCCGTAAAAACGGGAATAAAGCTGGCTGAAATGGCTGAGGCAAAAACCACATCAAAAAAAATCCTAGGAATTCGGCTGGCCGTTAAAAAAGCGTCCGCTTCCATGCTGACCGCATAGGTGCCAGCCAAAAACTGATCCCGCACTAATCC
>CAJFIN010000063.1 GCA_904381335.1 Candidatus Neoanaerotignum galli | reverse complement strand
TTATATTTGTATTTGGCACATCCTGCGGTCAGGATTACAGTGTCCTTTGGCAGCGCCTTGGCAAATTCGGCATAGTAGTCTCGGCTTTTAGCTCGGCCATCACAGCCTGCCATCACAACGAACTTTTTGATGGCGCCGCTTTTTACTGCTTCAACGATCTGGTTGGCCAGCGCCAACACTTGGGTATGAGCAAAACCACCAGTAATCTCTCCTGTTTCTATCTCGCTAGGCGCAGGACATCTTTTTGTATGTTCAATTATGACAGAAAAGTCCTTTTCCTCTCCAATCTCGCCGGAGATATGGGTACAACCTGGATATCCAGCGGCACCGGTGGTATAAAGGCGGTCTTTGTAGTTATCTTGGGGAGGCACAATGCAGTTGGTCGTCATGAGGATCGGCCCATGAAAAGAGGCAAATTCCTCTTTTTGTTTCCACCATGCATTGCCATAGTTGCCCCTAAAATTAGGGTATTTTTTGAAGGCAGGATAGTAGTGGGCGGGCAGCATTTCACAATGGGTATAGACATCTACACCGGTGCCCTGGGTCTGCTTTAGCAACATTTCTAAATCCCGCAGGTCGTGTCCGGAGATCAGGATACCCGGATGCTTCCCAACGCCAAGGGACACTTTTGTGATCTCTGGGTTTCCATAGGATTCCGTGTTCGCTTTGTCTAGCAGAGCCATACCCAAAACGCCATGTTTTCCGGTTTCCAGGGTCAAATCAATCAGATCTTGTGCACTGAGCCTATCATCCAGTGTAGCTGCCAGTGCTCGTTGAAGAAAAGCGTCCACTTCTTCGTCATCCTTCCGCAAGGCGTTAGCGTGTTTAGAATAAGCAGCCAGTCCCTTTAAACCGTAGGTAATCAACTCTCGCAGCGAACGGATGTCTTCGTCTTTTGTGGAAAGCACACCAATGGTTTTGGCTTTGTCTGCCCAGTCCCCGGCACCATCCCATGTGGCTGCTTCAGGCAGGGCAGAAGGATTGCTGATTTGAGATAGCAAATAAGCTTTTTCGGCCAGGGTGGTTTGAATCCTTGCCTCAATCCTCTCTTTGTCAAAGTTTGCGTTCGTGATGGTAGTAAATAGATTGAGGGTGATTAAGTGGTTTGTTTTCGCAGAGACCTGTTTGCCTTCCTGACGCAGTGCAGTTGTAACAGCAGAAATTCCTTTGGTAACATAGACCAGTAGATCCTGCATGGCCGCCACATCGGACTTTTTTCCGCATACGCCGGAGATAGTACAACCCTTGCCTCCGGCGGTTTCCTGACATTGATAACAAAACATTGCTTGTTCCATATAAACCTCCTAAATGTGATTAAAATTGGAGTAGACATGTGCTAGCGCGATAGAAAAACCAGAAAATGAGTGCCCCTGACAATGTATAGAGCATATGTATTTGCAGATATGGCAGCAAAACCCACGGCCTATGGGGAAATCGATGGGCTTTATGATTGCTGCTTTTATCAAACATCTATGGGATATCCGCTTGAAATTGATGAACCCCAACAATCAGCGGCAGTTTCAACGATTCCTGTCAACCCCATATGAGCGCCTGGCAGGCATGATTATAGAGTCTCCTTCACGTAATCGATATTCCCCGTCCGTATCATTGAGGATGGTTTTCCAATACCACCCAAGCAGGAAGCGCATTGCCACTTGTTTCCTGGACGCAACGCTCCTCTCTCTTTGCAAAGAAGAGGAGGGGACGTACCACCAGGTTTTGCTGACCGCTTGCCCTGGAGGATAAGCAATCTGTTTTTTCGCATCAACCGCTATGCGAATGTGAGGGTTTTCCTTTTTATGCACATCGCATCTATCTGATTATTCCAGTATTTTACCATCAACCGAAAGGGTTACGACTTGCCAGGGAATGCATTTTCCGCTGGCTTGCAATGCTTTTTTTGTAGCAGCTTCTAGTCCACCGCAGCAGGGGACTTCCATGCGGACAATGGTGATGTTTTGGATAGAGTTGTTTTGTATGATCTGTGTCAGTTTTTCACTGTAATCCACATCATCCAGCTTGGGGCAGCCAATCAGCGTAATTTTTCCGCGCATAAAATCTTCATGTATTCCGGCATAGGCATAGGCACTGCAATCTGCAGCAATCAGTAATTTTGCCCCGTCAAAATAAGGGGCATTGACGGGGATTAACTTGATTTGACAAGGCCATTGCCCTAATTGCGACTGAGCGGGAACGAAAGACGCAGAAGCTGCCCTTGGCGTATGCTGAATACGCTGCATCTGGCTGCCGGGACATCCATGGTACATCTCATCCAAAGCATGCTGCTGCGCTTCTTTTTTTCTCTGATTTTCCTGCACGGCCTTTTCGTCATAAGCCGCGGCTTCCCGGTGTATAAAGGAAATGGCATGGGTGGGACAAGCGGGCAGACAGTCCCCTAATCCATCGCAATAATCATCCCGCAGGAGCTTTGCCTTTCCGTTGACCATGCCAATGGCTCCTTCATGGCAGGCGTTGGCACACTGCCCACACCCATTGCATTTTTCTTCATCTATCTGGATTATTTTCCGAATCATGTGAAATCCACCCTTTCTCTTGTTTTTCTAGACACAGTATACTAAAATAAAAAATGAAAATCCGTTGTTATAACAACAAATAAAGGAGAAAAAGATGCATTTAATGAATACACAGCTGTTTCGAGGACTGGAAGAAGAGGAAATTTCGTCCCTTTTAAAGTGCCTTACGGCGACAAAACGTTGCTTTCAAAAAGGAGAAGTGATTCTTTCTGAAGGCAGTCTGACAGAAAATATTGGGGTGGTACTGTCTGGCATGGCGGTGATATCCTGCAATGATATTTGGGGCAATACCAGCATCATGGGAAATGTTGCGCTGGGATGCGTTTTTGCCGAGGTATATGCCTGTATGCCAGGGCAGCCAATGATGGTCACTGTCTCTGCAGTAGAAGATACTTCTGTTCTGTTTATGAATGTAAACCGTGTCTTAACCACTTGTACAAATGCCTGCCCATTTCATGCCAGACTGGTCCGGAATCTGCTGACCGTCTGTGCCCACAAAAGCCTTCAGCTTTCCCAAAAAATCCAACATACTAGCCCCAAATCCATTCGGGGACGGTTGATGTCTTATTTTTCGGAATGTGCAAAACGTTCTGGGAGTAATGCGTTTCTGATTCCGTATAACCGTCAACAGTTGGCGGATTACCTGAATGTTGACCGCAGTACGATGTGCAATGAGCTTTCCAAAATGCAGAAAGACAGCGTGATCGAGTATAAACGGAATCATTTTCTGCTTAGGGCGTAAAAAGCAGTCCGGCAAAGGGCATTCATCCTTACCATAATTTCTGCCCTCTAGGGGGAAGCCATGTAGGAGAACCCCGTGATCGAGCTAGAGCGGCTTTTTCGTGTGTAAAGATACTGATGGGAAAGAAAAGTGGGGTCATTTTTCACAGCGGCTTTTTCTGTAGAACGACTAGGTATGAGCTGATATGAAGCAAGCGAACAAAAAGCATCTTATCCATCCTGTTTTAGCGGTCATTGACCGAACCATGCTTTTTCCTTCCCAAAACGGACTGTTCCCATTGACCTATGCGTATGGTTATGGGGAAGGGCCGTTTGGTTTTCTAAAGAGCAGGCATTTTTGATGGTAGGTTATGGTTGGTAAAATTGCTGCAGGCGGCTGGGGCAGGAACCCCAGTTGCGAAAAAGCATCAGGAGGGATAGTAGCAAAGCGGCATTTATCAGAGCAGACAGGCGCTTTTGTATAGGGCAGATGGCGAAAAAAAAACCACCCGTTAGGCGGGTGGATACTTTTTTATTTACACAGTATGGGCTTTGTTAGGCGATTTATTTTGCAGGATATTCTTTGTGACCAAAAAAGAAGTCCGTTTAAAACCGGCCTAGCAGCCGCAAAAGAAACGGCCGTTTGATTTCCACTGCCGTAGCAGGGCAGAGTTCTTGGCAGCAAAAGCATCGGATGCAATTTGCCAGATCGATTTGCGGCAGCCCATGATGAAGAGAAAGCACATGGGCGGGACAGTTGCGCACACAAGTGCCGCAGCCGATACATTTTTCTTTGATAAATGTGGGGCGAGGCTCCAGGTTTTTTTTCACAAAAGAAGCGATAAATGCCGGTGGATGTTCCCCTAAAAAATGGATGCTGGAGGTTTTAGGAATCTCAAAGTCAGCAGGACGCAGCATCTCCAGATCCTCCCCAGCCAAAGAAATTTGAGATAGATCTTCAGGCACCAGGCCGCGGCAAATCATTCGATCCAGCATAGGATAGTGTGCCCGGTCCAGGCCAATCAGATCTGCTGCCACGGCATCTAGTTCATAAGGGCTTTCAGAGGCCATGAACCCGCCGATCCATTTTGGCGAGCCGCCGGTGGGCCCATGCCCTTCCATGGCCCAAACGCCATCTAACAAGGAAAGAGAGGGCTGGACACATTGGCAAATATCAATCAGAGCATCTGCAAACTGTTCTGGGGAAGGGCAATGAAAATGATATTCTGCTTTTACTGTGCCGGGGATGGCGCCAAAGAGGTTTTTTGTGGCGCCGGTGAACTTGGTCATACAATGAGATTTTAGTTTGGCCACAGAAAATACCCGATCCGCCGAGAGCACATAATTGGCGATGGTCAGACGCTTTTGCTGTACACCTGAGGGAAACGGAATTTCTTTTTGGGAGGTGTCAAAATTTAGCACAGCGCCGGTTTCTTTAGCCACTTGGGTCATGCCTGTGGTCTGATAGACCGCTTTTAACAGGGCTGGGTGAAACGGGCCGCCAGGGCTATCGCCGATGATGACATGGCAGCCATGGGTTTGGATCAGTTCTGTCAGAGCCTGTACGAGGGCAGGATGAGTGGTGGCGGCCTCTTCCGGGCGTTTGGCCATAATCAAATTTACTTTTAAAAGTACCGTTTCCCCGGGCTGGCAAAAATGGCCGATACCGCCTAGGGGAGCAAGTGCTGTTTGAAGGCTTTGCCGGACATGGTCTAAGGCGTAATCGGAACAGTGGGCAACAGAAACCACCAAGATCCCTCCTTTCTTTTTTGTCTTATGTCAGGACTTTTTTCTATCATACCAGAAACCCAGTGTCAAAAACAACCGATTTTTTGCTATTCAAACCGTATCAATTGTGTTAAACTATACATAAGTAAACCCTCCTTTTGTGGGAGGAGACTGGCGAAGGAAAGAAAATGAGGATACGGCCGTTTTTGGGTTTGGCAGCTTTTTTGGCCCCGGCGCGGCCGTTTTTGATTGGAATAAAAGGAGAGAAAGAAGCAAATGATTGGATATGCAGGACTAAACCCCAGGCAGAAGCAGGCCGTGGATCAAACGGAGGGGCCGGTGTTGGTGTTGGCCGGGGCTGGCAGCGGGAAAACAGGAGCGTTGACGGTGCGTATTGCCCATCTGTTGGAACAGGGAGTACGGCCGTACCAGATTTTGGCGATTACGTTTACCAATAAGGCCGCCCGGGAAATGCGGGAACGAGTAGACGCCTTGGTGGGCAGTGCGGCAAAGGATATCTGGATCAGCACATTCCATTCCACCTGTGTTAAGATCTTGCGCCGAGAAATTGAAGCGCTGGGGTATGACCGGGCATTTTCTATTTACGACAGCAAGGACATGGAACGAGCCATGAAAGATGTGTTCCATCGGCTGAATTTTTCTTTACAGGACAAAACATTTCCCCTAAAAGGGGTGCTATCTGAGATTGGGCGGGCCAAGGAGGAATTGATTTTTCCTTCAGAATATGCCTCCCAGGCGCAAAACGACTTTCGCAAAACGAAAATTGCCGCCTGCTATCGGGAGTACCAACGGAAGCTGAAAGCAGCAAACGCTTTAGATTTTGACGACTTGATTTGCCAAACGGTTTTGTTGTTTCAAACTGTATCAGAAGTGCTCGAAAAATATCAGGAGCGGTTTCGTTATATTTTAGTGGATGAATATCAAGATACCAATACTAGTCAGTATGTGTTGGTGCATCTTTTGGCACAAAAATATCAAAACCTTTGTGTGGTTGGGGATGATGACCAAAGCATTTATGGCTGGCGCGGCGCCAATATCCGCAATATTTTAGATTTTGAAAAGGATTTCCCCGGAGCTAAAGTGGTGAAGCTGGAACAAAATTACCGTTCCACAAAAACCATCTTATCGGCGGCCAATGCGGTTATTGCCCATAATAGTGAGCGCAAAGAAAAGTCTCTGTGGACAGAAAATGCCCAAGGGCCGAAGATTCATCTGCACCGGGCGGAAAATGAGGGGGAAGAGGCTCGGTTTGTGGCTGGAAAAATTGAATCTTTGCAGCAAAAAGGCCGTCCGTATGGGGATATGGCGGTGCTTTACCGCACCAATGCCCAGAGCCGGGCACTAGAAGAACAAATGATTCGCCGGTCAATTCCATACCGGCTGTGCGGCGGCACCCGGTTTTATGACCGGAAAGAAATTATGGATTTGTTGGGCTATTTAAAGCTGTTGGCGAACCCTGCCGATGATGTGGCCTTTCAGCGTATTATCAATACACCCAAACGGGGGATTGGAGAAGCTACGGTGGAAAAACTGGTTGCTTTTGGCGCAGAGCGGGAAATGAGCCTTTTTGCAGCGTTAGACCATTTAGAAGAAGCGGGACTTTCAAACCGGGCAAAAAAACTGGGAGAGTTTCAGGCTCTTTTTACCTCGTTAAAAGAACAAAGCCAACAGCTGCCTTTGGCAGAAGTATTGGAATTGGTGGCGCAAAAGAGCGGGTACTATGAGGCGTTAGAGCTGGAGGGAACTGAGGAAGCGGAAGGCAGAAAAGAAAATATTGGTGAGTTTATCTCCAAGGCGGCAGAATTTCAAGAAAAGAATCCAGATGGCACATTGGAAGATTTTTTGGAAGAGATTTCTTTGGTGGCGGATGTGGACGACTATGATGAAGGAGAACAAGCTGTGGTGCTGATGACCTTACATTCCGCCAAGGGACTGGAATTTCCAGTGGTGTTTTTATGTGGCATGGAAGAAGGGCTTTTTCCAGGGTATCGGGCCATTGTCAGCGGGGAAGAAAAAGATGTGCAGGAGGAGCGGCGACTATGCTATGTGGGCATTACCCGAGCAAAAGAGGAGTTGTATCTGACGTATGCCCGCTGTCGGATGCAAAATGGTCAGACGGTTTATAACTTGCCCAGCCGTTTTTTAGATGAGATTCCAGCAGAGCTAACAGAGGTACAAGGCAGATCAAAGCCGACATTTATGCCCACAAGCCCACGGCTTAATGCAGGCCGGAAAACAGGTTATCTGATGGGCGGCGGACTGGGGCTAAATGCGGCCTATGGGGTGAAAGCACCTCAAGAAACAAAAATCCCAGCGCCAGAAAACTTTGTGCCGGCCTTTACGGTGGGAGATAGTGTCCGGGCGCCCAAATATGGCGTTGGCACAGTGAAGGCCATTCGGCCGGCCGGGGCGGATTATGAAGTGGAAGTGGCTTTTACCGGCAAAGGAACGAAGAAATTTATGGCAAAACTATCGAAACTGATCAAAGTGGAGGAATAAATGGACGAACGAACTTTTGCACGCATGAAGGAACTTTCCGCCCTCCTAACGGCGGCTAGCAAAGCCTACTATCAGCAGGATGAAAGCCCCCTGTCGGATTATGAATATGATAAATTATATGATGAACTGTCATCGCTGGAAAAACAGGCGGGTGTGGTGCTGGCATCCTCACCAACGCAGCAGGTTGGCTATGAGGTGCTGGAAGGGCTGGCCAAGGTGCATCATCCCAAACGAATGCTGAGCTTGGATAAAACCAAGGATGTGGGACGGCTGGTGCAGTGGCTGGGGGATCAGACGGGGCTTTTGAGCTGGAAGTTGGATGGGTTAACCATTGTGCTGCGGTATGAAAACGGCCGTTTGGTCCAGGCTGTCACCCGAGGCAACGGAGAGGTGGGAGAAGATATCACCCACAACGCCAGGGTGTTTACAAATTTGCCGGTGCAAATTTCTTTTCTTGGGGAACTTGTGCTGCGCGGTGAGGGATTAATTTCTTTTGCCGAGTTTGCCCGTATCAATGACAGCCTGCCGGATGAAGAAAAATACAAAAATCCTCGCAACCTTTGCAGCGGCACTGTCCGACAGCTGGATAGCCGGGTGGCGGCAGGGCGGCATGTGCTTTTTTATGCCTTTACCTTGGTGAGTGCTTCAGGTATTACGCTGCCTGATGAGAGAGAAAAACAGCTCGATTGGCTCTCCTCATTGGGCTTTACGGTGGTGGAACATTGTCTGGTGACCAAGGAAACCTTGGCGGAAACGGTGGCTTTATGGGAGAAAAAAATTCCCCAAAACCCAGTGGCTTCCGATGGGCTGGTACTCACCTTTAACAGTACCGCCTATGGACAAAGCCTGGGAGAGACATCGAAATTTCCTCGGGATTCCATTGCATTAAAATGGAAGGACGAAACAGCCAAAACGATTTTACGCGCCATCGACTGGAGCACTAGCCGAACGGGGCTCATTAATCCAGTGGCTGTATTTGATCCAGTGGAACTGGAAGGTACCACCGTCAACCGGGCCAGTGTTCATAATGTAAGCATTGTTAAAGAGCTGCAGCTGGGCATAGGAGATGAAATTTTGGTCTATAAGGCCAATATGATTATTCCGCAAATTGCCGAAAACCTCACTCGCTCTGGCCATGCGCCAATACCAAAGCGATGCCTTGTTTGCGGCGGGGAGACAGAAATCCGGGCCTTGCGGGAAGGAGAGGCGCTTTATTGCACCAATCCCAACTGTCATGCCCAGCGGGTGCTGCGGCTGACCCATTTTGCCTCCCGTAATGCCATGAATATTGAGGGGCTTTCTGAGGAGACCATAAAAAAGTTTGTGGATCAGAATTTTGTGGAAACGTATGTAGACTTATTCCATTTAAACCGGTATGCCCAGCAGATTCAGGAGATGGAAGGGTTTGGGCAAAAGAGCTGGCAAAAGCTGTGGGCTGCCATTGAAGGCGCCCGTCAGGCGGAGATGCCTCGGTTTATCTATGCGCTAGGGATCAATCATGTGGGGCTGAGTAATGCCAAGCTGCTCTGTAAAGAAGTGAAAAACGATTGGGATCGTCTGCTTTCCATGACAGAGGAAGATCTGATGACGATCGATGGTTTTGGCAGCGTGATTGCCCATAGTATTCATTCCTATTTTTCTTTGGAAGAGAACTTGTCTTTGCTGCAGCGAGCCCGGGCGCTTTTGACCTTTTCTGATGAAGCAGCAATGACGGATGAGGGGCAGGATTTAGCAGGACTGCGATTTGTGGTGACAGGAGATTTGC
>CAJFIN010000062.1 GCA_904381335.1 Candidatus Neoanaerotignum galli | reverse complement strand
GCCAATATGAATCCTGCCCATCGGGATCGACTGGCCTTTGTCCGCATTTGCTCCGGTCAATTTGAACGGGGAATGACCGTCACCCTTTCCCGCACCGGCAAGCAAATGAAACTCTCTCAAAGCACAATGCTGATGGCCAACGAACGAGAAACGGTAGATCATGCCATCGCCGGAGACATCATTGGTATCTACGACACAGGCAACTATCAAATTGGTGATACCCTTACCACCAGTAAAGAAAAGCTTTTCTTTGAGCCTCTGCCCACTTTCCCGCCGGAGCTGTTTTGCCGGGTGCGGCCTGTGAACTCCTTAAAGGCAAAGCAATTTAAAAAAGGCATCGCTCAATTAGCCCAAGAAGGCGCTATCCAGGTATACACCAACGAGTATCAGGAAGTCATTCTGGGTGCCGTGGGCGAATTGCAGTTTGAAGTTTTTGAATACCGGCTGAAAAATGAATATAACTGCGATGTACGCATGGAACCACTCTCTTTCAGTGTGGTGCGCTGGGTAAAAGGCGTGGATATTGATACCCTGAAAAGTTTTGAAAACAGCCGCATTTTGTTGGCTTTCGATCATTTTGAACGGCCGCTGCTGCTTTTTGCTAACCAATACACCCTGGATACTTTTCAAGAAAAGCACGAAGATCTTCAGCTGGTGGAAAGCTGGCATATCACCGGGGAGCTGGAAGAAGGATGATTTTGTTGGTTAGCGCGTGTTTACTCGGCCTTCCCTGCCGTTATGACGGCCAGTCAAAACCTGTGCCGTTCATCATGGCCTTATCTCAGCATCATACCCTCATCCCTGTCTGTCCAGAACAATTGGGCGGCCGTCCCACCCCTCGTCCCCCGGTAGAAATCCATCAAGGGAGAGTCATCGAACAAAATGGCGCTGACCATACAGAGGCGTTTCTCCTGGGCGCCCGCCTGACAGTGCAGATTGCCCGTCTCACCAAAGCTCAGGGGGCGATTCTCAAATCGAAAAGTCCCTCCTGCGGCCTTAATGCCCGGTATGATGGTACGTTCACTCGCCATTTGATTCCAGAAAGCGGCCTGGCTGCCCAAGCATTGCAGCAAGCTGGCATCCTAGTCTATTCAGAAGATCAACTAGAAAAAGGAGGCGCGCAATGCTTTCCTATATGAAATATATCTATGAAGTATATAAAGAGCGCAACTTTTCTAAAGCAGCTGCAAACCTGGGCCTTTCCCAGCCTGCTCTATCAACTGCTGTAAAAAAAGCAGAACAGGAAGCCGGAGTAGTTATTTTTGACCGCAGCACCTCGCCTTTGTCTTTAACAGAGGCAGGCCGGGTATTTATCGCCTCTGTGGAAGTCATTTTAAAGGAAGAACATGATCTGTTAGGGCGCCTGAATGATATGGCCAATCTGGATGCTGGCCATATTAAAATCGGTGGGTCGAATTTCTTTTCTTCCTTTTTGTTGCCCCATGCCATCTCTAAGTTTTCTAAACTGCATCCCGGCATCACCATTGATCTGTATGAGGCTCATCTTGCCCAGTTAAATCAGGCCCTTTTATCGGACGAATTGGACCTGGTGATGGATAGTTTTGAGTTTAATCCTCGTCATTATACCTCGTACCCCATTTTAAAAGAACATGTGATGGTGGCAGTCCCTGCCATCTATCCCCTGAATCAACAACTAAAAAAATACGCTTTATCCATCGAAGATATCCGTAAAGAACGTCATCTGCGTCCAGATTTTCCTGCCGTATCCCTTTCTTTGTTTGCAAGAGAGCCTTTTTTGCTGCTGCGTAAAGGCAATGACATGGGCGAAAGAGCCCTTTCCCTTTGCCAGGAAGCCGGTTTTACCCCTCATGTGGCCATGTATCTTGACCAGCTAATGACAAGCTACCATATTTCCTGTCTAGGCATGGGCATTGCCTTTATCACCGACAAGATGTTGCTATACGGCTATCCCAGAAAAGAAGTTTGCATTTATAAAGTAGAAAGTCCTTTGGCCCAGCGCGATATTGTTTTCGCTCATAAGAAAAACCGTTATGTCACTCAGGCTATGGCCGCCTTTCTCACCTTCACTCAAGAACAAACCTTCCGGTCAAAAAAGAATCTTGCTTTATGACCTAACATTCGTTCTCACATCTTACATAATGCTATTTTTGTCATAAAAGAGCAGGGCAAATGCCCTGCTCTTTTTTTTCGGAGACTAAAAATCCGCACATTTTTTGTTCCGAATCCTATTTCAGCCCTTCTAGGATCATCCCTTTGCTGTCGAAAAACTGCTAAAATGCAGTTTTTTTCGTTCTTTATGGTAAAACCCCTTCTTTAACTTTGTGTGTCTATCCTTCCTTGGCTGGTTTTTTCAGTATACCTCAATTCCCAAAATTACGCAAGTGCGTATACGCATTTGCGTTGTTTTTTCTACAATTTTCTTGAGGTGATGAAATGAATGTCAAAGACGCTGTGGCAGACCGTGTGCGGGAATTATGCCAAATATACGAGATTCGTCCCAATGAACTGGCCACCCGTGCCGGCATCACTCCTTCCACCATTTATAGCCTTTTAGACCCACGCCGGCGAGATGTGTCTGTATTGACAGTAAAGAAAATTTGTGATGGGCTGGATATCACCCTGGGAGACTTCTTTTCCACACCAAAATTCGATGCCCTAGATCAGGAGATCGTCTAGCCATCCCTTCCCTTTTCCACACAAAAAAGCCCTGTCATTTGTCAGGGCTTTTCTTTTTAGAACTGCATATATTACAGTCCTAAAACATCTTTCATATCATATAAGCCAGCGGGTTTTCCAGCTAAGAATTTTGCCGCCTTCACTGCACCCACGGCAAAAATTTCTTTACTCATGGCCGTGTGGCTCAAGGTAACAATCTCGTCCCGGCCTGCGAAAATCACATCGTGTTCCCCAACAATCGTACCTCCGCGGATGGCGTGAATCCCAATTTCATTTTTCGTGCGTTTTTCCCGTTTTCCTGTCCGATCATAAACATAGGTCATTGCTTCGCCAGCACCTTCTTTTGCCGCATCAGCTAATGCTAAGGCCGTGCCACTGGGCGCATCGATCTTTTGATTGTGATGTTTTTCTACCACTTCAATATCAAATCCACTTTCAAACAAAGTCTGGGCTGCTTGCTTCACCAGGCCCAGCAGTAAATTCACCCCCACTGACATATTGGCGCTGCGCAAAATCGCTGTTTCTTTTGCCGCTTCCCTCATCTGGGCCAGCATTTCTTCCGAAAGCCCCGTTGTGCATAATACCAATGGTGTTTTCGTTTCTCTCGCATAGGTCAGCAGCGCCGGAACGGCTGGTGCTGTAGAAAAGTCAATGATAACATCCGCTTTGCCAGAAAATTCGTTGACCGCCGCATAAACAGGATATGCTGCCTCAGGCGTTCTGGGATCGATTCCCGCACAAATTTCCACATCGTCCTGCCCAGCAATCACTTGCACCACCACACGGCCCATTTTTCCGCCGCATCCATGTAACAGCACTTTCACCATCGAAAAACACTCCTTTCTCCTCGTCCGATAAAAAGAAAAAGCGGGCCGTAGACTGACCCGCCTATATCTTCGCTTAAATAAGCCCTTGCTCTTTCATGGCTTCTTTCAGTTTTGCTAAATTTCCCTCTTCCATGGGATATAACGGTGCTACTGTGGGGCCAGCAGCAAACCCAATGAGATTCACAGCCGCTTTCACAGGGATAGGATTGGTTTCAATAAAGAGGGTATTTGCCAAATGCAGCGTAGACAAAAATGTTTTTTGTGCCTGCGCCACTTTTCCCTCAAAGAAGTTCTGGCACATATCATGCACTTGCTGTGGCATCACATTGGCCAAAACAGAGATAACGCCTTTGCCGCCCACTGACAAGATCGGCAGCGTCTGGTCATCATTTCCAGAATAAATCGCAAAATCAGGGCCGCACAATGCCGAAATTTTAGCAATCTGAGATAAATCACCGCTGGCCTCTTTGATTCCGACAATGTTTTTCACTTTTGAGAGAGCATACACCGTTTCTGGGGTAATGTTTAATCCCGTCCGGCTGGCTACACTGTAAAGGATAATCGGTGTATGTACGCTTTCAGCAATGGCCGTATAATGTTGAATCAGGCCCTTTTGGGTAGTCTTGTTATAATATGGCGTCACAATCAGCAGTGCATCTACACCGGCCTCTTCTGCCCGTTTTGCTAGTATGATGGCATGTTTGGTTTCATTGGAGCCTGTACCAGCAATCACAGGAATCCGATGTGCCGTTTTTTCCACTGTAAACCGGATCACTTCAATCTGGTCATCATCGGTCATAACAGAGCTTTCGCCCGTGGTGCCCGCAATCACAATGGCGTCCGTATGATTTTTTATATGAAACTCAATCAATTCTTCCAATACAGGATAATTTACCGAACCATCTTCAAAAAATGGGGTAATGATGGCAACAGCGGAACCTTCAAATATAGCCATAGTACTTGCTCCTTTCTTTTCCTTACGCCATAGGGCGCTTTTATTCCATATTCTTCACTAAAAGCTCTGCAATCTGAACGGCATTGGTGGCAGCGCCTTTCCGAATGTTATCAGCCACAACCCAAATATTGATACCGTTATCCACGCTTTCATCCCGGCGAATGCGGCCCACAAACACTTCGTCCTTTCCAGCCGCATCCACAGCCAGCGGATACTTATCATGGGCAGGATCATCCACAACTACCAGCCCAGGTGCTTTTTCCAAAGCATCATAAATCTCTTCTATTTCAAACGGCCGTAAAAACTCAATATTGATGGATTCGCTGTGACTAGAAAATACCGGCACACGCACCGTGGTTGCCGTCACTTTCAATTGGTCATGATGCAAAATCTTTCTGGTCTCCCAGATCATCTTCATTTCCTCTTTGGTATAACCGTTTTCCAAGAAAATATCGATGTGAGGCAGACAGTTATTGGCAATGGGATGAGGGAATTTCTTTGGTGGCATACCCTTCAGGCCATCCTCCAAATCTTTCCATCCAGCTACGCCGGCGCCGCTAACAGCTTGATAGGTGGAGTATACTACCCGTTTGATGCCCAACAGATCATCCAGTGGTTTTAAAGCCACCATCGCTTGAATGGTAGAGCAGTTGGGATTTGCGATGATCCCTTTATTCCAGCGAATATCCTCTGGGTTTACTTCTGGCACCACCAAAGGAACTTCAGGGTCCATCCGCCATTGAGCAGAGTTATCCACTACCACAACGCCATGTTCTGCTGCAATCGGGGCAAATTTCGCACTGGTTGAACCACCAGCAGAAAAGAGGGCGATATCAATCGGTTTATCAAATGAATGTTCCGTCAATTCCTCCACAACATATTCTTTTCCCCGGAAGGTCAGTTTCTGTCCAGCGGAACGGGCAGAGGCCATTACATAAAAGTTATCAATGGGGAAATCCCTCTCTTCCAGCACTTTCAAAAAGGTACGGCCCACCATACCTGTAGCGCCCACAACAGCCAGGTTTACTTTCTTCATGATTTAATCACTCCTACCAAATTCTCTTTTTGACGATGGAAACAAAAAAACCGCCGCACTTTTGCGCCGGTCAAAGCCAAAGGACAATTCATCTGCCTTTGTTTCGTTTGAGTAGCGCTCCATCTGACAAAAGATGACAGTTGCAAGGTTCTTCACACAGTACAACCAGGCTTTGCGTGTTTGGTTCGTAAAACCTTCGGCAATGTCCCCTTTGATGACGCCTCATCTGCCCCAAACGGCATCCGCAGCCAGACTCATGAACATCGCACCTCTACTTCTTTTTTCTACCAACATCCTAACATGATTTCTCCCCCATGTCAAATGCTTTCGGATATTTTTTCCCTTTTGGCGCATCCTAACAGAAAATAAGAATCGTCTGCAGGAGGGATTACCATGGATTTTTCTTTTTTATCTCAGCAAGACCGGGAAAAATATGAGGCAGCAGAAGAACTGGGGCTTTTAGATGCCGTAATCCAGCATGGCTGGCGGGGACTTTCTGCTCGGGATAGCGGACGCATAGGCGGCTATTTATCTGCGAAAAGAAAAAAGCAGAAAAAATTAGGAAAAGAGCTTGACAAATCTTAAAAAAACAGGTATCATATTTTTTGTTCGCAGCACACCTGATGCAGATACCTGTGGAGAGGTGTCCGAGTGGTTTAAGGAGCCGGTCTTGAAAACCGGTGACTCCGCAAGGGGCCGTGGGTTCGAATCCCACCCTCTCCGCTTTTACTGCGAATAGACAGCGATTTGGAGAAGTACCCAAGTGGTTGAAGGGGTTCGCCTGGAAAGCGGATAGGTCGTTAATAGCGGCGCATGGGTTCAAATCCCATCTTCTCCGTTCATTTTAGGGGTATAGTTCAGTTGGTAGAACGTTGGTCTCCAAAACCAAATGTCAAGGGTTCGAGTCCTTTTGCCCCTGCTTCCGTATGGATTCGCCCTTGGCTGTATCCATACCCAACGAGAAAAGGAGTGGACTACCACTCCTTTTTTGTTTTTCCTTATTCATTGTCTAGCCTGACAACAATAGCTGTATTTCGTATCAGCCAAACAACGACCGGCGTTCTAATGCTGTCCTTTTCCATTGCGGAAAGGGCAGCATTTTTTTGCTTCGTCAACACCATCCCCTGCACTTCGTAGATCATGCGAAACAGAGATAGTGAAAGCCTCTACCATCGTTTTCTCCCCATCATTCCTCTGTAGTTCTATGGGTAAAACTAGGATGATGGCTTATCATGGCGATTCATCATGCAAGCTGGTTTTGTACCTGCTCTCTTTCCATTTTACCAATCCAATTTGACAGCGATTGTTTCATCATATAAAATTCAAAAAACCTATTCCTTCCCTATTTTTCTACGCCTCGTTCTATGGTATAATTGTGACAAAACTTTTTGCCATATGATTTTCACCATCAAATGAAAAGGGGGATCACCTGCAATGAATAAAACTGACTCTTATTTAACGGCGGAGTGCCTGTGTGACGAAGCTCGTCTGCTCTCACAGCTATGCCATACATCGATGGAAGAAACAGACCATTGGCGCTGGTATCGTAATATACCCGGCTGCTGGTATCACCGAATCCATATTTTTTCTGCCAACCCCAATGACCCTGACTTTTGGCGTCATTTAGAACAAATTTACCATGCGCCAGAAGGGGACCTCATCCTCAGTTTTATCACCGAAGATCTCTATCCTGAATGGGAAGAAGATCTGACCCAGCGGGGCTTTTCTTTACTTAAGCCCCAAAAAGGCATGGTCTATGATCTGCCACAATGGCAGCCAACCCCTCAGCCATCGCAAATCCGCCGCATTTTTGAAGAAGACATTGACGATTGGTCCACTGCCGTAAGTCGAGGCTTTGGCAATTTGCCTGCACCTGAAGCCTATCGTCAACTCATTCAGGATGAATCAAACCTTTTTTATGCCTATGAGGATCGCGGCATGATGGTGGGCACTGTGCAGCTCTATCTTGATGGGAATAATGCCGGAATTTTTAACGTCTCCACTTTACCAGAATATCGCCATAAGGGAATTGCCACTGCATTGATGAGAACCGTGCTAAATGATGCAAAGGCTGCCGGCTGTTCAAAAGCCAGCTTGCAAGCTTCCGTTTATGGTGAACCTGTGTATCAAAAAATGGGGTTCCGGGTTGTAAACCATTTCTTAAATTATACCAAAAAGCAACAGTGAGATCTTTGGAAATTGTTCCTCTCTATCCACTGTACTGCACACACAAAAAAGCGGACGCTAACTTTCAGCGTTCCGCTTTTTTCATGCAGGCTCTTCGCCTTAGGCTTCTTTTTCTGTTTCCATATGGCATACATACGAACAAGCTGCCAGAATCCGACTACAGTGTGCCGTACCTGTCAACACCACATCCACATCATAACTGCGCTTTTCCAGCAGCTCCAGCACTTCCTCTTCCGAAAGAGCATGTCTGCCCACAGCATCCAAAATCCCATCCAGAATCACAAGATCATATTCTCCCGTTTCCAGGATCTTTTTTGCAAAGATTAATGCTTGAGCAACCTCGTTTTTCAGCCCTGATGTTTCATCTGGCAATTCCTTTTCCTTTTGGAATTTAAATACACGGAAATTTGGCTCCATACTTTTTAGGGGCTGAAATTCCTGAAACTCATAGTAATCCAAAAACTGAATCATGCCGACTCGTTTGCCTTTGGCTATGGCCCGGATTCCTTGTCCCATTGCCAGTGCCGTCTTTCCTTTCCCATTGCCATAATACATTGACATTGTTCCGTTTTGCACGTCCCATTCGCACCTTTCGCCGTCTTATTCGTCTTTTGTTAGGCTTCCCAGGAAAAAGCCACCTTTTTCCTCTTCTTTGCCTTGATGGATAATGTAGTAGCACATGCCTTCTTCCGATTTATAGTAAACATCCAGTGCAGAGATCTCCTTAATCTTTTTCCCCTGCTGTACCCAAAGTTCCTTAATTTTGTCAAGCACTTGCTTTTCCGTCACTTGATACGGGCCATATTCCAAATATACAGTTGCTTTCATGGAAATCCCTCCTGACGATTCTTCTCTTTCGTCTCAACTGCGCATGCTGAAAAAATGTTCCTTTGATGTTTTTGTTAATTCTATTGTACTAAAATCCACCAAAAAAGTCAATCCGCTTGAAACTCCACCCGGCTAGCTGACACTTCATACGCCGTTCGCTCCTCCACGCCCGTTTCCAATCGCTTCTGGTACATGCGGCTTTGCATTCTTCCCCAGACTTTCAGCAATGACCCTATCTCTTTTTCAGCTGCCAGTTGTGCATTCCTTCCCCAAAAAATGCACGGGATGTAATCGCTCTTTCCAAAATTTCGATTCACTGCCAGTAGTACATCGCAAATTTCCCGACCAAAAGGCGTTACCCGGTGTACTGGCATCTTGCATAAATGCCCCTGCAAAAAAACCTCATTGCTGTCTTCCTGTGTGCCAAAGGCAATATTTTTTGCAAAAACCCGCAATATAAGCCGGTTTTTACCATTTTCCATACGATTACAGCTGCGAATCTGCCCTGTCACGGACACATGTTCTCCCACTTTGGGCAATGTGGAAACCCGGGCAGAAAATAACACCGGCAGATGGTCTGATGTGCCACTAAGCCGGTTGGTCACCAGCAAAAATTCATAAAAACTTTCGCCATAGACACGGTGACTAAACCGGCAAGGCTCTGCCACACTGCCGCTGACCATGATCTGATTTGTCATTTTGTTGGCTTGACTTGGCTGTGCTAAGATCTCTTTTGTCATATCTTTTCCTCCTCTTTGCCGTTTTACGGCGTTTGGATGCTTTCTCCTAACTATATGCATCCCTATTCTTAGATATGAACCTCTTTTCGCCCAAGCTTTCGCCTTTTTCCTAGCGGGATTGCCCCGATT
>CAJFIN010000061.1 GCA_904381335.1 Candidatus Neoanaerotignum galli | reverse complement strand
AAACCCATTTTGAATCAAATCATTATATTCCATGATACTAAACTCCTATCTATTTTGCCAAAGGGAGACGATATCTTCGGCAACATCTGTTGCTGTTTTTCCCGTCACCGGAAGCCAAATGGCATCCTTTTGCCGCCGAAACCAGGTAAGCTGACGCTTGGCAAAGTGACGGGTGCGTTTTTTTAGTTCTTCTGCCGCCGCCTCTGCAGTACATTCTCCATTAAGGACAGGGATCATTTCTTTATACCCTAGACCTTGCATGGAAGGAAAGGAAGGATCATAGCCCGCTGCCACTAGACGCTCTACTTCCTCCAGCAAACCAGAGGCCATCATTTGATCTACCCGGCTGTCAATGCGATGATAGAGTACTTCCCGATCCATATCCAGTACCACAAAAAGATAATCATAGGGCGAAGGCTTTTGGCGCGCCATGGCATTATGGTGACTCATCTGTTCCCCGGTTTCCAAGTAATAACAAAGGGCACGCATCACCCGTTTGACATTATGGGGATGTACCATAGCAGCATAGTCTGCATCCACCTGGCGCAACGCTTCAAATAAGCCGGCCTCTCCTTGTTCTGCGTACAGCTGTGCCACTTGGCGTTCTGCCTGACGCATCTGATCTGTCACCGGCACAAACTCATTATCATATAATAGCGCCTGGATATAAAACCCCGTGCCGCCGGCCAATATGGGCAACATTCCCTGTTGCTGGATCTCCTGGATGGCTGCTTTGGCCCGGGCTTGAAACCGCATAGCGTTTCCAGGCTCGTCCGGCGCCCATTCATCCAAAAAATAATGCGCAATCCCCTCCCGCTCCTGGAGCGTAGGGGTAGCTGTGCCAATATCCATCCCCCGGTAAACTTGCATACTATCGGCTGAGATGATGGCGCCGTTTAACCGTTTTGCCGTTTCCACTGCAGCGGCAGTTTTTCCGCTGGCTGTAGGACCGGCAATGATGAGTAAAGGTGGCTTCATGGGTTACACGATCCTTTTGAATTTTTTTTCTAGTTCATACTTCGTTAGTTCAATGATGGTGGGGCGGCCATGAGGACAGGTGAAAGGGTTTTCCAGTGTCATCAGTTGTTCCACCAAAGCCCGGCCTTCCGCCACAGAGAGACGGTCGTGGGCTTTTACTGCGGCTTTACAAGCCATAGTAGCAATGCGTAAAAGCCGCTCTTGGTAAGGGTCGGTGGGGCCTGCCTGTCCCAGTTTGTCCAGCATTTCTAAAAAGAAATCTGCATTCGCCGGCTCATCAAAGAGATAAGGCACCTCCCGCAGCAAAAAGGTGTTTTCATCCATCTGCTCCACTTCAAAGCCAAACGATTCCAGCTGCTCTTTTTGCTGGTAAAGCACTTCTTTCTCTCGATCTGTCAAAGATAAAACGACTGGTTCTAACAGGCGTTGGCGCACCACATCTCCCGTTTGAAACTTTTGATAAAACTGTTCAAAAAGCACCCGTTCATGGGCAGCATGTTGATCAATGAGAAAAAGGCTGTCCTCCTGCTCCACAATCCAATAGGTTTGAAAAACCTGGCCAATAATACGATAATTGGTAAAATACCGCTTCATTGGCGATCCATCTGCCGGTAAAGATTGTTTTTCCTGAGCCGTTTCTTCTTTTGATGTTCCGCCGGCAGGCATCATCTCCTGGCCATAATCCACATCCGGCAGATAGCCCATTTCCCCTTCTTTGACTACGTTTTTTCCACCACGCACCTGATCTGAAGCCATTTCTGCCTGATACAGCTTTTGTAATTCTTCCATGGGCAGTGGTTGATCCTGCCGGACGGGATAAGAAACACCAGTTTCTTTGTTTGAAGCTAATACATCCTGTCGGATGATAGCATGGGCTTCTTCTTCTTCCCATTTTTCCCTGGCGCGGCGTTCTTTCGCCGTTTCTTCCACCTGTGCCATTTTTTGCTGCAGCCCTTTTGTGCCAAGAAACGTTTTGGTGCGGTCAGAGGGCTTACTTTCCCAATTGCCAGAAGGGATCAGCACCTCTTTTTCCAGCACCTCTAACACGGCGTGGTAAATAAAGTCATAAATCAGATCGTCCTCTCGAAACCGCACCGTCAGTTTTGCCGGATGGACATTGACATCCACCATATCTGCTTTTAAAGATAGGTTCAGCACAAATACCGGAAACTTTCCGATCATCAGCCTGGTCCGATAAGCGTCTTCCACGGCTTGGCTCACCACTTCATTTTTCACAAACCGGCCGTTGATAAACAAATTTTCATACCCGCGATTACCGCGGGAAAGCTCTGGCCGGCCAATGAGCCCTTCCACCTTCCAATCATTCATTTGTGCAGATAGGGGCAGCATTTTCTGACTGACTTCCTTTCCATACACATGGAAGACCGCTGTTTTTAAATCATGATTGCCGCTGGTATGCAGCAAAATATTTTGGTTATTTTTATATTGAAAGGAGATATCTGGATGGGCTAACGCTAATTTATGGACCACATCCGTGATATAACCGCTTTCTGTTGCGGGTTTTTTGAGAAATTTCTTTCTGGCCGGCACATTATAAAAAAGGTTTTCCACCGTCACACTCGTGCCGGTAGGACCGGCGCAAGGCGTAGAAGAAAGGGTGGTTCCACCTTCAATCTTCAGACAAAGGGCCACCTCCTGGGCAGCTGTTTTTGTCACCATAGTCACACGGCCCACAGCAGCAATACTGGCCAGCGCTTCTCCGCGAAACCCCAAGGAATATACCGTGTCCAGATCGTTGATCGTGGTGATTTTACTGGTGGCATGGCGCTCAAAAGCCAGAGGCGCCTGCGCGGCATCAATGCCTGATCCATTATCGCTTACCCGCAAAAACGTAATACCGCCATCCCGTATCTCCACAGTAATGGCCGTAGCCCCCGCATCAATGGCATTTTCCACCAACTCTTTGACCACCGCTGCCGGCCGCTCAATCACTTCTCCTGCCGCAATCTGATTGATGGTGTTGGTATCTAACAAATGAATCTGACCCACAGATAACGCCTCCTTTCTCCCTTTGATGAGCAAAGCGTCTTACAGCCCTTTTGCCTTTTTTTGCAGTTGATCTAAAAACTGCACCGCCTGCAGCGGCGTAATCGTATTGAGATCAATCCGCAGTAATTCTTGAGCCAGATAAGCATCTTTTGCTGTAAAAAGATCCATCTGACTGCCCTGTACTTCCTTTTGCTGGGCTTCTTTGGCCAATTTTCTTGTTTGTTTTGTAACATCGGCCGCATTGAGCTGTTTTAAAATCTCTTTGGCCCGGCGGATGACCTTATATGGCAGTCCCGCCAGTTGGCCCACTTGGATGCCATAGCTATGATCCGCGCCGCCTCGTACAATTTTCCGCAGAAAGATCACATTTCCCTCCTGCTCTTGCACGGTAACGCAGTAATTTTTTACACCAGAAAGTTTCCCCTCTAATTCCGTCAGTTCATGGTAATGAGTGGCAAAGAGTGTCTTTGCCCCGATGATCTTCGGATCACAAATATATTCTAACACACTCCAAGCAATGGCTAAGCCATCAAAAGTGCTGGTGCCCCGGCCAATTTCATCCAAAATAAGTAAGCTGTTTTTGGTGGTATTATTTAGGATGTTTGCCACTTCCACCATCTCCAGCATAAAAGTGCTTTGCCCGCTAGCCAGATCATCACTGGCGCCCACCCGGGTGAAAATCCGATCCACCAAACCAATGTGAGCCTGTTGGGCCGGCACAAAACTGCCCATCTGCGCCATAAGCACGATTAATGCCGTCTGACGCATATAGGTGGATTTGCCTGCCATATTGGGACCAGTGATAATAGAAAGGCGGTTTTCTTGTTCATCCAAGAATGTATCGTTAGGAATAAATGGTTCATCCAACATCTTTTCCACCACAGGATGGCGTCCTTGACGGATATCGATGATACCATCATCACTGATTTCCGGCTTTTCATATCCCTGGCTTTCAGCCACATCGGCTAAAGATTGCAGTGCATCAATGATGGCTACCCTGTCAGCTGTTTGCTGTAAATGTTCCACCTCTGCCGCCACTTTGTCCCGAATATCACAAAAAAGACGATACTCCAAATCCACTTTCTTTTCTGCTGACCCCAAAATCAGATCGGCTAGATCACTTAGCTCGGTGGTAATATACCGCTCACAGGCCGCCAGTGTCTGCTTGCGCATATATCGGTCTGGTACCAAAGATAAATTGGACTTTGTCACCTCAATATAATAGCCGAAAACTTTATTATACCTTACTTTCAGGTTTTTGATCCCTGTTAGCTCCCGCTCCTTTTCTTCCAGCTCCTCTACCCATTTTCCACCCTCTTTTTGTGCGTGGATGAGGGTATCAAGTTCTGGGTCAAATCCTTCTTTGATGATCCCACCCTCCCGAATGGTAAAGGGGGGATCCTCCTGAACGATGGATTGATCCAAAAGCTGAAAAATGTCAGGCAATCCGTCCAGCTGCGCTGCAAGGCTTTTTAAGTAAAGACTTTGCGCCTGAGATAATGCCTGCTTTAAAGCAGGGACCTGGCCCAAAGAGTTTTTTAAGGCCAATAAATCCCGGGCATTTGCCGACTGGTAAACCACTTTGCTAAAAAGACGCTCCATATCCAAAATGGGGCTAAGCAGCTCTTTGATTTCTTCACGTAAGAAGAGCTCATTTTTCAGCTCCTCCACCGCATCCAGCCGTTTTTGAATTTCCTGCCGCTCCAATAACGGCTGTTCTACCCATCGGCGCAGCATCCTGGCGCCCATAGCAGTTTTCGTCTTATCCAGTACCCAAAGCAGCGTGCCCCGCTTGCCCCGGTCACGCATACTTTCGGTCAATTCCAAATTTCGGCGGCTAGATGCATCCAAGGCCATGTAGGCAGCAGTACGGTAAAGGTTTAGATGGCTAACATGGTGTAAATCGCTTTTTTGCATATCCTGCAAATAGCACAACAAACTCCCGCTGGCGCAAAGGGCCATCACATGATCCTTTAGCCCCAGCCCATCTACGGATTTCACCCGAAAATGACGGCAAAGGCATTTTGCCGCTTCCTGCTGGCGAAACATCCAGTCCCCGCAAGGTTCTACTTTGCGCCCCAAGCGCCGGGGAATCTGCTGCCCCACTTTGGTAGACAGGAGGCCTTCATTACAGATGATCTCCGCCGGCTGAAACTTGGAAAGTTCATCCAAAAGCCGGTCTCCGTTTTTTAGCGATGGAAATTCTGTGGCCAGAAATTCCCCCGTGGAAACATCGCAAAGACTAAAGCCATACCCTTTTTTATCGCAGTATACGGAAGCAATATAATTATTTTTCGTCTCATCCAATGCGGCGCTGTCTGTAATGGTGCCGGGTGTAATAATCCGCACCACCTCCCGCTTCACCAAGCCTTTGGCAAAGCGGGGGTCTTCCATCTGCTCGCAAATGGCCACGCGGTATCCCTTCTCCACCAGCCGGGCAATATATACATCGGCGCTATGATAGGGAATACCGCACATCGGTGCACGTTCGGCCTGGCCCCAGCTTTTCCCCGTCAGCGTTAGATCCAGCTCTCGGCTAGCCGTTTTGGCATCATCAAAGAACATTTCATAAAAATCGCCCAGACGAAAAAACAATAGGCAGTCCTCATATTCTTTTTTGATTTGGAAATATTGCTCCATCATCGGCGTAATCTTCGCCATGGCCCGGCCCTCCTTTCGCCCTATTTTTTGCCTATCTTTGCGGTATGATCAGCAGCAGCCGCTGCAAGAGGCACAACTGCTGGGATCGCAGGCGCCAGAGGTAACATCCTGTCCCTGAATGGTGGCGCTCAAAAGATTAAAAACAGAGTTAACAAAGGCGGTAAAGTCGCTTTCTGCCTGCAAAAGTTCTTTTGTGGTAGGGGCATTTTTGATCTCTTCTTCTTTTTTTACGATTAAATCCCCCAGCTCTGTCAGCCGAGCCTTATCTCCATCAGGGTCGCTCATAATTTGCTGCCATTCATCTTTCATTTTTGTATATTCTTCCACCAAAGCTTTTGCCTGAGGATCATTTTCATAGGCTTTTTGTGCGGCGTAAAGCTTCTGTCCCTCTTCCCCTTCTAAAATATCGTTACCCAGTTTTCTTACTTGATCAAAAATTGTGCTGCTCATGGTCTCAAATCCTTTCTCCTATAAAATAGAATGTTTTATTTTGGGTTAACCGCACCGGAACAATCTGCCCGATGGATTCCGGCCCTGCGGCAAAGTGTACTAACGTATTTTGCTCCGTCCGTCCGGAAACCATTCCCTGGCCCTGGCGGCTTTCTTCTTCCACCAATACATCCAGCACCTGGCCCACCAGACTTTCATGAAGATCATGGATGCGGGGATTTAATTCTGCTAACAGCCGGTCAAACCGCTGGTGAGCCGTCTCTTCGTCCACCTGGTTTTCCATCACTGCAGCAGGCGTACCAGTGCGTTTTGAATAAAGGAAGGTAAACGCCGTTGCATACCCCACCCGGCGCACCACATCCAACGTCTCTTCAAAATCCTCTTCCGTTTCCCCCGGAAAGCCTACGATAATATCCGTAGAAAGAAAAATATCAGGTATCGCCGCTCGCAGCCGATCCACCAAATCCAGATATTGCTGTTTGGTATAACGGCGGTTCATGGCTTTTAAAATGCGGCTGGAGCCGCTTTGAATGGGCAAATGGAGGTAATGACAAACCTTCTTTGTTTCCGCCATAGCGGCAATCAATTCATCCGAAAGGTCTTTGGGATGGCTGGTCATAAACCGGATGCGCTCTATGCCATCAATTTTTGCCGCCTCTCGCAGCAATGTGGCAAAGGGCACCGGCGGCGTCAAGGTTTTACCATAGGAATTGACATTTTGCCCCAAAAAGAGAATCTCCTTTACGCCATCCTCTGCCAAACGGCGCACTTCTTCTAAAATATCCGCCATCGAACGGCTTCGCTCCCTGCCGCGGACATAGGGAACAATACAATAAGTACAAAAATTGTTGCAGCCATACATAATATTGACGCTGGCTTGAAACGCCCTGCCGCGGGTGCTGGGCATATCTTCCACAATTTCCTTCGATTCCTGCCAGATATCCCATACCGGCTCTCCGGTGTTTAGATACGTTTCTAAAAGCGCCGGCAAGCGGTAAAGATTATGGGTGCCAAAAACCAGATCCACATAGGCATAAGATTTTTTGAGCTTTTCCAGTACCGAATCCTGCTGCACCATACAGCCGCATAAAGCAATGATCAGATAGGGATTTCTCCGTTTTAAATGACTGAGCCAGCCCAATTTTCCATAGACCTTTTGCTCTGCATTTTCTCGAATACAACAGGTATTATAGATCACAAAATCTGCTTC
This sequence comes from Candidatus Neoanaerotignum galli, assembly GCA_904381335.1. Taxonomy (GTDB): domain Bacteria; phylum Bacillota; class Clostridia; order Lachnospirales; family Anaerotignaceae; genus Neoanaerotignum; species Neoanaerotignum galli. The sequence goes on along the minus strand of CAJFIN010000061.1, from coordinate 2,194 downwards.
TTCTTCACTGGTTGTTGGCTCATAACCCATTTCAGTAAGCATACCAACGATTTTTTCCGAATCATGGGCATTCATTTGACAGCCCATGGTAAAACAAAAGAAACGGCGCTTACGGCCCGTTTCTTTTTCGTATGATTCATTCCAGGCCCGGATCTCCTGCACAAATGGCTCTTGAGAAAAAAAGGCAGAACGGTAATTCTTCCTCATGGAAACAATCCTTTCCATCATAATTTGACAAACAATTCAGTTTTTTAGTATATCATAGTTTCTTTGTTTTTTCAAGCCAGGCCAGGTGAGAACCCTCTTTTTTCTTTTTCTGTTTTCTGTTGAAACACCAGGCTTATGCTGCCGTCCCTTTTTGCCATTTTGAAAGAAGAAAAGGCGGCGCCGCCTTCCCTAACAGGAAGGGACGCCGTCCCCAAAAACAAATTCTTTCATCTTCGTTCAAACGCTATCGCGATAACCTGCTTATTGCTGAGCGAAAGAAATTAAGCCGCTGGCATCCTTGGTCACCGTATAGGTTTTCGTGGTGGAATATCCATTGGTGGCAGCAAATTTCACCTGCAGCGTATGGTTGCCTGTGGTCAAAGAGGCAACGTTTAACGTATAGCTAAAAGGCATTGCATTAGAAGAACCCACTTGCGTACCATCCAACGTGTAGGTCACTGTTACGGCCTGGTTTGGCACATCACAGTAAGCCCGCAGGGTAACAGAAGAACCGTTTAAGCCTTTGGCCTGACTTAATGGCACATAGGTAGGCGCAGCCGCCCCAAAGGAAGAAACAAAGGTAGGATTCTGTGCAATGGCATTTTGGTAGGCAGACTGCACCGTAGCATTTCCTTCCAGTGCATAGCGATAGCCGCCCATATTATTGTTAAAGTGCAAAATCGCTTTCACCTGAGGATACACCATGGTTAACGTGCTGTAAAGCTCTGTGGTACGGTTTGCTGCAAAAGCAGACAAGTCTTCCCCGCCAGAAGGCAGGGCATAACCGCTGCCGGATTCAGTTACAATAACAGGTTTATTATATTTCTTGGCCAAATCCACGGTATGTTCCAAATTCTTTACTGGATCGGCATACTGGTTTAAACCAAAGTACATATCATTGGTATCCCCGGCAGAAGAAGGACTATTGGCATTTTGATATTTGTTGTTATACAACGATGCCCCTACCCAGTCTACCAAAGAAGCATCGGGGAAATATGGCTCCATTTCTCCTCCCCAGCGAGAAGCATAGCTGGGAGAAAATACTAAAGCTGCATTGGGTGCTTTTTGACGGGCCATATTGGCAATACGGGTATAGGCTTGTTTAAATGCCTCGGGCGTTGTTTGGGTCGTCCATACATTCATTTCTCCGCCAATACGCAGAAAAACAGGGCTTTTCAGTGTAGCTAAGTAATTCAGCGTTTCATTGATCTCTCCGTCCAAGCTGCCATTATTGACTTGGGAAACGGTATTGCCCTCAGAAGGGAAGTTCAGATTAATGAGGATCGCACGGCTGCCATTATCAAAAGTATCAATCTTCCAAGCATAATCTTGCGCAGAGTTATGGCCAGAACCTAATTCCACATAGAAAGAAATAATGGAGTCATTCTGCATGGCGCTTTCGCCGCCCTCTGTATAGCAGCGCCCATGGAGCACACCTGTTTTTGGCTCATTTTTCGCACCGTAATAAGGTGCTTGAGCCGTGGTGGTGGCAGTATATACCTCTGCTTTGGGATCAATTTTTCTCAGCCGTTCCTTAGCCATAATCACTGCATCGGTAAAGCCAAGATAAGTGCCTGTATCAATGACGCCCTGCAAAGCTTCTTTTGCTTTTTCCAGTTTGCCCATGCCTTCATAAATGGCATAGGTATTATAATACACATTGTAGCGCACACCCGCCGTATCCGTATCCATGGGAAGGCCGGCATAATAATTTAACAGGGCTTCCCCCGTGGTGATCATGGCGTTTTTATCCCCTGCATCCCAGGCCTGCTGATATGCCTGCAGCACAGGCCAATAGCCTGCCGGATGGGCGGCATAGACACCACATGGCGCCAGCATCGAAAGGCCAAGCCCCAATGCCAGCATACGTTTTACAAACCGTTTCATACTATCACTCCTATTACAATAAATTTGGACAGGAAAGCCGGGCAGCCAGTCCGGCTTTTCTTCCGTCTCGTGCCTAAGCTACAATGAGAGGAGCAACTGG
>CAJFIN010000060.1 GCA_904381335.1 Candidatus Neoanaerotignum galli | reverse complement strand
GCCCTGGAGCACATTGGGCGGCATAGCAATTATGCGAGGAAACCTTGCACCAGAAACGGGTGTTGCCAAACCAGCGGCCATCAAGGAAGAGGTGCGCCGTTTTACAGGAAAAGCGATCTGTTTTGACAGTGAAGAAGAATGCCTTCAGGCATTAGAAGAGCTGAAAATCAAGCCGGGCCATGTGGTGGTGATCCGATATGAAGGACCAAAAGGCGGCCCGGGGATGCGGGAGATGTATCGTCCGATGAAGCTACTGCATGGACAGGGCTTGGATACGAGTACGGCCTTGATTACAGACGGCCGGTTTTCCGGTACCAATAATGGGTGTTTTGTTGGCCATATCTCTCCGGAAGCGGCAGAGGGCGGTCCGCTGGCCTTGGTGGAAGATGGAGATGAGATCACCATTGATGTTTATAAAAAAGAGCTGACCCTTCATGTCAGTGAAGAAGAGCTGGCCAAGCGAAAAGAAAAATGGAGCTTTACGCCCAAGATTGAACATGGTTATTTAGGGCGGTATCAGGCCCTGGCCCGCTCTGCTGCCCAGGGTGGCATATTAGACTGGAGAAAATAAACCATGCTGTCGATCGGATAGTTGACAAACCTCCTTTTATTTGATATACTATCTCCAATTAATGGTAGTGGAGCGAGTCATTTGGACGCAGTGAAACGAAAGTTTCCTGCGTCTTTTTTTCGCTCAAAATCGCTGGCAGAACGAAGAAGGAGGACATTTATGCCACAAAGTAAATTTCAAGAAGTTGTTTTTACGGTTTTTATGGCGGCTGTGATGGTTTATGGAATGGTCTGTTATAATATCGCCTTAAACTTGGGCGGTTTATCAGACGCAGTGTTTGGCAGGGTATTTGGGGAATGGCCCATAATGACGGTGGCAGCCATAGCACTGGAGCTTGTTTTTGTGGGAAGATTATCAAAAAAAGTGGCGTTTTGCTTGGTAAAGCCGGACAAAGACGGCCCCACAGCCACAATGTTGGCCATTTCTGCGGCATCTGTTTGGATGATGTGCCCTTGTATGAGTTTGATTGCCACGCTTCTCTTTAAAAATGGTCCTCAAACCGAGTTGTTTTCTACTTGGGTGCAGACAACGGTGCTGAATTTTCCTATGGCGCTCTGCTGGCAGTTTTTTGCAGCTGGTCCATTGGTGCGCCGTGTGTTTGGTGTTATATTTGGACGGAAGTAACAAAGTCTCGTTTATCTTTTTAACCATTGACGGGTTAGATTGACTTTTGGCAGTGATTTCGGTATAATTACGTTGCCTGACGAAAAGAGGGTAAGGCCTCTGACCGAAAGGGACGCAAAGGAAATATACTGTGGGCAACTGCCCATCTTTTGCCGTGCCTTCGGAAAAAGAGGCGCGGCTTTTTTTATGGCTTTACGAAAAAGAAATTGGTTCATGAAAATCAAGGAGGTTGGCTGATGGAAACACGAGTGGCCGTGATGGGAATTATCGTGGAAGATACAGAATCTGTGGAACCGCTAAATCATTTGCTCCATGAATACCGCAATTATATTATTGGCCGGATGGGACTGCCTTATCCACTGCGGAAAATCAGCATCATTTCCATCGCGATTGATGCGCCTCAAGACGTAATTGCCGCTTTGGCAGGGAAAATCGGTCAGCTGCCGGGAATTGCAGTGAAAACGGCATACTCCAATGTGATTTCCCATGAATAAGCCAGTGAAAGACCTGCTCACACGTTTGGCTGAGGGTCAGTCTATTTCAAAAACAGAGTATGCCCGATTATTGCGGGAGGCAGGGCAAAAAGAGCGGGACTATGCTGCCGCATTGGCTTGCCAGATCAGAAAAGCGGTGTATGGGGAAGATGTCTATATCCGAGGTCTCATCGAAGTATCGAATATCTGTAAAAACGACTGCTATTACTGTGGAATCCGAAAATCAAACCGCAGCTGCACCCGTTACCGGCTGAGCATGGAGGAGATTCTTCATTGCTGCCGCGAAGGATACCAGCTGGGTTTTCGTACCTTTGTACTTCAAGGTGGGGAGGACGGGTATTTTACAGATGATTATCTGGAACGATTGATCGGGGCCATCAAAGAAGAACATCCCGATGTGGCAATCACCCTATCGCTGGGGGAACGGACGAAAGAGAGCTATATTCGGCTATTTCGGGCAGGGGCAGACCGGTATTTGCTGCGCCACGAAACAGCCAATGCAGGCCATTATGCCTTGCTTCATCCGCCGGAGATGTCTTTGGTTCACCGGATGCAGTGCCTGACATGGCTGCGGGAAGCGGGCTTTCAGGTGGGGGCAGGGATGATGGTGGGCTCACCCTATCAGTCGATATGGGATTTGGCGGAGGATTTGACGTTTTTATCCACCTTCCGTCCGGAAATGTGCGGCATAGGCCCCTTTATTCCGCATCATGCTACCCCCTTTGCCAACCAACCTCCAGGCAGCGTGCCAATGACATTATTTTTGCTTTCCATCATCCGTTTAACATTGCCTCGAGTGCTTTTGCCTGCCACCACTGCACTGGGGACTTTGGCGGAAAATGGCATGGAGCAAGGCATGTTAGCGGGGGCCAATGTGGTAATGCCAAATCTTTCTCCCATAGCGGTGCGGAGAAACTATGAACTATATAACAATAAAAAAAGCACTGGTGCCCAAAGTGCCCAGGACTTGGAACAGCTAAGAAACCGTATGGCCAACGCGGGATTTCAGGTCGTGGTGGACCGGGGCGATGCAAAATAAGTTCTGAGCCGGAAGAGCGATGCTCTCACGGAAAAGAAAGGAGAAATGAAATGAAGTATGATGTAAAGAGTCTTAAAGCGGAGGAATTTATCAATGATGAGGAAATTCGGGAAACCCTTCGATATGCGCAGGAAAATAAAAACAATGTAGCCCTCATTGATGAGATCCTAGAGAAAGCTCGTCCGAAGAAAAATGGCAATGGCTGTACCTGTGCCGGTCTGACCCATCGGGAGGCGTCTGTGCTGCTGGCTTGTGACATTCCGGAAAAAGTGGAGCAGATCTACCGCATTGCAGAGGAGATTAAACTGGCTTTTTATGGCAATCGCATTGTGCTGTTTGCGCCATTATATCTGTCGAATTACTGCGTCAATGGTTGTGTTTATTGTCCCTATCATCAGAAAAATAAACATATTACGAGAAAGAAGCTGACGCAGGAAGAAGTGCGCCAGGAAGTGATCGCCCTGCAAGATATGGGGCATAAGCGGCTAGCCATTGAAGCTGGAGAAGACCCAGTGAATAATCCTATTGAGTATATTCTGGAATGTATTGATACTATTTATAGCATCAAACATAAAAATGGCGCCATCCGCCGGGTGAACGTCAATATTGCAGCTACTACGGTGGAGAATTATAAAAAGCTTCACGATGCAGGGATTGGTACGTATATCCTCTTTCAGGAGACGTATCATAAAGAAAGCTATGAGGCGCTTCATCCCACCGGACCAAAGCATAACTATGCTTACCATACGGAGGCGATGGACCGGGCGATGGAAGGCGGCATTGATGATGTGGGCTTAGGGGTGTTATTTGGCCTTGAAATGTATAAATATGAATTTGCAGGACTTTTGATGCATGCAGAGCATTTAGAAGCAGTTCATGGTGTTGGTCCCCATACCATTTCTGTGCCCCGGATCAAACATGCCGATGATATTGACCCGAACGCCTTTGATAATTCCATTTCGGATGAGATCTTTGAAAAGATCATTGCTTGCATTCGTTTGGCGGTGCCATATACAGGCATGATTATCTCTACCCGAGAATCAGAAGCCGTGCGGGAAAAGGCACTGCGCTTGGGCATTTCTCAAATCAGCGGCGGCTCCCGTACTTCGGTGGGCGGCTATGGGGAAGAAGAACGGCCCCACGATAGTGAGCAGTTTGATGTGAGTGACCAGCGGACGCTGGATGAAGTGGTGAAGTGGCTGATGGATTTGGGGCATATTCCCTCTTTTTGCACTGCCTGCTATCGAGAAGGCCGCACCGGCGACCGGTTTATGGCTTTATGCAAAAATGGACAAATACTCAACTGCTGTCACCCCAATGCATTGATGACATTGAGTGAATATTTAGAAGATTATGGTTTGGAAGAGACGAAAAAGACCGGCTATGCGCTGATTGAACGGGAGTTGGAACGGATTCCCACAGAAAAGGTGCGCCGTATTGCTGAGGAACATATTTATGATATCCGTCATTCCAATCGCCGGGATTTTCGGTTTTAAGGAGGCTTTGCCATGAGTTTGTCTCAGACCCCTTCAGGGGAACGGATTCATATTGGTTTTTTTGGGGTGCGGAATGCTGGAAAATCCAGTTTGGTCAATGCAGTGACCCAGCAGACTCTTTCTGTGGTCTCTGAGGTAAAAGGCACCACCACCGATCCGGTAAAAAAGGCCATGGAATTGTTGCCCTTGGGGCCGGTTTTAATTTTGGATACGCCGGGGCTGGATGATGAAGGAGCATTGGGAGCCTTACGAGTGGAAAAAACATATGAAGCCTTGAGAAAGACAGATCTAGCGGTATTTGTGACGGAGGCAGGCCGAGCGCTTTTGCCGGTGGAAAAAGCCTTTTTAGAAGAATTAACGAAACGGGGCACACCCTATGTGACTGTTTTTCATAAGGCGGATTTGTGCTTGGATCGCTCAGAAAAAGAGGGACTTTATGTCAGTGCAAAAACGGGAGAAGGCGTTGAGGAGCTGAAAAAGCGCTTGGCGGAGCTAGGGATGACAGCCCAGCAGAAGCGTCCTTTGGTGGAAGACCTGATCGATCCTGGACAGACGGCGGTTTTGGTGGTGCCGATTGACAAAGCGGCGCCAAAAGGACGGCTGATATTGCCGCAACAGCAGACCATCAGGGCCTTGCTGGATCATGGGGCAATGGCGCTGATCAGTCGGGATGTGGAGCTGCCAACGGCGTTAGCCTCCCTTTCTAAAGCGCCTCGACTGGTGATCACAGACTCCCAGGCATTTTCTCAAGTCAGCCAACTGGTGCCGCCCGAAGTGCCATTGACTTCTTTTTCCATCCTTTTTGCACGGTACAAAGGGGATTTAGCGGAAACGGTGCGGGGTGCGGCCGCATTACGGCAAATAGACGATGACGATACCATCCTCATTGCCGAAGGATGTACCCATCACCGGCAGTGCGATGATATCGGTACGGTAAAGATTCCTAATCTAGTGCGCCGCTTTACAGGCCGGAATCCCAAGTTTGTGTTCACCTCCGGCGGAGAATTCCCTCAGGATTTGACGCCTTTTTCCCTGATCATCCATTGCGGCGGATGTATGCTGAATGAAAAAGAAGTGAAATATCGGTTCCGCTGTGCAAAAGAGCAAGGGGTGGCGATCACCAATTATGGTATTGCCATTGCTTTTATGCATGGGATTTTAGATCGAAGCTTAGAGCCGTTTGGTGGGCTAGGCGCTTTTTTGGAAGGAGATTCAAATGAAGAAGAGACGCCATTACTGTGATCTCTTCGGCAAATGGCCTAGGTTTTGAGTCAATCGTTTTTATTCTCTTTTGCCAGTGTCTATGGACACTGGCTTTTGTTTTGCATTAGGCCTATTTTTACTTGTAACACCCCAGACTGTTGGGCAATTATGCAGTGTAATTTGCATATTTATACAAAAAGTGCTTCCACCTAACTAGGATGTGAAGGCAGGAGACTATTTTCTGATATGATACGCAAATGGTAGATGACTATATTTGGGTAGAGGATTATTTTTCTTCGGAAAAAGAGGTGGAGGCTGATGCATTTCGTTGGTTCAACCATTACGAAGCCCAATTCTTTGTTTGGCAGAAGAATCCAACATAGTGGTGACTTTGACGTTTTGGGATGGCTGGAATTTACCGCCTTCTGCCTTGGAACAAACACCCTCTTTTTCTCGTCAAAAAAAGAAAAGAGGGGAGGGAGAAAAGATGAAAACACAGGAGTGGGTGATGATAGGCGTAGTGGTTTTGGTCATGTTATTCGTCTTTTTTGGTCATGGCAGACAACCGTTTCAAGCGCTGAAAGAAGAAGATTTGGCTCGGGCTACAGTACGATTAACCCCACCAGATGTCAAGATGGAGGTAGAAAATAGAGAGAAACTGGCAGAGCTGCTGCGGCAGGTAAACATAGGCCAGAAAGATCCGTCATGGCAGGAATATACGGGCCAAATGGTACAGTTTACGCTTTATTACACCGATGGCAGTATGCAGACGGCTGCAGTTTTTTCTCCTTTTTTTCTTTTAGATGGTCAAGGGTATCGGGCAAATAGGCAAGCCTGTGAAGCGCTGCAGCAGTTTGCAAATGATCTGCGGGACAGTAGCGAACCAGTGGTATCGCCCTTGGCTTCGATTTATTTTTCAGAGAAGATCTGCCGGGATAAAACAAAGGAACATGAAACCAAAGAAAGCGGTAAAGAGACTTTTTTAAGACCAGAGGCTAGATTAGGAAACGGGGCGGGTGGACTGTGGCCATCCACTTTTTTATAGTAAGTAAATCAGATCCAGTTTTTGGATACTGCAGATTCATCTCAAAAAGAAGAAAAAGGGGATAGAAGAAAAGACGAGAAAAATCTATATCAATTTCAAAAAGAAGAAAAAGAAAGGGAAAAAGAGGAAAAAATGATCAAATAAAAAAGCCCCTGTACAGGGCTTTTTTATTATGGATTAATCCCAATCGTCTTCAGAAACGAATTTGATTATTTTAGCAGGTACGCCACCGACAATGGCATTATCTGGCACATCATGCGTGACAACAGCGCCAGCGGCCACGATGGCGTTTTCTCCAATGGTCACGCCAGCAGTAATGGTGGCATTAGAACCAATCCAGGCATTTTTGCCAATATGGATGGGTGCAGGGAAAAGATCATGGCGGCGGGAAGGAGCTTTGCCGTGGTTTAATGTGGCCAGAACCACATTATGGCCTAATAACGCGCCATCGCCAATGGTTACCCCGCCTTGATCTTGAAAACGGCATCCGCTGTTGATGAATACGCCTTCGCCAATGATGGTATTTTTGCCACAGTCAGTATAAAAAGGCGGAAACATAGAAAAACTGTCCGGGATAGGACGGCCTGTCAATTGACTCATCAGCGCACGGATTTGTTCTGGCGTGTGGTAGGATTGATTCAGTATTGCAGTAATCTGCATGGCGTCATGCGCCAGCTTCGTCATATATTGATGGGCTTCGGTGCCGGCGGTAACGGATTCCTGACGGTCCATTTGGTCTAAAAATTCCTGTAATTGCATGAAAAAAACTCCCTTCTTTGAAGTTTGGCGGTTGAGATGGCATTGCTTTTATTTATCTTATCTATCGTATCGGATGAGAAGAAAAATAGCAAATGCTTTTGACTTCTTTTTTTTATGCTTTAAACGTATGTAATCTAAGTATTTATGAAACAGAAGAAAAATTCATTAGGAAAAGAGACGAATTTTCAACCAGGAATTTAGTCAAATAGACGAAAAAACGGTCTTTTTCCCAGTAAGATTATCTGTTTTGAGAATGTCCAACCAACAAAAAACATGATATACTTAAACATAATCGATGTATTATTTTCATCTTTTCTGTTCTGAAGAGAAAGACCAAAAGATCAAATGCAAGGCAGAAGATCTCTGTGGAAAGACAGCATCATTTCAAGGTGGCATGTTTGAAAGGAGCAAATGACCATGGAAACAAAAGATGTGATTTTTGGGAGGCGCAGTATTCGTAAATATACCAATCAGCCAATTTCGGATGAAGATTTGCAGGAGATTATTGAAGCGGGGCTATATGCGCCTTCCAATGTGAACTACCAACCGTGGTATTTTTTAGTGATTAAAAGCGATGAAAAAAAGAAAGAAATGCTGGAGTTTATGTCAACGATCTCCAAACTATTTCATCCTTCTTTGGTGAACCGGTTTCAAAAAAATCCGGAAGCCGTAGAAGAAACAGAGACTTTTTTCCAAGGTTTGGGCGGGGCGCAGGTCTATATTCTGGCCTTTTTGTTGAAAAATGACTATCCTGATTTATCCAGCGTTACACAAAGTGTTTCGGCGGCCATTGAAAATATGCTTTTGATGGCGAAGGATAAAGGCATTGGCAGCTGCTGGCTTTCCGTGGCCGTGCGGGTAGGAAAAGATGAGGAAATTCGTCAGCATTTTGCACCGGATAAAGGTCCATTTTTGGCTATGGTAACTTTGGGCTATCCAGCAGAAGAAAAAACGGCTCCGCCCAGACGGGAAGGCCGCTATGATATCATCTGATGGAGGATCAACAGAAAGGCGGAACGCTATGGCGAGGGAACAAAAGCTGTATGAATTAGAAGAAGCGGCGGAAAAAGTGATTTTAGTGGGGATTGAGACGGAGCAGGAGGATGCACAAGCCTCTTTGGACGAATTAGAAGAATTGGTCCACACCGCCGGCGCCGTTGCCCTCGGCCGTCTGATTCAAAAACGGGAGGCACCTCATCCTTCCACCTATTTAGGCAAGGGAAAGGTGGAGGAACTGAAAGAGATGCTGGGTCCGTTGGGGGCCACAGGCGTGGTTTGCGATGATGAGCTTTCCCCCGCTCAATTACGTCATCTTAGTGATGCGCTGAATACAAAAGTGATGGATCGGACGATGGTCATACTGGACATTTTCGCGGCTCGGGCAGCTTCTAGCGAAGGGAAGATTCAAGTGGAGTTGGCGCAGCTGCAATACCGATTAACGCGGTTAACGGGCTTTGGCGTATCCATGAGCCGGCTGGGCGGCGGTATTGGTACCCGCGGCCCCGGGGAAAAGAAACTGGAAGCAGACCGCCGCTACATTAAAGAGCGCATTGGCGAATTAAAAAAGGATCTGGCAGAGGTCAAAACCCACCGGGAACTGCTGCGCAGCCAGCGGCAAAAGAAAGGCCGTCCTGTGGCGGCATTAGTGGGATATACCAATGCAGGGAAAAGCACCATCCTCAACGGCCTGACCCAGGCCAATGTGTTGGCGGAGGATAAGCTTTTTGCCACACTGGATACGACTACGAGGGCATTGGTGCTGCCAGAAGGAAGTCAGATCTTTTTGACAGATACGGTTGGATTTATCCGTAAACTGTCCCATCACTTAGTGGATGCCTTTCGCGCCACACTGGAAGAGGCCAGTTTTGCTGATTTGCTGATTCATGTGGTGGATGCGTCTAATCCTAACTGCCGCCAACAGATGGAAGTGGTCTATCGAACGTTGGAAGATTTAGGATGCGGTGGAAAGCCAGTCATTACGGTGTTTAACAAGATGGACCTGGAGGTGGAGCGTCCCTTGCCAGCAGACGTCCGGGCAGAAAAAACGGTGGCCGTTTGTGCACAGGAAGAAGAGGGATTAAAGAAAATCGCTGCTGCGGTGGAAGAGGTGCTGCATCGGTTTCAAAAAACGGTGGATCTGTGTATTCCTTACACAGAAGGAGGTAAGCTGGCTTTGCTTTATCAGCAAGCCACTGTGTTATCGGAAGAACATCGAGCCGATGGGATTTATCTGCGCGTATCCTGCGGGGAAGAATTGAGAAAGAGATTTCAAAATTACACGATTTGTGAATAAAATTTAAGAAAACAATTCTTTACGAACTGTGTAATACTGATATGCGCCCATTTTTCCATTTTTCTGACATTTTCCGCTGTGGAAAAAACTGTCTAATTTCGATATACTTGTCCATGTTTTCTATCTCCTAATTTTGTAAGGAGGGAATACAGGATGGAAAATTTAGGACAACAAGTCATGCAAACAGAGGAGGAATGTTTTTCCCTGCGGTATTACCTGTTGCGTAGGAAAGGGGCATATGGCTTGAGAGTAGAAAAA
>CAJFIN010000059.1 GCA_904381335.1 Candidatus Neoanaerotignum galli | reverse complement strand
CACATCAGTTTCATTTCATGATCTCCTTTCTCAGCCGGCTTGTCACCTGATCTACGGCAATGACCATCGCCGCTACCAGTAAGATAATGCTCAGGGCAACATCGTACTGAAAACTTTTGATGTAGGAAAAGAGCGTCAGTCCCACACCGCCGCCGCCAACCATTCCCACAATGGTGCTGGCACGGATATTTACTTCAAAGCAGTATAAAAACCAGGACAAAAAACCGCTCAAACAGGAGGGCAGTATCGCTTGGCTGACACGGGTGAAAAACCCTGCCCCCACCACTTCCAAGCTTTCCACTGCATCCTGGGAAACATCCTCCATGGTTTCCACAAACGCCCGTACCAAAAAGGCAAAACTGGTAATCGCTAAGGCCACAAAACCTACGCCCGTACCAATACCAAGGCTGGAAAACAGGATAAAGGCCCAAACCAGCGCTGGTATATTCCGCAAAAACGTGGCAAACCCGCGCACAAATTTTGCTGCTTTTGGTACTGGCGAAATTTTTTCGCTGCCAAAAAGCGATACAAAAAAGGCTAAAATCGCCGCCACCGTGGTGCTGCCCATAGCCAACGCCAATGTCACCACCACGCTTTCCAGCACATTGGGGATACGGCTGGTTTTCGGCAGTGCCGGAGGAAGGAAATCCTCTGTTAAAAATGACCAGAAAGCATCTCCATTTTCCACCAATGTTGATACCCGAAATCCGGTCAAGAAAGAACAAATCAGGAAAAATGCCACTGCCACAACCAAAAACCATGTGTATAATTTTTTTCGGTCAGGCGCTAACAGCGGAATCTTCTTCTTCGTTGCGATCATGATCTGTTCCTCCTAACATCAAATTTTCCTTGCTGGTTCCATAGATCCGTTCAATGATATCGTCTGCCAGGTCATCTGGCGCTCCATCAAAAACGATCTCCCCTTTACTTAGTCCAATAATCCGGGTGGAATATTGTTTTGCCGCATCCACTTGATGAAGATTTACGATACAAGTAATATGTCGTTTGGTGGTCATCTCCCGCAGCAGATCCATGATGGTTTTTGCGCTGGAAGGGTCCAAAGAAGCAATGGGCTCATCACACAATAGCAGCTTTGGCTCCTGCAGCAGGGCCCGGGCAATACCCACACGCTGCTTTTGCCCACCGGAAAGATCTTGGGCCCGTTGATAGGCAAAATTGGTCAGGCCCAATTCTTCCAATAACGCCAGCGCTTTTTCCTTATCTTCTTCTTCATATAGACCAAATATGCTTTTGATGCCGCTCATATAGCCCAAGCGGCCATGGAGTACATTTTGCAGTACTGACAAACTATAAACCAAATTATAGTTTTGAAAGATCATGCCCACTTTACGGCGCAGGTGGCGCAGAGCCCGGCCCTTTTGTCCGGCCACCTCCTCCCCATCAAAAATGATCTTTCCACCATTGATGGAGATCAGACCATTGATGGCCCGCAGCAGTGTGGATTTCCCAGAGCCAGATGGCCCAATGATGGAAATGAACTCTCCTTCCTCCACCGAAAAAGATACGTTTTTGAGCGCATGCACCCCGTTTGCGTATGTCTTTTGCACTGCATCAAATGTTAAAATCTTTTCCATACTCTCCATGGCCTCCCAAAGCGCTTTACTCCATCTCGTTAATGATCTGGTTCAGCTCGATAATTTCTTCATAATCACTCATATCGCAAGGAATAAACCGAGCGCCAGGCACCTTGATTACATCAGTGAAGTACTCTTCATTATCATAGCTCGTCAAAAAGTCCGTCAGTTTATCCCGCGTATCCTGGTCCACATGTTCTGCCACCACCATGGCTTCTGCAGGAATGGCACCAGATTCGTGGATAATTTTCACATCATCTTCTGCCGCATTCCCATTGGCAATCTCGCTGGCTAAAATCTGGTCAGAAATGGGTACCACATCCACATCCCCTTTGACAATTGCTTGTAAGCCTGCTTGATGAGAGCCGGAGAAGCTCACTGCTTCAAAGAATTCTCCATTGGTATGCAAAATATCGCTGTTGAGATTATCATCGGGAAATGCCTTGATGATTTCTGCTGTAGGCACCAGATTGCCGCTGGTGGAGTCAGGGTCTACAAAGGCCATGGTCTTGCCTTTGATGTCTTCAATCGAATTGATGTCATCATTAGCACTATTGGTGATAAATACAGAATGGTAAATTGCCTTGTCCGGATCGCCGTCTTCCGCTTTCATCACAATGGGCTCTAAGTTCGTCCGTTCTACGCCCAAAGCCAAGGCCTGGCTGCCCATATAAGCCATATCGGCTTGACCTGTACGCAGTGCCTCGATGATGGCATTATAATCGCTGGCCTGAATTTCTTCTACTTCGCATCCCAAAAATTCGCCCAAATCTTCTGCCAAGCCATTTCTGGCATCTGCACTTTCCGTGGTAGACTCATTGGGTGCATAAGCGATGGTAAATACGCCGTCTTCTCCGCCGGGAGAAGCAGTTTCTTCCGTCTGTTCAGCCGCAGCAGAAGATGTTTCGCTGGTGTTGCTGGCAGACGCAGTTTCTGTGCTGCTGCAGCCGCTGCTCAGAGCCATCAGACTCAAAGCCAGGGCAAGGATGATTGCGGTATGCTTGCGTTTCATGTGTAGTTCCTCCTTATACTTTACATGGTAAGTTGGTTACTGATAAATCTCTTGCAATATATGTGTCATCTCCGTTGTATCAAATGCAACGGGGTTGTTGTCTGCACGGCCTTTTGTATTGCCCATTTGTGCCAGATGGGGCAGTTCTTCTTCCCCAATTCCCCAGGCGCTCAAACTATCTGCTAACCCTGCCTGACGCAATATGGTGCGGATTTTTTTCTGCCACTGTGTGCCATTTTCCACTTCTAGCGCTTCTAGCAGCGGCTTACTATCCTTGATTGCAGGCAGGTTTCGATCCAGCACCGGACCCAACAGCATGCTTACTGCCACCCCATGGGGAATTTGATGGGTCATAGTCAATGGATAGCTCATAGAGTGACAGGCGGTAGTTCTGGTGTTGCTAAAGGCCATGCCAGCTAACATACTGCCAAACGAAGCCTGCTCATGGGCCAGAGGATTTTTCTGGGAAAGTTCTTTTAAAGCGACATTCATCACGCGGATAGCTTGTAAAGCTAAAGCGTGGGATACCCCATTGGTACCACAGGCCCAGTAGCTCTCCACCGCATGGGCCAGCGCGTCTAAGCCGGAAGATACCGCCAAACGAAGGGGCATCCCCTCCAACACATCTGGGTCCACGAGAGCAGCATAAGCATAGTTGTCCTGGCTTTCCAGAGATCTTTTCTTCTCCTGTTCAGGGTCCCAAATGGTGGCCCAGCAGGTTGCTTCACTGCCAGTGCCTGCCGTTGTGGGTATGGCAATCCATACCGTCTGGTCTGGCGCCAAATCTTTTTCTTGCAAATGGGTCCTTAATGTTTCCACACAGTCTATCTCTTTTCCATATAAGCAGCAGAGAGATTTTCCCACATCTAAAATGCTTCCGCCGCCAATGGCTACCACCGTATCTGGAGCAAACTCCTTCGTTTCCTCATACACAGCAAAGAGTTGGTCAATCCGGGGATTGGAGGCTTGAAACACCAGTTGTTTCTGCTCCCATTGGCTGTTATTTTTTATCTCTTTTACCCCTGACAGAGAAAAAACACTCTCGTTCCACCCAATCACCAGCACACGCTTGGCTTGGCGCTCTTTGAGCACTTCCGGCAGCATGGATAAGACGCCTTTTCCCTGGTAAAACCGCACGGGATTATAGTACCGGTTCATGGACGTCTTCCCTCCTTAATGGCGCTTTCTAAAGCCGATATGGCCGCAGGCAACTCTGTAAACCAATCCAGCACCAAGTCCGCCCCTGCATCTAAGTATTTCTGCCGGGCCACCTGCTTTCTCGCCTCCAGATCTTTTGGGTCTATCTCTTTTGCTTCTTCTTCAGTCAGACCCAGCAGGTTCGATCCCATCAATAGTCCAATGGTCCATACACCGGCATTTTTTCCTTCCAAAATATCCACCACCGTATCGCCCACTTTCACCACATGATAGGGGGGATACACTTCTAGCTGCTCCATACACCGAAAAATCATATCCGGATGGGGACGACCATGCCCTGCCACATCTGGGGTCATAATACAATCTGGATGATATCCTGCCTCCTGTGCCCGAGGAATGACCCGCGTCATCATTTGCGCCGTATACCCAGTGGTAGAACCAATACGCAACCCCTGATCCCGCAGCGCTGCCACTGTTTCCACTACGCCGGGCATAGGCAGAGCACGGTTTTCCACCGTATCAAAAAGTTGTTTTTCAAAGATTTCATAGAGCCGTTCCACATCGTCTTGTGTCCAATCCCGGCCATTTTTTTGTTTCCAGGCAGTGCGTACCCGGTCTAAAGATAATAAGGCTCGGATATGATCCTTCTTTTCCATACCCATAGGGCCATTGATCTCCTGCCTGGTCAGAGGAATTCCCTCTCCCAAAAATACCTGGTCAAACACCTGTGCTGGTGCGCTGGAACCATAGTCCACCACTGTGCCAGCCCAGTCAAATACGACCATGCGGATACCTGAGTCGCTCATGTCGTCCATCCTTTCTGCATTGTTTTGCAAAGTCTTGCTCGTTTCTTCCTCATGTTTGCTTTATTTTGCTGTTTTATAATTCTATTTTAATAATTTTTACAGCATCTTAAAGCAAATTAACGTAAAGCATTTGTAAAATTTTCTTTATATTTCTTCTTTTTTTCTGATTCCCTCTTCTCTTTTGCTCTTTTCTAGTGCAGTGGTCCTATGACTTTACCATTTTTCTTGGGTTCTTCCCTTTTGCTGTTTTTTCATTTTCTCTGTAAATAGAAAATGCTTTCTCTCTTTTCTTTTTTCCAAACAAAAAAGACCGCTTTCGCGGTCAATCTTTCTCCTGGATGCCAAAAATTATTTTTCTAAAAACATAGTTTATCGATATCTGTTTTCTGCTGCTGTAAGCTCTATTTATGCCCTATACCCAAGATCAATCTATTTTTTCTCTTTCGCTTACCAAAAAAGTCAAACGGCCTTTTTCTTCTATCCCTGATATCGCATCTATGGTGGAAAATCCTTCACCTTTATTCAATCCGCAGCCCTCGGCGTTCATATTCTTCTCGTACCTCTCGAGAAACTAATCCGTCCATAATCAATAGATCTACTTCTTCCAAATTCAGCACTTTGCATTTAGAGCGTTTTCCCAGTTTGCTGGAATCCATAACAGCAATCACCCGTTTCGCCTGCCGGGCCAACATCCGAATCACCCCCAGCTCTGACAGTCGAAAATCGGTAAAGCCATCTTTGAAATTAACAGCATTGATGGATAAAAAACAAAGGTCTGGAAAATATGCGGCAAACTCGCGCTCGCAATCCGAACCGTAAGTAGAATTTTCCGTCACATCCACCATGCCGCCAATGGCAATTAACCGAATTTCTGGTTTTTGCATCAGCACCCCTATGGCAGATAAATTGTTGGTAATGACAGTGATATTCTTGCAGCTAGCTGCAATTTCCTGGGCCAGGATTGTATTGGTCGTACCGGAATTGAGGGCCACCACATCCCCTTCCTTAATATGGGCAATGGCTTTACGGCTTGCCTCCCTCTTTTCTTCGCTGTGAATAATCTCACGTCCCCGAAAGTTGGAGACGCTTGCCACAGATTCCGGCAAACAGGCTCCCCCTCGCACACATTTGACCAGTCCTTCCTGCTCCATTGTTTTTAAATCTCGCCGTACCGTATCCACGGATACCTTTAACCGTTCACTTAGTTCCACGACACTGACGGTGGATTGTAACTGGATTTGCTGTAAAATAATCCTCATTCGTTCATTTGAGAGCATGTTTGATCTTCCTTTCCTTCCTCACTTTTTTATCATATCAAATATGCCCACGTTTTGACAAGACATCCTGCAAAAAACAGAAAAAAGAAGCAGGTTTTTTCTTTTCCCGCTTCTTTTTTTGCGTTAATTTTCTGCTTTACTCTGCTGTCTGCGTCATCTCTGCCAGCCAAACGGCCTTTTCTCCCCGTTGGGCGTATACCGATTCAAATTGAGCCCGGTCATACGCCATCAGGCCTTGTATTGGATCTGCAATCCATACGGTATCTTCTTCATACCCGATCAACACCGCTCCATGGTCATTTTGACTCCAATCCACATAGTCGCCGTCTGCCGTATACCATCCCTCTGCCGGATACCTGTCTTGCATCCCAATGGTTACCCAAACCACCACTGGATGATCCTGACTAACAAGCTGATACAGCTCTTGCGCTGTGGCCCCAGTACAATCGACTGCCCGTAATGAGCTGCCTTGATCCTGCAAAAAGTGATCCGCCGCCTGACAAATAGCCTCTGTTCCGCAAACATATCCCCCTCTGGTTGTAGGATCTCCGGCAAAAACGGCGTCTAAATCCGTGCCATACCGCCGGCCATCTTCGCCCCAATACGTTTGTAACCGTTCTTTGGGCAGATAATAGGTCGCCATTTCTATTTTATCTGCCGTCAATCCTTCATAATTTAATGCCATAGTCATTGCTGTTATTTCGCATCCTGTAGGTAACTCCGGCATTTGATTCATTAATGGGAAATTTTCTATCCGATAGGCAGCAGGTAAAGCTTCCGCTGCGGTCTCATTTGCCTGGAGTATGCTTTCTGGAATGGGTTCCGCGGGTCCAACCTGGGCGGCTGTGGGTGCTTTCTTTTGACTCACTTCCGTAGGTATCCCTTCTCCTGCCACCGCTGTAATAGAAGAAGTAACGACCGCTGTTTCTGTTCGCTTTGGCCAAATCTGCTGCCACACCGCTTTACGCATTTGGCAGTCCATGGGAAATAATACCCAGCATAAACAAAGCGCCCATAGTATCCCCCATCCATACCAAAACTCTATCTTCTGTTTCCCATGTCCTCTCACTCGCATGGAACCTCCCCCTTCTTTTCCTTCTTTTATTGTATCGCTATGCGCCATTTCATGTCTAATACTTTCATTTTATGAAGAAGCATAGATAAAAAGCATAAAAGAAAGAAAATCAAAACCGTCAAGCAGCCAAAACCCACTGTACCTTCTGTAAATCAGAAAAGCCAGCAGGATCTGACGCCCAGATGCCCTTTAGAATAGGTTTGGTTCATTTCGCAGGGTCTTGGAAAAAAAGTTGTGCCGTTTACCATTTTCACTCAACCAAATTTCTGCCTCATTGGTAGTTTCTCCTGATAAAAAATCAGCACGGATTTTCGCATAAAAAAATCCCCCGCACCAATGCAGAGGATTTTGATGGTTCAATTTTATTATAAGTTCAGTGCTGTCATCAAATGGTTTAGCGATGCTTCTTGGGTCTGGTTAAGCGGAAGTAGCGGCAGCCGCACCGTATCGCTGGGGATAATCCCCTTCCATTTTAGCACCCGCTTCATGGCAGGGATAAAGGGAGAAGAAATATCATACAATGCCATCGCCTGGTTTGTCTTTTGTTGCAGCTCTGTCATTTTTGTGATGTCCCCGGATAGAATTGCCTCTCTCCAAGCAGAAAAATGTGCCGGTATCAGGTTCGAAAGGCCGCCAATGGCACCTGCACCACCTGAAAGGGCTGTCAATGCAAAAAACTCATCAAATCCGCTGTAAATCCGAAATTCAGGACGCACTGGCAAAACAGTATTTAGCAGCTGGCGGGTATGACCAAACGCTGTCACCGTATCTTTTAAGCCCACAATATTATCATGACGCTGGGCCAAGGTTCTCACCGTCTCCGCGGTCATGGTACATCCAGTCACACCGGGATAGTGATACAGCAAAATTGGGCCATCTACCCCTGCTGCCACCCGATCATAGTAAGAGAGCAGGTTTTCTTGACCCACGGGGAAATAATAGGGGCTGATAATCATCACAGCGTCCGCCCCTTTTTTCAGCGCAAAATTCGCCACTTCAATGGTCTCTTCTGCCTGCATCCGGCTAGCGCCCACCAAGATCTGCGCCCGGCCCTTGACGCATGCAATGGCTGTTTCGGCCAGCAGTTCCATTTCCTTTTTGGTCAAAGCAGGAAATTCTCCTGAGCTTCCCATCACAACAATCCCATCAATACCACCATTAATGAGGTGGTCATAGAGCTTTTCATTGCCACTGGGGTCAATTTGTCCCACGGAATCAAAAACAGTGATCGCCGGGGTGATGAATTGTGGTCTCATGGCTGTTCCTCCCCTTTCGACAGGCGGCATAATGCTTCTCTCGCTGCCTGTTGCTCTGCTTCTTTTTTACTGTGGCCTACGCCTTGCCCTAACAATTTTTCGCTGTGGAGCACCTGTGCCATAAACTCTTTTTGATGATCTGGCCCTTTTTCGCCAATAATCTCATATTTTAATGGCACCTGGCTCGACCGTTGGATCACTTCCTGCAGTTTTGTCTTATAATCAATATCTCGAAAACTGCTCTTTTTTGCTTCTACCACAGGAATCATCTGACGCAGGACATAAGTCTGGGCTGCTGCAATACCGCCATCTAAGTATACTGCACCAATCACAGCTTCAAATGCATCTTCCAGCACAGATTCCCGGTTCCTGCCGCCGGTAGCATCTTCCCCTTTGCCTAAACGCAAATAGGCGCCCAAGTCCAGTTCTCTCGCCTTGGCTGCTAAAGAACTCTCGCAGACCACGCTGGCCCGCAGCTTGGTCAATTCCCCCTCTGGCATTTGCGCAAACGTGTCATAAAGATACTTGCTAATGATCAGCTCCAGCACAGCATCTCCTAAAAATTCCAGTCGTTCGTTTTGAAATAACCGCCCCATCTTCTGCTCATTGGCATACGAAGAATGTGTCACCGCTTGTAACAAATAGCCGCGATGACAAAAGGTGTACCCCATTTGCTCTTCTAGGCGGGAAAGATCTTTTTCTTCCATGGAATTAATCCACCATCTTCTTTACATACTCAATGGCATCGCCCACTGTTTTAATTTTCTCCACCTCATCGTTATCAAATTCGATATCGAATTCTTCTTCGAGGCTAGAAATAATCTGGAAAAGGTCTAAAGAATCTGCCCCCAGATCAGCAAATACGGTATCCTCTGTAATATCATTTTCTGGGATACCCAATTGTTCTGCAATAACCGCAATCACTTGCGCCTTATCCATATCAATACCCTCCATTAATTTTTGATTTTGCCCCTCTGGGCCAATGGTTACACTATATTATAGCTGGTCTTGTATTTTTAAGACAATATCATTTTCTACAAAAGTTTCGCATTGTTTGATCGCATTTTTTATCGCTTTTGCCTTGGAGCTACCATGTGCTTTTACCACCAAAGCTTTCAATCCCAGAAATGGCGCTCCGCCCACTTCATCAGAATCAAACCGGCGCTTTAATTTCCCAAAGGGCTTGCGCAAAGCTGCCGCAGCCAAAACATACGGCCCCTTGGTGATTTCTTCTTTTAATGCGCCAAACAACGCTTGACTAAGCCCTTCTGCCAGCTTTAAAATCACATTCCCCACAAACCCATCGCAGACAACAATATCTACCGGGCCATATGGAATGTCCCTCGGTTCTGTATTACCTACAAAGTTGATCTCTGACACTTCTTCTAATAATTCATGGGCCTCTTTAGAGAGCGTATCGCCTTTTTCCTTTTCCGACCCAATGTTTACTAGGCCCACTTTCGGTGCTTTCTTTCCCACCACATGCTCCACATAAATTGTGGCCATTTTTGCAAACTGCACTAGATACGCCGGCTTACAATCCACATTTGCACCACTGTCCAGTAAAAAAGTATATCCCTTTGTGGTGGGAAGCATGGTGCCCAATGCCGGCCGTTCGATTCCTTTAATCCGGCCGATAATAACCGTGGCACCCGTCAAAAGCGCCCCTGTGCTTCCGGCAGAGACAAATGCTGCCGCTTGCCCCTGTTTTACCAGGTTCAGTCCCACCACCATAGAAGAATCCTTCTTTCTCCGAATGGCCGTTGTGGGGGATTCATCAGTGGAGATCACCTCTGATGCATTTTCGATGGTAATATGATCTTGTGGATACGAATATTTTTGCAGTTCGCTGCGGATATCCTCTTGCCGGCCCACCAGAACGATCCGCGATCCAAATGCATTCACCGCTTCCACAGCGCCTTTGACGATTTCTCCCGGTGCATGGTCGCCGCCCATAGCATCCACGGCGATGACGGGTTTTTCCATGGCTAGAAACCTCCTCCCACTGCCTCGCATAAGGCCGTTAGATAAACAGAAAGGACAGCCACCTCCGCTGTCCTTTCTTGGATTCTTATTCTACGTCCAGAATCACTTTTTTGTTGTAAGAGCCACAGTTTTTGCAAACTCTATGAGGCATCATCAACTCTCCGCATTTGCTGCAGGGCACCAGCGTTGGAGTTGCGATTTTCCAGCTCTGGGCTTTTCTCTTGTCTCTTTTGGACTTAGACACTCTTCCCTTTGGTACTGCCATTTTCTCACACCTCCTTG
>CAJFIN010000058.1 GCA_904381335.1 Candidatus Neoanaerotignum galli | reverse complement strand
CAGGGATGCATAATGCCCGCTGAAGGCAGGGAAAATCCCTTGCTGAAAAAAGGGAATTCCGACGCTTTTTTCAGGGAAAAGTACTTGACAAAAAACAAAAGCAGCGGCAAATTCTTCTTGTAACCGTAACCCTTCCTGTCGATTCCCTTTGTGAAATTGTTCCATTGCTTCTAATTCTTTTTTATTACCTTCGATAATCATGAATATCCTCCTCAAAATTGGAATTTATCATTGACCTTATTATACTTCATTGCCTATCGAGAAGATAGCATAGTTTATGAAATTTGTCGTCTAGGGACAGCTTGCAGCGCAAGGTGTCCCAGATGGTAAGTCTGCAAAGGTGCAGTTGACGCAGTCAGAGTAGGGAAAGTGTAGCTTCCCCTGTGATGATTGGAAAGGATGAAAATCTGAGAAAATCATCTGCTCCCAGCAAAGGGCCTTCAGCAGAACGCAGCACACCGCCTTAAGGTGGTGTCTAATTGCGCCTTTTTTCAGAGGGGTAGACACGGACTGTGGCTCTGGAGGCCAGTATGACCGTTCTCCCAGTCTTTGCCCTCCCCCTGAAAATCACTGTTTTCGGCGAACACTTTTCTATAAGCTGCCGGGTGCTGTCTTTGTGGTACAGTAGTTTCAAAAACAAGCTGACCTGTTCATCCGAGATGGCTTCCGGGGGAAAAAGGTAGCTTTCCAGCATGGCGGCTCTGGTGCGAAACTGGTGTGTCCGTTCCTTCCGTGTCAATGCCCTTATTTTCTGTTTGACAATCCCTTTAGCATACGGCGCAAAAAGAAATATCCATTCAAATGTACATAATTGTTTTAATTAGCATCAATTTATCAAAAGAAGCCTTTCATCCATATAGTTTCATTGCCGTTTTAGCGGAAGGATGAAATGTAATACAGTTGAATACAGAACTTATATGTAAATCCTTTTGCTTATGATGCACCCCATCCTATTTTAATTTTTTCAGATTCATCTTCTGATAAAAACATTTATTTTTCTCTTTTCCCTTATAGAATATCATAGAAAGGAGCTTTCAAAAAATGGTGTAGCAGTGGTGCAGTAAGCACTTTTCTGCTCCATAAAGCCATTGATTTTACTGACTTTTCTGGGACTTTTCCGGAGGCTGCCGGGGCAGATGAAAAGCACTCGTATCATATTTAAAGTCCTCCTAATTTGCATTAGGTTGCTCTGGTTTGTAAAATTTGCTGGGGATGTAGTGTGCTAAGATCATTGGAGATGGATAGGACGAATGTCTCTGATCATAGCGCGGGGCGGCAGCACTCTTTGCTGCCGCCCCTTGATTGCCTGCCAGCTCGGCTGGCTTTGCTATCGTCTACGGTACAAACTCAATATCAACATCACCATTATTGCATGACACATTCAGTATTTTTTTGCCGCCATCTTTTTGATCCGGCAGGCTGCTATTCCCTTTTTTTATGTCTGTTTGAATGGCAAAATCATCATAACTTCCTGCAACTGTACCGGTAATATTTCCGTTTTTTGCATTTATGGTTAGCGCATGTCCCACATCTAAGGTTTCAAAGGTAATGTTTCCTCTATTAGAAGAAATACTTATACTTCCTTTTACGGACAATGCCGAAAGGGATATAGTTTCATTTGTTGTAGATAATGTAAGATTTTCTAAAAGTGCATCAGGTATCTGCAACAATATTTTCCGAGCTTCAGCAGACGCTTTTCCACCGATATAATCCGTCCATTCCTTGTCACTTTTGCTTGTCATCGTCAGCACATTTTCATCTGAAACAGCAATTTTGTAATACTCTTTGCTGTTTTCCGAGTATTGAATATGGATTTGCTCGTCCTCGGACAATGCTACCTCAATTTCCCTATCCCGCACATCTAGATTGATTTTACTGATCTGCGTATCTGGCGTATAGGTTTTTTCTTCAAACGGTTCGCTGTTGTTTGAGCAGCCCGCCAAAGTAACAACACCCATCAATAGGCATAGTGCAGACAACACATTTTTTCTCATTCCAATTCCTCCAAATACCAGTCGTTTTCCTTTACAATGTTGCTTCATAGTAATATCCGGATTTATCCTGTTTTCCGGTAAAATGAAAGCCTAAAGAAAGGCAAAGCTGTTTTACATTTTCATTTGCTCCAGTGATCAAAAAAATTACTTTCTTTACGCCTTGGATTTTTAACCCCCTTAAAACGTATTCAAGTGCTTTTTCTTCAAGGCCTTTCCTTTGAAACCGATCATCTACCATAAAGCGGTAAATCACGGCTGTGTCGGCTTGATTTTCTGTGCGCTTATACATGAAAAAGCCAATGAGTACGTTATTGTTATAAATTGCATTCGGATACATTTCTGAATGATAGTTTGCTTCCGCCACCGAAAGGGCGTTGCAGAATGAATAGTTTTCCACCATCGAAATCTCATCTTGCTTGGCTTTCAGTCTGCATACGTCCAAAATATTTTGTTCATCGACCGCTTTTATCCGAATCATAGTCATTCCTCTACAAAGTTTTCTTTTTTAAGACCAAAAGCCCCACAAAAGACAGCGCAACACTGAGCAGCAAACAGGCACCCATATGCAAGATAGCATGGCTATTTAGCATAATAATTTGGAAAAAGCCACCCAAAACAGCCCTAAGTGGTGCAATCGGTGTGAAAATAGAGATAATGGCAATGAACACCGCATCTGTCAGCCAACCGTACCAATGGGGCTGCATAGATAACAGCACATGAAGAAAAATCATAACAAGCAGCAAAAAGAACATTTGCTGTATGCCCGCAACGATAATCCCATTGTCCGTCCATTTGCAAACATCCATCATATTGATAACCGCTTTCGCCGGATATGCAGGGTCAATCAACAAATGGATCATTGTGTTGACCAATGAGATGCCAAACGCCAAAATACCATAGCTGATCAGGCAGCCGATATAGTAATCTTTTTTACTGGCTCCCAGGTGCATTAACTTTGTGTCATCATAAAAAACGAAAAAGAATGGGGTCATTGCCGCAAGCAGCCATGTATAATTTCCATTACTTAAAACGACATCACCGGAAGATGTGGCGCAAAGAACGACAAGAGCCGTAATAATGAAACTGATCTTATTGCTTGCAAGTAAGCGTTTTACAATAGCGAAAGTTGCTGTCATCTTGCAAAACCTCCTTTGTGACCTACCATTTGAATAAAGAAATCCTGTAAGGATAGTGGGTGAATTTCTAATGAAGCGGTTTGCTCCGGCGGATTATCAAAGATATACCGTGTGATAAGGCCACCTACGGTATCTTGACCGATGACATTCAGATTTTGTGTTGCTGTTTCCACATCCTTTTGTAGTCCGCTAATGCTAAATGCCTTTGTTTCAACCGACTGCAAGGTATCAAAGAAGCGGATGCTTCCCTTATCAATGATAATCAATTTTTGAATGGTCTTTGCGATCTCTTCGATGATGTGGGTGGATACGATAATAATCCGAGGATGTTTCTGAAAACTCTCGGTCAGCATATCATAAAATTCCACCCGCATAATTGCATCGAAACCGAGGACAGGTTCATCTAAAAGCACCACGCTTTTATTGCTCGCCAAACAGATGATGGTGGAAACCATCGTTTTCATACCAAGGGAAAGATGATGAAATTTCTTTTTTCCATCTAACTCAAAACGCTCCATCATTTCCGAAGCAAAGTCATAATCATAGCTGGGGTTGACTTCGGAAGCAATCCGCAACAGCTTTCGCACAGGCAGATTGAAATGCTTTGCAAAGTTTTCGATATAGCTGACGCCGGTGTCCAATGTAGATGTGGTGACCGTTTTGCCGTCAACTTGTATGATGCCCTCTGTAATATTTTGATACCCAGCAATGGATTTGAGCAGCGTTGTTTTGCCTGCGCCATTTCTGCCAAGCAAGCAGTAAATACCGGGCTCTTTGATGGATAAAGTAATGTTTTTTAGTACGGTTGTTTGTCCGTACTGCTTTGTTACGTGTTCGAGTTCTATCATACAGTCACTCCTCCGAAATAGCATTGTATCTATTGATTCCTGTGAAATCTTTTGCTAAAATGAATTGTAAACTTTTGTGTTACACAAAAGTCAAGAGGTGGAACTATAAATGGGAAAATATTTTTCAATCGGAGAAGCAGCAAAGGCTGTTCATACAACAACGGAAACGCTGCGGCATTATGACCGTATTGGCTTAGTGAAACCGAGCAAAAAAGATGAATGGACAAATTACCGTTATTATACAGAGCAGGACATTGTCCGGTTAAATACAGTACGGGCTTTGCAACTTATGGATTTGTCGCTGAAAGAAATTAAAAAGGTTTTGGAATATGATGATCTGGAAAAAATCGTAGCCTTTTTATCACAAGCAGAGAAGAAGGCGGATGAGAAAATTGCGGCACTCCAGTACAGTAAATCCAAAATACAGTTGGCAAAAGCGGATTATGAAAAGAAATTGCAAATGCGAAATCATCCGAACGGCATCTTTATCAAGGATTCTCCAGAACGCGTTATTTTGTTATCCGACACCTTAGAAGTGCCAACCTTAGATAATCTTTGGAATTATCTCAGCCATTTTTACGATAAAGTTACTCCTGCCTTAAAAGAACAATTTTCCTTTGAGGATTTAGCCGGTATATACACTGAAAACGGAATATCAAGACTTTTCGCGGTCTGTATTCGTTATGCGGATATAGACGGTCTAAAGGTACTGCCAAAAGGAAAATATCTATGTGCAAACTGTACCGAGGAGAATAGGAATAGGACATTGGAGGAACTGATTGATAAAGCAAAAAGAGAATATGAGGCAAATCCTCCCTTTGCTGTGCAGCTTATAGTCGTATCTGGTATTTTGCAGTGGAATTATGAGGTGCAAGTTTTCATCAGCGAATAAGATAGCCTATTCTTTCCCGATCCTGTTGAAGTACATCTTGGCTGCAATACCATATTTTACAAGAGCCTAGGATTGCGAAATGGTGACATGCCAATTGTCTGAGCGTTAATCTTTCTTTGGTCGCCATACCTATTTACCCAAGGAGCCTAGCTACCCACATACAAAAAGCGATGATGCTCCTTTTTAAGAATATCATCGCTTTGCGGTATCATTGATAGCATTCGTCATAGAAAGGCGTTTTCAAAAATGGTGCAGTAAGCGCCTTTCTGTTCCATAATTCTTTTGAAAATAGGAGAATGGGTAAAACCATCAAAGTGGCCAGAGAAAAGGCATCAGGTGCGAAAGGCATTTTGGACATCTAGGATAAGAAACTATTTTATGATAGCTCTTTCTGGTGAAAACCCTCTTATTTTTATAAAAACAGAAGAGATAACATGAATTTTACCGAAATTTTACGTTATAGAGGTAAAAATAAAAAAAATCCGGCGATTTTTCTGCTTGACGGTTGACCTTTTTTCCTGAAAGGCGTATACTGAGCAAAGAAAGTAAACAAAAGTGATCATGGATGAAAAGTGAGGTGACCGGAAGATGGAAATAGGCAGTAGTTACTGCGGGGATGCTGTGCCTCCCCGATGGTGTTATTTTTTGCCGCGACAAAGCAGGTGCACCCATTTTCCGGCCCAACCCGAGCCCTTTGGTGCATCTTTTTCCTCTGTCCGCGGTTATGAAACCACGGGCTTTTTTTCTGTCAGAAATAGGAAGTAAGGAGGGATCGGACAATGGATGAAATGAATGATGAACATCTGCTGCAGCTGCTGGATGAGGGAGCGCTGAATCAGCTGAAAACAGAAGCCAATGAAATGAATCCGGCGGATATTGCCGATTTTTTTGAAAAGGTGCCGAAAGAAAAGCGGCTGTTGGTATTTCGGCTGTTGACCAAAGATAATGGTGCAGATGCTTTTTCCTTTATGGACAATGATATGCAAGAGGAGATTATCAGCGCCATTTCAGATCAGGAAATGGAACATATCATTGATGAATTAGCTATGGATGATGTGGTGGACTTTTTAGGTGAAATGCCAGCCAATGTGGTGACGCGGGTGCTGCGCAATACGGATGAGAGCACCAGAAAAATCATCAATCAGTTTTTAAATTATCCTGATGACAGTGCCGGAAGCCTGATGACCATTGAGTTTGTGCAATTTCATCAGGATATGACGGTGGGCGAAGCCATGGCTCAGCTGCGTAAAACGGGCGTGGATAAGGAAACCATTTATAATTGTTATGTCATTGATCACCGGCGGGTACTGGTGGGCGTGGTGTCGCTTCGGACGCTGCTTTTAAGCAAAGATGAAGCCATTGTGAAAGATATTATGGAAGAGGACGTCATTTATGTACACACCCTGGACGACCAGGAAGAAACAGCGGACCTTTTTAAGAAATATGACCTGATTGCACTGCCGGTTGTGGACAATGAAAAGCGCTTGGTGGGTATTATTACCGTAGACGATATCGTGGATGTCATCGAGCAGGAAAACACGGAGGATATGGAAAAAATGTCCGCCTTGATTCCTTCGGAAGATGAGTATTTAAAAACCAGCGTGTTGCAACTAGCAAAAAACCGGATTGTCTGGCTATTGGTGCTGATGGTTTCTGGTACATTATCCAGTGCGATTATCACTCATTTTGAATCGGTGTTGGCTTCCTCTGTGGCGCTGGCG
This sequence comes from Candidatus Neoanaerotignum galli, assembly GCA_904381335.1. Taxonomy (GTDB): domain Bacteria; phylum Bacillota; class Clostridia; order Lachnospirales; family Anaerotignaceae; genus Neoanaerotignum; species Neoanaerotignum galli. The sequence continues at coordinate 3,920 of CAJFIN010000058.1, read as the reverse complement.
GCCTTTTTCCCTATTTTGATGGGTACGGGCGGTAATGCTGGCAGCCAGGCCAGCACACTGATTATCCGTGGTATGGCTGTGGGAGAAATTGAGCCGAAAGATATTTTGTTGGTCATTTGGAAAGAGCTGCGGGTGGGTATTATTGCCGGCGCAGTGCTGGGCGTGGCCAACTTTGTGCGGATTTTAGTGGTGAACGATGTTTCATTTGCGGTGAATTTTACTGTATCGCTCAGTATGGCTATTACGGTAATCTTGGCAAAAGGGGTGGGATGTACCCTGCCGATCATTGCAAAAAAACTCCATCTTGACCCTGCCATTATGGCTGGACCGCTGATTAGTACAGTGGTGGACTGCTTAGCGCTGATGATCTTCTTTAATGTGGCGCGGGTATTGGTACTGTAGTCATCGCATGAAAGAGAAGAAGATCGGTTTATGATGGATTTCACCAGTGCTTTGGTCTCATCCATGGCATGATTTTTTGTGAGAGAGGGGACAAGTCCCTAGCTTATGGAATGGTGGTAATGGCAAGGAGAAAACAGATTTGACAGCAAAAATGGATAAAAAATCCGGAAAGCGTTTCTCGCTTTCCGGATTTTTTAAAAGACATTTTTAGGCCAAGGGAAGAAAGGAAAATCAATTTTTCTGCATTTCTTCCATTTGATCTAAGAGATTGGAGAAAACAGCCATGGCATCATCAAAAGGCGCCTGGCTGGTCAGATCCACGCCGGCATCTTTGAGCAGGTCAATGGAATAAGCGGAGCAGCCCCGGGTCAGGAAGCGGAGATAGTTTTCCACATTTTCTGCACCGCCTTGAAGAATGCCTTGAGAGAGAGCAATGGCAGCAGTATAGCCAGTGGCATACTGATAAACATAATAGGCGTTATAAAAATGAGGAATACGAGCCCATTCAAAATCAATGCGGTCATCTAATACGATACCATCACCAAAATACTGATGATTGAGTTGCCGGTACATGGCGCTGAGGTTTTCGCAGGTGAGAGGTTGGCCCTGCTCCACCATGGTATGGGCCTTATGCTCGAATTCAGCAAACATAGCCTGGCGGAAAAAGGTGCCCTTAAATTGCTCCAAGAAATAATTGATCAGATAGATCCGGGCAGTGCGGTCAGTGGTGGTTTTTAGCAAATACGCCATCAGCAGCGCTTCATTACAGGTGGAAGCTACTTCTGCCACAAAGATTTTATGGCCGCTGTATAGATAAGGCTGTTTTTGCCAGGTGAAATAACTATGCAGGGCATGGCCCATTTCATGGGCTAGGGTAAACATGCTGTTGATGTTGTCGGCGTAATTCATCAGCACATAGGGATGGCCGCCAAAGGCGCCCCAGCTATAGGCTCCGCCGCGTTTGCCTTCATTTTCATAAACATCGATCCAACCGTTTTCCATGCCATGTTTTAACGCATTAACATACGTTTCTCCCAGGGGGGAGAGAGCTTTGGCAACGTTTTTTTTGGCTGTGGGATAATCCACAAATAGGTCGGCATCGCTGGCTAAGGGTGCATACAGGTCATACATATGAAGCTCAGAAAGGCCCAGAATCTTTTTGCGCAGGGCCACATAGCGGTGCATCAAAGGCAAATATTTGTGGACAGAGGCAATGAGGGTATCATATACCTGGGTGGGAATATGGTCATCATCCAGGGCCATGGCCAGGCAAGAGTCATATTTTCTAGCCCGGGCAAAAAAGACATCCTTTTTGACCGAAGCATAGTAGGTGGCGGCAATGGTGTTTTTCTGCTTCAAATAGGCATCATAGAGGGTTTCAAAGGCAGTGCGGCGCACCGTGCGATTGGGACTTTCCATAAAGGACGTATAGTTTCCCTTTGTCAGCGTCACCATGGCGCCAGAGTCATCTGGAATTTGGCCAAATCGGATATCGGCGTTATTTATCATGGAAAAAATGTCATCTGGAGCAGTGGCGATGTCTTCTGCTTTTGCAAGCAGTGCCTCTTCCGGCAAGGAAAGGACATGAGTCTTTTTCCGCAGCAAGTCATCGAAGAAATGATGATAGAGGGCAAGACCTGGTTCTTCTGTCTGGTAGGCGGCTAGGGTCTCCTCCGGCAAAGCAGAGATGACTACAGGCAGAAAAGCGGTATGCTCCATATAGGCAATGACAACCATTTGTGCCTGATTGGCCATGGCCTGCCATTGTGGATTTTGGCTATCTTGATGGCTTTTCATATTGGCATACACCGTGGCCTGATCCAGGCGCATGGCAATGGAATCGTTTTCTGTCAGGCATTGGAGCAGGTTTTTGGCACTGGCAGTGGCAGTGGATTCCCAATGGGAAAAAGCGGCAATTTCCTTTTGCAAGGTGTGCAGGGTCTCTTCCCAAAGAGCGTCTGTGGCAAAAAGATCCTCCAAGCGCCAGCAGTTTTTTGGATCTTGATCACTACGATGTTTGATGGCTTGAGCCATAGAAATCAACTCCTTTAGTTTGAGGATACCGGTTTGGTTTAGGCATACAGCACTTTTGGAAAACCTTGGCGACAGTATGTCCCTTTTCGTATCAAAAGATACGAAAAAAGTAGCCCTGGGTTTATTTTTGGCCCAAGGACAAGGGATGAAAACACCCTTTTTATGGTACAATAGGCGAAAGAAAAATGCAATCTGGTTTTTGCGTAGCAGGAAAATCATAGAAAGAAAGGCCCTCCATCAGGGCGGCCTAGATCTGAAGATTCGTCCCAGGAAAGTTTGCCTACTTGAAAAGAGGGGAAAAACATAGTATGATTGATATAATAGGAGAAGTATAGAAACGGCCCAATTTCCGCGGGAGGAACAATGATGAAAAATGAGAAAAGGCTGAAAATACTGGTGGTAGCCAGCGAAATGGCGCCCTATGCCAAAAGCGGCGGTTTGGGCGATGTGGTTGGTACTATGCCAAATGCCGTAGCCCAATTGGGTGTGGATATGCGGGTGGTGGTGCCGAAATATCGTTCCATTGACACAAAATATTTTGCCGGTATCCGATATTTGGGAGATTTTCCGGTGACGTTAAACTGGAGGCATCAAAAGGCTGGTGTGTTGGAAAAAAAGGTAGATGATTTAACGGTCTATTTTTTGGAAAACGACTATTATTTTGGACGGGATGGCTATTACGGATACGAAGATGATGCCGAGCGGTTTGCATTTTTTGACAAGGCAGTGTTGGAGATGCTGCGGTTTTTAGACTTTTATCCGGATATCATCCATTGTAATGATTGGCAAACAGGCCCGTTATGTATGATGCTGCGGGAAGCCTTTTGGGGCTTTACAGATTATAAATCGATTCGCACTGTTTATACAGTGCATAATCTGCAATACCAGGGCAGGTTCCCTATGCAGGTGATGGAGTTTTTTGATGTGCCATATGAAAAATTTTATCAATGCGAGTTTTATGGGCAGGTAAATTACATGAAGGCCGGGCTGGTCTATGCGGATGAAATTACCACAGTCAGCCCAACTTATGCCAAAGAAGTTCAAACCTTCCAATATGGCTATGGACTGGAGGGCGTACTGCAAAGCCGCAAAGATCATTTACAAGGTATTTTAAACGGTATCGACTTTGCGCATAACGACCCTGCTACAGACCCTCGTTTGGTGGTGAACTACGGGATTACCACATTGGAAAAGAAAAAAGAGAATAAGTTTGCGCTGCAAAAACAGCTGGGGCTGCCCCAACGGGATTGTCCGATGATGGCGGTGATCAGCCGCTTGGCCGATCAAAAGGGGCTGGTTCTGATCAGCTGGGCCTTGCCGCAGCTTTTAAATGAGGATGTTCAGTTTGTGGTGCTGGGCACAGGAGAGCAGCGTTATGAAGATTATTTTCGGAAGATGGAATGGGAGCATCGGGATAAGGTGAGCGCCAACATCATTTTTGATGATACATTGGCCCAGAGAATTTATGCTTCTGCCGACTTATT
>CAJFIN010000057.1 GCA_904381335.1 Candidatus Neoanaerotignum galli | reverse complement strand
CCGGCATTCCCATCAAAAGTTCCATGCCTTCTTCCACATGGCGGATGGGATAAATATGAAACATCCCTGCCCGTACCGCTTCCACCACTTCTTCTTTCAGCACCAAATCCCTCACATTGCTTTCAGGGATAATCACTCCTTGCGTACCGGTAAGGCCCCGTTTTTTACACAGAGCAAAAAATCCCTCAATCTTATACGTCACCCCGCCAATAGCCTGGATTTCACCGCGTTGGTTTACCGACCCTGTCACAGCCAAATCCTGTCGGATAGGTACACCGGATAAGCTTGATAAAATGCAGTATAACTCCGTGCTAGAGGCACTATCCCCATCAATCCCGTTATAATTCTGCTCAAAACAAATGCGACAGCTTAACGAAAGGGGCACATCCTGAGCATACGTCTGTCCCAAATAGCCGGTGATGATCTGCACCCCTTTGTTATGTGTGGCGCCACTCATCTGGGCCTCTTTTTCGATATTGACAATGCCGCTTTTGCCGATATAGGTAGTGGCTGTAATACGGCTGGGATTCCCAAAGGTATAATTGCCCATGTCCAGCACCGCCAGTCCATTGATCTGACCCACTTTCTCCCCTTGGGTATCCACCATCACTACCCCTAGATCCAGCATCTCTTCCATTTTTTCTTCATACATTTTCAGCCGATATTCTTTTTTGCGGATCGCCTTTTCCACATCTTTGCCTTCCACCACCATCCGGCCATCCATTTTTGTCCATACTTCCGCTTCGCAAAGAATCTCACATAAGCCATTAAATCGCGTTGTCAGTTTCTCCTGATTTTCTGCCATCCGACATGCGTATTCCACCATCTTGGCCACTGCGTCAGCTGAAAATGGCAACATTTTCTCTTTTTTGACATAGGCGGCAATAAATTGTGCAAACTCCTGCACATGGTCATCACTGCGTTCCATTTCATAGTCAAAGTCGGCCAAAATCTTAAAATATTTGTCAAAATCCTCTTCATATTCCCGCAGCAGCTCATAATAATAGGTACTTCCAATGAGGATTACTTTCACATCCACAGGAATGGGCTCTGGTTTTAAGGTAGGTGCCGGTACCCCTGCCTGCTGCTCCCGCATGGTCTCTGTGGAAATCTGCCTGGTTTTAACTACCCGGCGAATGGCCTCCCATGATGCTGGACTGGAAAGTACATCATGGGCTTGCAAAATCAGATAGCCCCCATTGGCTTTATGGAAAAGCCCCGGCTTGATCTTCATAAAATCTGTGGTTAAATTGCCATATTCATTATCGTATTCAATTTCTCCCAATAAATTGTAATACGTTGGGTTAAAATCCACCACCACAGGCGCACCCTCGGTTTTACTATTATCAATGATGAGGTTTACCTTATACTTTAGCGTAACGTCCTCTTGGGGCCGGCGCGACATCATCATCGGCAAAAGATTCGACAGCGGCTCCTCTTCTTCCCCATCCGAGGGAATAAACTGGCTGATGTTCTCCAAAACATCTTCCTGTACGGCTGCAATATAGGTCAGCACCCGGGGATAGGCCTTATATTTCTCCTGGATTGCATTGATGTGATGCCCAATGGCAAACATGCCCACTTTATAATCCAAATCATCAATGGCTTTGCGGCATGCTTTCTCCTCCTCTTTCATGTCCCGCATGATAGAGGCTGCCTGTTCCTGCACAATAGCGCTTTCTGCATTAATTTTATCTTTTACCTCTTCGCTCAGCGCATCATATTGTTCTTCATCCACTGCCTTTCCCTCAACCATAGGCATAAAATAAATGCCTGCATTGGTGGATTTAATGGTAAAGCCATGATCAGAAGCCATATCGCTCATGGCTTTCATTTGCTGATCTCGTTTTTCTTCAAATTGTTTGGTGATTTGGTTTTTTTGCTTATCATAGTCTTCGCTGCTAAAGGCCTTTTGAATCTCTACCTCCAAAAGATCCACCAGCTCCGCCATATCATCTTGAAACTGCCGTCCTTCCCCTGGCTGAAACCGCAATGCCAAAGGCGTGCGCGGATCTTCAAAGTGATATACATAGCACCAATCATAAGGCACTTGCTCTGTTTTTGCCAGACGCTGGGTAGAAAGGCTGGCATAAGTAGTCTTGCCCACACCGCTGGGCCCAGCCATATAAATATTATAGCCTTTTTTCTTTACCTTCAGGCCAAATTCAAAAGCTTCCACCGCCCGCTGCTGACCCATAATTCCCTCTAATGGCTTTAAGCTATCGGTAGTGGTAAAGCCCAACTGTTTCGGATCGATATGACACGTCAGTTCCTCCCAGGTTAATTCTCGCTGCATGGCGCCTCCTCCTCATATCCAGAGAAATATTTCCACATAATGATTGCATCTTCATGGGTATCCTGATAATAATTCTTCCGAAATCCTTCGGGGCGAAACCCGTATTTGGTGTATAACTGCTGGGCAGGATAGTTTGAAATTTTCACTTCCAGCGTAATGCCGATCATTTCTTTTTCTTTGGCCGTTTCGATGAGCTGTGTTAGCAGCTGTGCGCCCACGCCTTTCCGGCGATATTCCGGCAGAACGGCAATATTTGTCACTTGCCCTTCCGTCACCACATGCCACATCCCTGCATAGCCAATCACCTGTTCCTCCTCTAAGGCGACAAAGTAGATTGCCATGGCATTTTGGGTCAATTCTCGTTCAAAATCACTCCTGGTCCAGCAAATGGTAAAGCAGGCCTCTTCCACCTGTAATACCGCATCAATGTCTTTTTCTGTCATGGGCCGGATCGTTATCATGGCCGTTCTCCCCTTTTTTGCCGTTCTTCTAATTCCCGTTCTGCCTGAGGTTTACGCAGATAAATTGGTTGAAACTCTGCTGCCGGCGCCGTTTGGCCCATTGCCAACAGTTCTAATCCCAATGCCCCCACAGATGCCGCCCGCTGATACATACAGTTGGGGGGAGCCAAGTAGAATCGTTCCTCTCGTTCTAATAAATCCTGGTATACTGGCACTCCATCTCCCAAAAAAACCGTTTCCCGTCCGCTGGCCCGACAAATTTGAATCATTTCTTCCACACTTCTGGCCGCCTGGGGTACCAGCTGACGAAATGTGCCTCGTTCCCAGGCATAGGCCGCCGTATAGACTTGCTGCCTGCGGGCATCCATCATGGGGCAGATCAACCGAGGATTCTCGCCCAAATTATATGCCAATGCATCCAGTGTTGGCACTGGAATAATCGGAATGCCCAAACCATGGGCCAATCCTTTTGCCGTGGCAGCCCCAATCCGCAGCCCTGTAAAAGAGCCCGGCCCTTGGGCACAGGCGATAAAATCTAACTCTGTCACATCCACCGAAGCCCAATGCAGCAATGTGTCAATCATGGGCATCATTGTTTCTGAATGGGTCAACGTATCATTCAAGCTCACTTCGCCCCGCAGCATGCCGCTTTCATAAAGTGCGGCCGTAGCCACCTTTGCTGAGGCATCTAAAGCTAATAATTTCATTATGTTCCCTCCTTGATGGTGATCTTCCGGTACTCTGTCCCCCGCGTCAGATCTTTATGGATTGTAATCCAACAGGCGTCTTCTGGAATGAGCGGCCGGATGAGTTCTGCCCATTCCACTAGACATACCCCATCGCCATAAAAAAAATCCTCATAACCAGTATCTTCCATTTCCTCTTCGCTGCCAATGCGGTAAACATCAAAATGATGAAATGGCAGACGGCCCAAATAACTTTGCACAATGGTAAAGGTGGGGCTTGTAATATACGGGTCAGTAACTCCCAGCCCGCGGGCAAACCCTTGGGCAAAGACCGTTTTCCCCACACCTAAATCCCCCGTTAAACAGTAGATCTGCCCAGCAGCAGCTTTCTGACCCAAACGCTTGGCCAAAAGAAAGGTCTCTTGTTCGCTGTTTGTTTCATAGATCATGGTTGTTTTCCTCCTTGGATATCCGTAGCCTGATAAGCTGTCTGCTCCGTTTCTTCTCCCCGAGCCAGACATAATGTGCCATCCGCTTTTCGATAGGCCGCAGTTCCACTGCCCAAATAAGATACCTCTATCACCTCTTGATCCAGCACAGCCCGTTGACCAGAAATAAAAAGCACCAGTTCTCCCACTGTATCCCCCTCTTCAGCGCCTTGGACAAGGTAAATCCAGTTTGCATCATTTGCCGGCGCAAAGGATAAAACATGTTCTGCTTCCTGGCCTTTAATACCGCCAGAGGTGTAAAAAAAAGTATCCTGCTTAAAATACGCTGCATCCTCACCCCGGCCCACAAAATCTGCCGCTGTGACAGACTGATCTACCTCTTGATAGCTCTCTATTGCGCCATCTTTCAGATAGAAAAAATAGAGCGTTCCTTCTTCCGTCCGTCCTAAAAGCCGCTTACCGCTTGCAGAAACCCGCAGTGAATCCGGCTGTATCGTTTCCACAGGAATCACATATGCTGTCCCCTCTGGATCGGTATAGATCAGACCTTGACCTGTTTCTTCTCCAAGAACCCCATCCTCCGGCAGCTTTGTGGGAGCATCCACTGCCATGGGCGCCTGCGTCAAGTCCCATTGATACCACTGCCCATCTGCGCAAAATTCCACTGGTGTTATCTCTCCGGTAAAAAAGGTAGTGCCTGTCATGCCGCCGCCGAAATAAACCACCAGTGTCAGTGCCACCATCACCGCCGCCACTAGGAGAAAGAGTTTTCCATAGCTGAGTTTTTTTCCGCTTTTTTCTTCCATAAGTCATTCCTTTTCTACTTGCTTTTTTTACAGACAGTATATCATTGCAATGTCTGCCTGTAAATGGACACTTGATTGATTCCTGTAAGCAAAAAAAGCTGCCGCTTAAGCGCGGCCATCTCGAAAAACCTCCGGATAGCCGCCGCCGTTGCTGCAGCAATGTCCCTTCATTGTTTTTTTAGGGAGAAACGATCATGCGTTTATCTTCTTTTTTATCTCCCTGGCTGATAATTACCCCATGATCTTTGTAACTTTTCAGCACAAAATGCGTGGCTGTTCCAATGACTGCATCAATGGGTGCCAGTTTGTCGGAAACAAAAAAGGCAATCTCCTTGAGGCTCTTTCCTTCCAAAATGACCGTCAGATCAAACCCGCCACTCATCAAATAAACAGCTTTCACTTCCTCAAACCGATAAATCCGCTCGGCAATCTTATCAAATCCATTACCCCGTTGCGGCGTTACCTTCACCTCAATCAGGGCTGTCACCATTTCCCGGTCTGTGTTTTCCCAGTTAATAAGCGTATTGTAGCCGCAAATCACTTTATTTTCTTCCATCAGCTGAATTTCTTTTGCCACTTCTTCTGGCTCTGCGCCAATCTGCTGGCCAATTTCTTCTGGGGTAAGACGGCTATTATGCACCAAAAGCTGCAAAATTTGTCCCCGCATGGTTTCTTCTCGCATAGTTTCCTCCTTCGTATCTACTGGCTTTTATCCGCTAATAATACTTTGGCCCATCTGACCGCCTTGGTTTTGATCCTGTGGCTGAGCCGTTTCTTCCTTCTTTGTGCCCACTGTCACCTCATCGGCAGTGGCTTTATAGGTGGAATGGTTAAACACTTCCCGACTGATGATCTGACCGTTCTCCTTCACCACTTTGTATGTGGTCACTCGGTAACCCACCTTTCCAGTATAGGTGACTTCCCGCTCTCCTTCTGGCTTTTCTGGATCTTCGGTTATCTTTTCTGCCGGCTTTGGAATCGTTTCATTGACTTCCGCTTCCAATTCAACCGTTCTGGAAGGGTCTCTTGTCTCATGCCCATATAACTTTGCTACAACTTGACCTCCTCCAGCATAAGCCTCCAGATAAACAGGGTGATCAGTATCATTGCGAAACTTAAAATCGATATAATCGCCCGCAATGGCCGCATCATGTCCCAATGGCACATAGCTGACCGGCAAAGAATGATTGCTTCTCTCCACCACCGTCAGCTCGGCTTTTACCACTGCGTTATATAGTGTTGTGGTCACCTGACAAACGCCGCCAGCAATCCCATCTTCAATCTTACCATTGACAATGATAGCCGCATCACGAAATCCATTTTCATAGGTTTGATCTCCTAGGCCCGCATTCATGCTGAATGTTTCCCCAGGAAGCAGCAATGTGCCGTTAATTTTCTCACATCCGACAATGAGGTTAATATTCCGCCCCAAAGAATCATTGCCAGAATATGCTGTAGAAAACTGCCCCAAAAGATCTTGGGATTCTTCCAGCACCTGCCGGCTGATCTCGGGGGCCACATTTTCCCCTGTTAAAACCACTGTGCCACCAGTGCCTTGTGCTACCAGGGCCTCCGTCTGTGCAATGGCTTCTTCCGAATGTACCGTAAACCCATCTTCTCCGCCATTGATAAGAAAAACACCATTTTCACGTGTCATTGTGGCATTTTGCGGTTCTTTCTCTAAATTTTTTGTCACTTCTTCCACCTTCATCCGTACTTGCTCCGGATCATAGGTGATTTCAGCAGAAACATCCTGTCCCGTTTCACGCATCGAGCGCACCTGCTCATACCGTTCTTGTTCGCTTTGATCTTCTTGTCGTCCAAGGGCATAGGCTTGTCGCACTGCATCTTCAATGCCATACTGTGCGCCCATTTCTCCCAGCGAGATCTGCCAAGATTCCTCACCATAAACAAATGTCACCTGTTGTTGTTCCATGGGGTCATTCAGCACACGCTCCAAAGCAGAAAAAGCCTCCGATTTGGTCATGCCGCCCACATCAACGCCTTCCACAGTAACGCCGGGATAAATGGTATTGACTTCCAAAGTAGCTTTTCTTTCCTGCTGTTGTTTTGCTTCGATCCAATATGCGCCGCCACAAAAAACAGCCACTGCAGACACCACGGCAATGCCCACAGCCAAAAGCCCTCTATGTTGTCGTTTTTTCCTCCCCATGCTTTTTTGCTCCTCCCGGTTTGTTACCCTATCCTATCCATTCATTTTATTATAGTCACTTTTTTCCTCTTTTACAAGACTAGCCAGAAACCTGTAATACACTTGTCATGTTTTTCTTTTCTGCCTCTTTTTTATTTCCTTTTTCCATGGTATGATGAAAAAAAGGTACTCCACCTTGCAATAAAATATTGCTTTGGTGCATTAAAAAATAGAAGAAAGATAAAAATTTCAGAAAGGAGCGCTGTTTCGATGCTGCTTTTTGTTTCTTTGGCTTTGCCAACGCCCTATCGGGGCAGTACCAAAGGCCAAAGTCCTGCGATAAATGAAGATTGGATCTATCAGATCAGCCAACAAGATAGCGCGGCTTTTTCTCTCTTTTATGAGCAAACCAAATCTGCCGTCTATGCCTTTGCCCTTTCGATGCTAAAAAACCAGGAAGATGCTTTGGATGTGATGCAGGAAACGTATCTCAAAATTCGTGCTGCCGCTCATCTCTATCAGCCGATGGGCAAGCCCATGGCATGGGTCTATACCATCACCCGAAACCTTTGTTTGATGCATTTGCGAAGCCACAGCCGGTATCAAGAGCTGCCAGAAGAGCCGGAATTAGCCCCCGATGCCCTCCATTTCGTAGCGGACCCCGATGACCGTTTGGTATTAACGGCAGTGCTGAATGTCCTATCCTTGCAGGAAAGAAGCATTGTCTTGCTGCACGCCGTCAGCGGCATGAAGCACCAAGAAATTGCTTCTCTGCTTTCCATCGGTTTATCCACAGAATTATCCAAATATCATCGGGCATTAAAAAAATTAAAAAAAGCCCTGCGGGAAGGAGGGTATCCCCATGAATAAAACCGAATCGGCCGTAAAAGATACTATGGAGCGCTTAGCCCCAGATTTATGCAATCAAATTATGGCTGTGCCCGTTGCTCCCATGGCGCAAATGGATGATATCGTCCGTCAACCGCCTTTACACGCAAAGCCTCGACTAAAACGTATCTTTCTCCTTGTGCTTCTGGTGGTGATCGTAGTGGCCATTGCTTTTTTTGCAGCTTTATTGGAACGCCGCCCTGCCGCCATTGTTTCTTTGGACGCCCAAGGGGGAATTCAAATGGTCTTCTCTCAAAAAGGCCGGGTTGTTAACATGGAATGTATTGAAAATGAGCAAGACAGCTATGATTATCTTCATTTAGAAGGCATGACTGCTTCTGAAGCCATCCCAACTGCCTTACAAGCCATGACCTTGGAAGGGGAATTTGCCGGAGATGATGTTGTGCTGCTGATCTCCTGTGCGTATCAAAAAGAGGATCCCGAAAGTGAAGCCCGGCAAAATATTGAAGAGGGTATTTCCGCTGCCAAAGCCAGCTTGCCTCCTTCTGTTTTGGTGCTGCGCCAAGAAGAAACCTTGCTGCCCTTTGATCAGCTGCTGCGCCTAAGCGATGACGATGACCGATCCGTGGGGCGCTGGCATTTGGCTCGAGCGTTACAACAAGTCAGTCCAGACATTGGTTCATCCATGCAGTGGGAATTTCTCTCTCTTTCCTCCCTTTTATCTTATGCACAGCAGCAAGGCATCACGCTAACAGACCTTCTGACAGTGGTGCAAGGGGATCTTTCATCCCTCATTTCGGATGCATCAAATGAATCCGCTTTGCCATCAGATACTGCTAACGAATCCACCACCCAGTCCTCTAGTCAGGATGCAGATGCGCCATCGTTACCTCAAACACCGGACACTTCTTCTTCACCGCGTCCAGTTATGCCCTCTTTTGGTGCTTCTTCTCAAAATAACGCCGCCACAACGCCGGATACCACTTCTTCATCCGATAGTGCTGCAACAGACGCTTCTTCCAGCGCCACACCTCAATTCGAGCATAACGGCTATCATTGGGGCTGGGATGAGCAAGATGATGACGAAGATTTTTGGGAAGAACACAAAGCCGCAGAATGGTAATGCACATTTTCTGCTTCGTCAAATAGTTCTGTTTTTCATCGATATAAATTTCCCCCAGTCAAACTGGGGGTTTTTTATGCCCAAAGTATCCTATCCTCATACCTGCGCCATTCGAGCCCGATGCTGTCCTTCTCTTGCTGGTTTATTTACTTTCAAACGCCATTTCCATCTATTCCTACTAGGCACAGCTTCCTCTATACTCATCTCGTTTTATTTTCTCGGTGGTTCAGATGGAAACACTTTTTTTACTTCCGTTCGCTGTTGTTTCCCAACGACATTTGCCACACCGTTTCTCTTCCTTCCCAGCCATCCTTCGACCTGACACAAATAGCAGCTCCATTCCGATAATAAAGCAGGATTATCTTACCTTCTGCTATTTGCCCTGTTTTGCTGCCATACCGCCATTTAACCACCAACATCCCACTTGGTAAAACGCCCAGAGCCAGGTTCGATGTGGTACTGCTCTTGATGTATAGATAGGAATGACAGAAACCGGTTGTCCAGATTCATCTTTCACATGAATGATGCCCACTGTCGTCCCTGCTGGCAAAGGTGCCGTCCATTCCCGCTGCAGCTCAATATCGTAGGTAAAAGCTGCTGCCTCTCCCGGTTTCATTAAGATCGTTGGATTTTCATACATAAGTTCTGCAAAAGATTGCTGTCCCTTTTTTACCACTACCAGTGGCAAATCTATTCTTTTTTGTATCACTGGCTGCAAAGAAAATGTTTCAAACCCATAGTCCAACAACGCCTGCGCATCCTTCCACTTTTGTTCCTGCCCTGCTTTGCCATATCCGCAGCCCAATACTGCCACTACGAGTCGCCGTCCTCCCCGCTGTGCTGCCCCCACAAAACACTGCCCTGCAAGCCCTGTATAGCCTGTTTTCCCTGCGATCATCCCTTCATAGCTGGTCAAAAGCCGGTTCTTATTTTGGACAGAGAATTGCCTTGTGCCATTGGTCTGGGTCAAAGTAAAGTTTTCTGTCTGGGCAATTTGGCAAAAGTCCTCCCGTTTTACTGCTGCCGCCAAAATTCGGGCCATATCTTCTGCCGTAGCATGGTTGCCATCTTGATCCAACCCATTTGGCGTAACAAAATAGCTGTCTTTTGCCCCCAAAGCTTTTGCCTTCGCATTCATTTTTGCTGCAAAGTTCTCCACAGATCCTCCCACCTGTTCTGCCAGTACCACAGCCGCATCATTGCTGCTTTCTAAAAGTAATGGATAAAGTAAATCTCCCACTCGATATCGTTCGCCGGACTTGAGCCCCAAATGAACTTTGGGCGCTGCTGCCGCCCGAGCACTTACGGTTGCTTCCTGGTCGGTTTGGCCGCTTTCCAAAACGATTAATGCGGTTAACACCTTTGTTGTGCTCGCCACTGCCAAAGGCTCCTGTCCGTTTTTTTGCCAAAGCACCCGGCCTGTCATCCCATCTAGCAATACTGCCCCCTTGGCCTGTACCGTCACTTCTGATTCCGCGCCCAACACTGGACTACTGATCCAAAAGCAAAGCAGCAGCATCCCTACCAAAAGCCGTTTGCCAATTTTTCTCATCTGCCATACCCTCCGTTTTATTTTCTTTTCATGTATATGACTTGCCATCCGCTGCCATGCCCGAAGAGAAAAGCCCCCTGCCATTTCGGTGAAAAATCCGAAACAACAGGGGGGTCAAAAATAGAAACATAGAGCGTCTTGCTGCCAGGAAATGAGAGAGAAGAGAGAACAAAGGCAGCACGGGATTAATTCACTTTCTTTTTTACCCGCACAAAAATGCGCTCCATGGCATACGCCACCAAAAACACCAGTAGGATTGCCACACCGGCCGTGCCATAATCATACCCTTGCAGACTGTTGGAAATCACATAGCCGATACCTCCGGCGCCTACCATACCTAAAATCGCACATTCGGAAAAGTTGGTTTCTAACCGCATACCAACCCAGGCCACAATTTGAGAAAAGGCCGCCGGTAAAATGGCGTTGCGGAAAATGGCCAAACGGCTTGCGCCCGTCACTTCCAGCGCCTCCACCGTTTCTCTTGGAATCGATTCAAAACTCTGGGCAAAGGATTTGGTAAAAAAGGCCGTGGTATGCACACATAACCCTGCCACACCCGCCTCTGGGCCCATACCAAGACAAACCATCATCAACAGCACCCACACCGGGGTTGGCACTGCCCGCAGAAAAGTGAAAAACCCTTGTGTTATCACAGAAAGCACTGGGATCTGAAACACATTTTTCGCTGCCAACATACCGAACAAAATACCAAGCACCAGACTATATAATAGTGACAGCACCGCAATAGATATCGTTTCCACCAAAGAGGAAGCAATCAAATCCATATTGGAAAAATCCAAATGCGCCAGGTCAAAGAAAATCACGCCAATATCCGGTGTACGGCTAAGCAGTTTGAGCCAATCAATCTGCAAAAACAAAATGCTTAATACTGTCAGCACAGCAATCCCGATCAATACACCGCG
>CAJFIN010000056.1 GCA_904381335.1 Candidatus Neoanaerotignum galli | reverse complement strand
ACCTCGGGCACAGAAAGCACATTCTGATCGCTGCTAAAAAGTGTGATGGGATTTTTCTGTCCATCCACACCAAAATCCCGCGTGGTGGGCAGCTGGATATCGCCGGATGAAACATAATAGCCTTGTGGCGTTGGCGTCAGCTGAACGCCTGTGGCATCATCCCGTAAACCCTTTGAAGCAAACCCCTTCTCTAATTTTTCCCTTAATTCTTGGCGAATGGCTTCCGTCTGTTCCCCATCTAAGGGCAACACCGTCAGTTCAAATGCCTGATGAACGGATAGCGGCGTATCATAGGCAAAGGCAAAGTCCACTGTTGCTGTCAGCGTCACTTCCTTCGCTGTTTCTCCTGGATGTACTTTCCCCACGAATGTGGAAAATAAGTCAGCACCCTCTTCTTCTTCTGGCCCATAGATCGAAAGAACGCCATCATCACTGCTATTCCAGGAGATTTTGGCCCAGGTCTTTCCTGCTATGGCTTGAGGTAAGGTGATATCTTTCGTCACTGATGATGCAGTGTCTCCTGCCGCTAAGAGATTCTCCAGTGTCAGCTCTGGCAAAATCTCCTGGCGGATGGTTTCTTCCACCCGAGCTTGATCCCAGCCGATTGTCACTGTCACTGGACCAAAAGCCAGGGTATCTCCCTCTTTTTCCAGTTGAAACCACACAGTATATTGACCAAAGGGTATACCTGGCACAGTATTGGGGTCCGTATAATAATAGGTAATGGCACCATCTGCATCTAATCCAGCACCACCGTACCGTTCCTCCATATCTGTCATAGTTACAGTGATACCAGAAAACCCTTCTCCTGCCAAATCTGCTGCCAATCGTTCATTTACGTTCTGGTCTATGCCATATTGTGGCGTCATTTGATACCATGGTCCAAGGGAAGATGCGGCTTCTTCCAAGGTCCATGAGGGACTGCTTTGCGTACCCAGTACCGTAATCGTAAAGGTCTTTTCCCTTTGTGCCCCTTCGTACCGCAAAATAGCGGTCAATGTTACCACCGTATCTTTTTCTGGCAGCATCACGGTACCATCAGGCAATATCACATCTGGGCGGTCCGTTTTCCAGCTGATCTGCGCCCCATGTTCTCCCACCAAAGGCAAGAATAAATCCTCCTGGCAGGAAATTTTCTCCGGCAGTGTCAGTGCTGCCGCATCCGCAGCCAATACGCCATCCTCTTCCCCCTGGATGCGCACTGGGCGAGAGGGAAGAAACGTTTCTGCCCCATAAACACAGGAAAAAGACAAATAATCTCCCGCTAGATCTTCAGAAACACGCAGGGTACTGCCTGTTGCTCCGGGAATATCCGTATAAAACTCGCTGCCAGTGTTCCCTGCCAGGTAGTCTTCTTCTGATAAAACCCGCCACTGCACTTGTAAAGGTGGAAACAGTGTTTCATCATATATATCACCACCCAGCACATAGGCTTTTGCCGTCACAGCCTGTCCCACAGCCACATCTCCATCCATTTCCACCACCGTGATCATCGGCAATACCGTAATGGTTGCTTTTGCCTCATACGTACCAGCGGTGGCCTGCACTTTGGCATAGCCGGGCTTGATGGCTTGAACCAAAAGGCTTTTTGGGCCTAACGGCTCAATCGTAACGATTTCTTCTCCTTCTAAAAGCGTCCAATTCACGAGAGTATCCTCATGAGTGCCTGTAAAATGGACTGTTAAGGTAGTTTCTGGTTTTTGGCCCCCATTTGTATCGTACAGGGTGGTTTTCCCCTGAATCGTAATGCCGGCTTGCTCCTCTTCAGGCGGAGTTGTTATCTTACCAGCCTGCCAATCCAGCACCGGCCAAGGGGAATCCAGTGCCTCATCCATGATAAACCGGTTCCCTACAATTGAAAGCAGGCCCTCTGCATCTGAAAATTTACCACAATTTTCTATTGTTCCACTGTCTGTACCAAGCAGCACTTCCTGATAAGCACAGCAATCCAGGGTAGATGAAGAATATAGAAATCCAGCAATTTCCCCAGAAAACTCGTTTGCCGTCTCCGTCCCCAGGGCAAAACAGCGTTGGGCAGTTACATCCTTCTGTAAATTTCCGGCAATCCCACCGGCACGAGAGTCCCCATCTACTTCTGTATTGGTATAACAATCCGTCAAAAGCATCTTTTGTCCATAACCGATGATGCCGCCCGCTGTATTCCCGGACACAGTGCCTGAAGCAGTACAGCCGCTAATGAGGGCAGGCTCAGAAGCAGAAGATAACGAACCGCCCCGTCCCACAAGACCGCCTACATTGCCACTGGCGGATGTAGAAACCACATCGCCAAAAAAAGCACAGTTTTCTATGCTCCCTTTGGATAGTTCTCCCACAAGGCCGCCTACATAGTTTGCAGTACTAGATACGCTGCCCTCTACAGTCAAATTGCGAATAACGCCGCCATTTACCCAGCCAAACAGTCCCTGATGTGACTGTGTTTCATCCACATATAGTCCTCGGATGGTATTTCCGCCCCCATCAAAGATACCGGCAAAGGCACTGGAGGCATAGCCATCAGCAGGATAAAACCGTTCCCAAGGCTCATTCTCCAGATCAATATCCTGGGTTACATACGCACATAACGCCGCTTTGGGATTTTCTCCCTCATCCGCCGGCGTGCCATTGACCAGGTCGCGAAACGCATATAGATCCTCTGGTGAATCCAGCAAATAGGGATCCTCCTTCGTTCCACTCCCCTCCTGTAATACCGGTTCTGCACCCCATGCCAATTGTGGCAACAGGCTTCCTACCATCGTCAGCACCAGTAAAAAGCTGACCACCCGTTTTCGGGTCCTTCTCATCATGTTTCCTCCTTTTTCTCCTGTTTTCCCGCAGGCATTCCCCTCGCATACAAAAAGCCGGCTGCAGCAGAGCGTTTCCTCTCTGCCGCAGCCGACTTTTCCTGCGGTTTCGTTTTTTGTACACAAAAAACACCTTCATGAGCATCATAGGTCTTCCGGCTCCTGCGATATCGGGGTTCCCCTGCGGCCAGCACTTCGCCTTCTCAGGATTGCTCCCAATGACCGGCTCGCGCCATAAGCGATGGCCTTCCACAGATACGGCAACGGGTATTGCTCCGGAGTCTCACCGGATTCCCTCATCCCCGTTTCTGCCCCAGGGCAGAGACGAGGTCATGATGCTTTTTGGCTCATTTCATTATAAAAGTGAATGAAAGTCATGTCAATGCTTGTGTTTGATAGAAAAAGCCAGAATGCATTGCCCAGCCCGATTGATATCATTCCTATCCTCATTTTCCAGTGTTTTTAACCATTTGGGTTAACCTTACGAAAACAACACATGCCTTATCCCACCAGAAAGGCGCCAGAGAGATTTCCTTGTTGCTGGTATTTTTCCTCCCCACACCCATTGATAAATCGCGGCTCCTTTTATATTTGCTTACCCCTTATCTGCCTGCCACTGACACTAGGAGAGCCTATGTGTTTTTTTCATTTGTCCTTGATCCGCCATTTTGTAAAAGTTCCTCCTGCTGTGCATTGGTATAATCCCTTCTTACCCTAGTGCATCTTTTTTAAAAATGGGGAAGGCAAGATGATGGATCTTGCTTTCCCCATTTCATTTCTCGGTTTAATTCCTACGTTTATACAGGATCGCAGCTGCCGTCTGTCAAAAACGTCAACTCTGGCCACTGCCGCAGTGCATCCTCTCTCATGCCAAGCCCAGCATAATTGTCTACGTACACCTCTGCTTGTGCATCAGACAGCCGAACCCCATGACTGCCATCTGTCACAGTAATACGCAAAAAGCCATTACCATCTGTATTTGCATTCATCCGTTGACCACCATCCACCCGATACGACAACGCTTGGTTGGGCAGCGGATTTCCTTTTTCATCTGTCACCAAAATGGCAGCCATATAGTCTTTGGGTTGGTATTGGCCGCCGGTCATCATAATTCTGTTTTGCAGCCCTGCATAATCCACCAACACACCATCTTCCAGGCACCGTGCAATGTAGTTTTGGATGGTCTCCAGCTCTCCGCCAGCTTCACCATACTTCGGCAAATCTGCTAGCATAGTATAATCGTTCCCACCACTCATGATATAGTTATTGCTCACCAGTATCAGCTGTGTTGTGGTATCATTCCGATCTAATGGTTTGCTCTGTCCTGCTAGGGTTATGCGGACCACTTTTTCTCCCTCAGCGCCATCAGGGTCAAAGACGACCTGAAAACCAGCTATTTGCAAAAAACCGCCGGAAATTTGCTGTTGCAGCAGCATCCCTGTCTCCGGATCTTGGCCATCTAACAGGCTGCCCGAGACCTCCATCATTTGATATAGGATTTGAGGGGTTATCTTTTTCATATACAACGTATTGGAAAAGGGGAAGGCCGCAATCAGATCTCCCTTGGTGATCTCTCCGTTTGGTACTGCCTCTCGAATACCGCCGCCATTTTCCACTGCAATCACCGGCATGGTCTTTTCTTCTGGTGTACCATTTTGTTGCAGGAACGAGGTGGCAGCATCCCAAAATGCATCTGCGACCAAATCGCCAAAATTGGTCTCCACAAATCGGGTTGTGGCAATATCACCGATCCAGCCAGCCCACAAAGTCGTATTGGTTTGTCCAATGCTTTCTTCCAACAATTCCGCCTGAGAAGCTTCGATCTGCTGGAGCTTTTGGGTCACTGCCGCCTTTGTAGGCACATTGGCCATATCGGCCGCCGTCAACAATTCCTCTGTCGCTTCTACCTCATCTGCGCTGACCGTCAGAGTCAATTTTCCCACGCCCGTCATACCAGAACCTGTCTGGGCAATCAAAATTCCGTTTTGCTCTCTATTTTCTACAGTATGGCTATGGCCGTCAATAATCACGTCCAGCTTATCCTGATACTCGCCCGTCATAGCATCCGCCAGCGCAATACTGGTGCATGGCGCATCGCCATCCCCTAAATGGCACACTGCCACAATGACGTCCACATCTTCTTGCTCTAATTCATCAATTTCTTTTTTTGCCGTTTCTATTTCATCGCGAAATTCCAAGCCGGCAATGCCGGTGGGATTTGTGGCTGTGGCAGTCTGCACTGTGGTCAAGCCAAAAAATCCGATTCGAACCCCATCCCGCTCCATCACAGTATGGCAACCATCGCTTCCCTCCTGCATCCCGTCCAACAAAGGCGTACCATCTTGGTAGATGTTGGCCGCCAAAACAGGAAAATCAGCCAAAGCCACATTGGAAAGGAATTGCTCTGTGCCAAAATCAAACTCATGATTCCCCGCCGTCATCAAATCGTATCCGGCTAAGTTCATCAGCTCAATCACATCCGCTCCCTTTGTCAGTGAAGCCATGGGCATCCCTTGGGTAGCGTCCCCCGCATCCACCAAAATTGCATCTGGCGTACTTTCTTTTAGCCCCGCCACCTGGTCTATCCCAATGATACTGCTGCCATCTCCAGCAAGATAACCATGGGTATCATTCGTATGATAAATCACTACCTGTTCACTGTGCGCTGTACCCAGTACCATGGCCGCAGCAGATGCTCCTAACAACATCACAAAACAAGGCACTACAATGGCCGCCAATATCTTCCCATTCCTTCGTTTGATTTTCTTCACCTGATTTCTCCTTTCTTTTTTATTCCCCAGTTTTTACCAATACCATTCTATCGCTAGCATCAGCGTCACAGACCGTTCCATATTTCGGCCTTTCTGTTCCAAGACTCATTGCTCCAGTGCCAAAGACAATATTATCCCCCAAAACCTTCCTGTTAAAACCCATCTGCTATCTAAAACGAAATTCTGCCATTCCTATAAAAAAAGATAAGCCAACGCCGAAAAGACGTTGGCTTATCTTTCAGCCCAATGGGCCACACATCAAACTTCTTCTCGGAAGAACAGTTTTGACGCAATTTTTTTACTTTTAAAGATCAATCAAAAGATTATTGTTTACTTTTAATATAGGCATCAATGCCTTTCGCAGCTGCTTTCCCTGCGCCCATGGCCAAAATCACGGTTGCTGCCCCAGTCACAGCATCGCCGCCGGCAAAAACGCCCTCCCGGCTGGTTTGACCGTTTTCTTCTTCCGCTACAATACACTGATGACGGGTGATATCCAAACCTTTTGTCGTAGAAGAAATCAGCGGATTTGGACTAGTACCTAAGGACATAATCACCATATCTACATCCATCTCATAATCGGAACCAGGTACTTCCACAGGACGGCAACGGCCAGATTCATCCGGCTCGCCCAATTCCATCTTGCGAACGATCATGCCTTTCACCCAGTCATTTTCATCAGCCAAAATTTCCACCGGATTGGTCAGCAGGTTAAAGATAACGCCTTCTTCCTTGGCATGATGCACTTCTTCCACACGGGCAGGCAGTTCTGCCTCACTGCGGCGATATACAATATGCACTTCTGCTCCAAGGCGAAGCGCCGTTCTAGCCGCATCCATAGCCACATTGCCGCCACCTACCACGGCCACTTTCTTGCCCCGCATGATCGGCGTATCATACTCATCCCGGAATGCTTTCATCAAGTTATTTCTGGTAAGATACTCATTGGCAGAAAATACGCCCTTCGCACTTTCCCCTGGAATACCCATAAATTTCGGCAGCCCTGCGCCAGAGCCGATGAACACAGCTTCATAGCCTTCCTCATCCATCAGGCCATCAATAGTCACAGACTTACCAATAATGACGTTCGTTTCAATTTTCACGCCCAATTTTTTCACATTTTCAATTTCTGGCTGAACAACGCCCTGTTTCGGCAGACGAAACTCAGGAATACCATAGGTCAGCACACCACCAGGCTCATGCAGCGCTTCCAAAATCGTCACATCATAGCCCATCTTCGCCAAATCACCGGCGCAAGTCAGTCCAGCAGGACCCGAACCGATCACGGCCACCTTGTGTCCATTTTTTTCCACATGGATGTTCGGCGTCACGCCCTGCGCTCTGGACCAGTCTGCCACAAACCGCTCTAATTTCCCGATGGCCACAGGCTCCCCTTTGATACCGCGCACACATTTTCCTTCGCACTGGCTCTCCTGCGGGCATACCCGGCCGCAAACTGCCGGCAAAGCAGAGGAACGGGCAATAACTTCTGCCGCTCCAGCAAAATCACGCTCTGTGATCTTTAAGATAAACCCGGGAATATCAATGGAAACAGGACATCCACCCATACAAAGGGGCTTTTTACATTGCAGACAGCGTTTTGCCTCTGCCACTGCTTCTTCTTCCGTATAACCCAGGCATACTTCATCAAAATTTGTTGCCCGTACCTTCGGGTCTTGTTCCCGAACAGGCACTCTTTCCATGTTTTCCATCTTATTTGTCACCTCCGCACATGCCGCATCCACCATGATGGGTATCGCCTTCCTGCACTGCCAAAAAGGCCCGGCCTTCTTCTGTCTTATACATCTGCTGCCGCTTCATGGCTTGGTCAAAATCCACCTGATGTCCATCAAATTCAGGGCCATCTACACAGGCAAATTTCACTTGTCCGCCCACGGTCACGCGGCAGGCGCCGCACATTCCTGTGCCATCCACCATAATGGGGTTTAAGCTGACGATGGTGGGAATGCCCAGCTCTTTGGTGAGCTTTGCTACAAATTTCATCATAATCATGGGGCCAATCGCAACACAGACATCATATTGCTTTCCCTCATTTTTCACTAAGTCTTCCACAACGGCTGTTACCATGCCTTTGCGCATATAAGAACCATCATCGGTGGTGACATACAAATGATCTGCCACCTCACCCATCTGTTTTTCCAAAATCAAAAGATCTTTTGTTTTGGCGCCCATCACCACATCTGCTGCAACGCCATGTTCCTTCATCCATTTCACCTGAGGATATACTGGCGCAGTACCAACGCCGCCGGCCACAAATAAATACCGGCGTTTTTTCACTTCATCCAAAGGATCATTCACAAATTCGGACGGACGGCCCAGCGGTCCAACCACATCCTGGAAATAATCTCCTTTTTTCAAAAGCGCCATCCGGTATGTGGACGCACCCACAATCTGGAATACGATGGTGACCGTTCCCTTTTTCCGGTCATAATCACAAATGGTCAGAGGAATTCTTTCCCCTTTTTCATCCACCTTAACAATCAAAAATTCCCCCGGCTGACATCTTTTGGCTATCCTGGGCGCTTCCACGTCCATCAGGTAGATCTTATCTGCCAGCAATTCTGATTTTAAAATCTTATACATGGCCTGCCTCCTGCTTTGGTGTAATAAAGTATTTATTCTTTATCTTATCATTGATTTTCCCATCTTGCAATCCCTCTTTAGGAAAAAACGTGCATTTTACTACATTATTTTGCATTTTTATTCCTTTTGTAAAAAAATGTTGTGCCTTTGCTCATAGGATTTTTCTCTGTTTTGTTTTTTTTAAATGAAACCATTTTGCTTTTTACATCCTGAGTTCTTCCTCTATAAGGAAAAGCCTGACCCCGCAAAGGCCAGGCTTTATTGCTTTATCAATCTTGTGTCAAAAAAGCAACTCCCCATCAATCAATCATCAAAATCCCTGCTAAAGTCCAGTATCCGTCCCGTAGCAGCATCAATTTCATACTCATATTCCATCCGGCCCTGACGAAATTCTACTCCATATTTTCTCCGGCCATCATCATAGTCTTGTTTTGTCCGGACATAGTCCACCTCAGAGCGGCTAAGACCAGCATGGTCCAGTGCAGTCTGCTCTGCCTGGGCTGCTGTCACTGTACCAGAGCCCGTTTGCGCAGAAGGCAGATACCCTTCCGCATCCCAGTCCACACTTAAAATCTCTCCTGTGGCTGCATCAATTTCGTAGTCGTATTCCCGGTTGGCCGTATAAAACTCCACTTCATATACCCTCCGGCCATCATCGTAATCCAAACGAGACCGCACAAACGTAGCCTCTGATGCACTCACGCCTGCATCATCCAGAGCTGCTTGTTTTGCTTCCTGTTCAGAAAGCGCCACTTCCGCCGTGCCAGTCTGGGGCCGATGGCCATATTCCGTTTCAAAATCGTAACCAACTACATCGCCCGTGGTAGCGTCAATGGTATAGTCATATTCCCGGTTGGCCGTGTAAAACTCCACCTCATATACCCACCGGCCATTTTCATAATCCATCTCTGTATGCAGGAATCCCGCATCAGCCTCAGACACCCCTGCCTGTGCTAATGCAATCTGACGAGCTCTGGCCCGGCCAATATAGCCTTCCTGCCGCTCTGACGTATCAGCAGCGGTAAAACTATCGGCATCAGTGACCGTCTGACTAGCCGTCTGCAAAGTTACCGTTTTTGTGGATGCATTCCAGTCCACCTCACTGCCCATCAGCTCGCCAATGGCACGCAAAGGCAGATAGGTGCTTCCCTCATACAGCAAAGGATAGATGGTTTGACCAGAAGCCGAAGTAAAGGAAAGTTTCTGGCCATCTAAATAAATCGAAAAGTCTGGCCGTTCTTCCACCTCAATGGAAGATACGCCATAAGCAGGGTTTTCCTGACCCATGGTGGAAGTTGTACGGGTTCCACCAATGGTGATGGTTTTTGTTGCCTCGTCCCAGTTTACATTTTTGCCCATCAGCTCGCCAATGGCCCGCAGGGGAAGATAGGTGCTATCTTGATATAAGATGGGATAAGCCGGCCGGTTATCTGCTGTGCGAAATTCCACCTCTTTTTGATTCAAAACAATGGTGATATCTCCTCGCAGCTGTGCCTTTTCGCTGGCAGACGCCTGTACCGCAAGGCTCAATGACAACAACCCTGCAATCAAAAGTACTCCTGTTCTTTTTTTCATCGTATTTCCTCCTTCTTTTTACGCCTCAAGCAGAAGCGGAAACCTGGTAAACCCCCTGAAAAATAAATGAAGTGCAAAAGTCGACAATATTGCCGCTTTTGTTGATATGATTGTACCATAATTTATTTGACTTGACTAGAGTCAAAAACCATCTTGCCTGTTGTTATTGATTTGGTGGCTCAAAAAAATATGCACAAAAAAAGTGGTAAAACAGAAGTTATCCACCTTGTTTTTCTTTTTTATTTCCATATTTTTAACTTTGTCACCTTTCTTTTTCGCTTCAAATTTATGAAAACTGAACAAAAAAAAAAAAAAACGCACATATTTTTGTCTATTTCGTCCTTCATCCTATTGAATCAATAGGAAATTAATGCTATGATACTGTTGCCAGCAAAGGTACGGGCCTATCTTCTTTTCTGGTCCTCTTCCTAAGATCAGCAGGAAGGCCCGTCCATAATCCATCTATGCTTACAATCGCTGGGAGAATCGAAGAAATTTTCCCTTTGTCACTTTCTTCTATTCGCCATTCTGGGCAGCAATCAGATAGATGGAAGGAGTAAAAATTTTCATTATGTCGGGTATTGGTTTACGCTAAATATTCACATTTTATGATATTTTTCTCTTATGCTGACAATGTACTTCCGCCCTAATGCTTCATTAACACCGTGACAACAGTACGGCGGCAGTCAAAGACCTGGTTTTTTCTGTTGTCGCCAGGCATGTATTTCCCACTGCCTCGCTTTTTGAGCGGCAAAAGAAAAGACAGGTAACCAGCAGATGTGCTTTCGCGGTAACAACGGCAAAGCTGATGGGTGCGGCTGTCTTTTTTGTTTTTACAGCAAAATATGACAAAAACCGATGGCATCCCTCCCGCACAAACAGCCTGCGTTCTGCCCGGATGACCTGCTGTGCCCTGGCCTTAGGGCAAACAAAAAATGTAAGAAAGGAGGAATTGTATGAAAATTCCTTGGAAAAAGCGCTTTTTGGCGTTTTTTCTAGCATTTACCATGATGCTTTCGGGAACGGTTTTTGGTGCAGGCAACTGGTATGACATTCCAGATACTGATTTACAGTATAGGTTTGAAACTAATACGGTTGAGGCAGGGGGTTCAATAACAAGTGTTATAACCATGTATGTCCAAATTGACCCAAATGTCCAAAACCCAACTTCCACCGCCATTCCGAATTACAGTGGTGTAAACGATAGGCCTTGGACCGATTCCGACCTCGTAGCTATTGTGATTCATGACGGCGTTACGGGGATTGGCGCTCATGCCTTTTCGGATATTTCAACGCTGGAAACCGTTACCCTATCCGATTCGGTTACCTCCATTGGCGACCATGCCTTTTCTGGAAATTCCCAGCTGACAGAAATAAGCGACCTTACAAACATTGAAACCTTTGGCGATGGCGCTTTTTCCGGCTGTTCCGGTCTAACCGAAGTATCTTTTGGGCCAGACTTAACCGAAATCGGCGACAGCGCCTTCTCCGGCTGCGGACTGACCAGCGTTACGTTTAACGAATCGTGTCCGTTAACGGAAATTGGCAATGCGGCCTTTTCTTCCA
>CAJFIN010000055.1 GCA_904381335.1 Candidatus Neoanaerotignum galli | reverse complement strand
CATCATTATGATTGATGATTCGATTGTGCGCGGCACTACGGTTGCGCGGCTGGTAAAAACTTTGCGGGCTGCTGGGGCAAAGGAAGTGCATATGCGGGTCAGCGCACCAAAATTCCTGTGGCCATGTTATTATGGCACGGATGTGCCTACGCGGGAGAAACTGATCGCCTGCAAATATGACACAGTGGAAGAGATTGCCCAGGTGGTTGGCGTGGACAGCCTGGGATATCTGGGACTGGAACACCTGCATGACATTGCTAAAGGCGCAAAATGTGGCTTTTGCGATGCCTGCTTTACGGGTAACTATCCTACCCGTACGCCATCTGTAGCTGAAGAGGAGGAAACGAATGAAACCGATATACGAAAATCCCCTAAATTCACGATATGCTAGTCAAGAGATGAGCCATCTCTTTTCTCCAGATTATAAATTTCGCACCTGGAGAAAACTTTGGATTGCTCTGGCAGAGGCAGAGCAGGAGCTGGGCCTGGATATTACAGATGAGCAGATTGCCCAGATGAAGCAATATCAAGATGACATCAATTATGATGTGGCGCAAGCCCGGGAAAAGGAAGTACGTCATGACGTAATGAGCCATGTGTATGCTTTTGGTGTACAGGTCCCCAAAGCTATGCCTATCATTCATCTGGGTGCAACCAGCTGTTATGTAGGCGACAACACAGATATTATCATCATGACAGAAGGTATGAAAGTGATCCGCAAACGTCTGGTCAATGTTATCCGGGAACTAGCAAAGTTTGCAGATCAATATAAAGATATGCCTACGCTGGCTTTCACCCATTTTCAGCCGGCACAGCCCACAACGGTGGGAAAACGCGCCAGCTTATGGCTGCAGGACCTGATGATGGATTTGGCGCGGCTGGAGGAACAGATCGGAAAGGCAAAACTTTTAGGCTCAAAAGGCACCACCGGCACCCAGGCCAGCTTTTTGGAGCTGTTTGATGGCGATATGGAAAAAGTAAAGCAGTTGGATGGCATCATCGCGAAAAAAATGGGCTTTTCCTCCTGCTTTGCCGTTTCCGGGCAGACCTATCCCAGAAAGCTGGATAGTCAGGTGCTAAATGTGCTGGCAGAGGTGGCCCAGAGCGCATATAAATTCAGCAATGATATTCGTCTTTTGCAGCATCTTAAAGAAATTGAGGAGCCGTTTGAAAAGAGCCAGATCGGTTCTTCCGCCATGGCCTATAAACGCAACCCCATGCGCAGTGAACGGATGGGTTCTTTGGCCAGATATGTCATTACGGCTGCGTTAAATCCTGCCATTACTGCTTCTACGCAGTGGTTTGAACGGACGCTGGATGATTCTGCTAATAAGCGGATTTCTGTGCCGGAAGCCTTCTTGGCATTGGATGCGGTGCTGATCTTATACCGAAATGTGGTAGACGGATTGGTGGTATATCCCAAAGTGATTGAAAAGCATCTGATGGCAGAGCTGCCTTTTATGGCAACAGAAAATATTATGATGGATGCGGTAAAACGAGGCGGCAACCGTCAGGAGCTGCATGAAAAGATCCGGGTTCATTCTATGGCGGCTGGCCGGGTAGTGAAAGAAGAAGGCGGCAAAAACGACCTTTTGGAACGGATTGCAGCCGACCCGGCGTTTGGCGTAACGTTGGAGGAACTGGAAAAACTGATGGATGGGCGTAACTATGTGGGCTGCGCACCGGAACAGACGGCCTCTTTCCTGAAGAAAGAAGTGGCCCCTGTGTTAGAGAAATATCAGGACCTTTTGGAAAACGAAGGAGAAGAAATCCGCGTGTAACCGTGGGACAGGCTGCAGTGATGCAGCCTGTTTTTATTATCAGCTAAAATAATGGCAAATATAAACAGTATTGATTTTACTTATGACAAAAAAGAAAGTATAATAAGACTATCACTTGGTATCTAATCGGCGAAACGCCAATTTTTCCGCGCTGATTGCAGCGCAGGCAAAGGAGGAACTCTATATTATGGTAAAAGCGATCGTAGGGGCATGCTGGGGCGATGAAGGAAAAGGGAAAATTACGGATCTGCTGGCAGAAGATGCAGATATCGTCATCCGATTCCAGGGGGGCAGCAATGCCGGCCATACCATCATCAATGATTATGGTAAATTTGCGCTACACCAGATGCCGAGCGGCGTCTTTAATCCCCACACCGTCAATATCATTGGCACGGGCGTGGCTTTTAATGTTCCCTATTTTATGAAAGAGCTTACCTATCTCAAAGAGCATGGGCTGACCGATCCAAAAATCCTGATCTCTGACCGGGTGCAGCTGATGATGCCTTATCATATTGCCTTTGATACATATGAGGAAGAGCGGCTCAGCGACAAGAAATTTGGTTCCACCAAAAGCGGGATTGCACCGTTTTATGCAGATAAATATGCCAAAAGGGGAATCCAAATCTGCGATTTGTTTTATGAGGATGTGTTGAAGGAACGGATTCAGGCAGCCTGTGATTATAAAAATGTGCTGTTGGCCAATCTATATCATGAGCCTTTATTGGATGCGAAAGCAATTTATGAAGAAGTATTGTCCTATCGGGACCTGGTGGCACCCTATGTGGTGAACACGGTGGAATACCTGCATCAGGCGCTGAAAGAAGGAAAGACCATCCTGCTGGAAGGGCAGTTGGGCGCACTAAAAGATCCGGATCATGGCATTTATCCTATGACGACTTCTTCTTCTACATTGGCCGGGTTTGCCGCTGTGGGAGCGGGAATTCCGCCCCATGCCATTGAGAAAGTGTATACAGTGGCGAAGGCGTATTCCTCTGCGGTGGGCAGCGGTGCTTTTGTCAGTGAGATTTTTGGTGATGAAGCCCAGCAGCTGCGTCTGCGCGGCGGTGATGCGGGAGAATTTGGCGCTACCACTGGTCGTCCTCGCCGGATGGGCTGGTTTGACTGCGTGGCTACCCGGTATGGCTGTATGCTTCAGGGCGCAACCGATGTAGCTTTTACAGCTATTGATGTATTGGGTTACCTGGATGAGATTCCCGTGTGCGTAGGATATGAAATTGATGGGAAGATGACCAAAGAATTTCCAGTTACACCGCTGTTAGAAAAAGCAAAACCGGTGCTGGAGAAGCTGCCGGGATGGAAAGAAGATATCCGGGGCATTAAGGAATATGAGGATTTGCCGGAAAATGCAAAACGCTATGTAGATTTCATTGAGCAGCAGATTGGGTACCCCATTACCATTGTTTCTAATGGTCCAAAGCGCAGTGAGATTTTGCGCCGGACGCCGAAAATCTGAAAAATACTTGCATTGCCAGCAAAAACGTGGTATATTAAAAGAGGTAATACATAGGCAAAGGGGAAGAGTGGACTGAAAGGTCCACTCTTTTGTTTGCAGGTAATGGTACTGCAAAAACTTTTGCCAAAGGAAATCAGATTTCATGGGAGGTGACGCAAATGGCAAAAATGGAAGAAAAGCTGGAAGCCCTGTTAGGCCCTGTTGTGGAAGGCATGGGGTATGAACTGGCGGATTTAGCGTTTGTCAAAGAAGGCCAAAATTGGTATCTGCGGCTATATGTAGATCAAGAAGGCGGCGTGAGCTTGGATGATTGTGAAGCGATTAGCCGGGCGGTGGAAGAAGTGATGGATGAAAAAGATCCCATCGAACAGGCGTATTTTCTGGAAGTTAGCTCGCCAGGGTTGGATCGGCCGTTGAAAAAAGACAGGGATTTTGAGCGCTTTCGGGGACATTTGGTGGATCTGAAGCTCTATCGGGCGCAGGAGAAACGAAAAACCTTCCAGGGAGAGCTGGTGAAAAAGGAAAACGGTCGGATCATCATCCGTGAGGATGGACAGGAACGATCCTTTGAAGAAAAAGATGTGGCGCAGGTGCGCTTGGCAGTGATCTTATAATCGCAAAATGAAAGGAGGAGCCAAAGCTATGGATAAAGCCGAATTTATCAATGCCCTCAAACAGATCAAAAAAGAAAAAGGCATTGATGAAGAAGTGATTTTTGAGGCCATTGAGTCATCTCTTGTGTCGGCCTGCAAGAAAAACTTCGGCACATCGCAGAACATCAAAGTAGAAATTGACCGGGAAAGCGGCGAAGTAGCTGTATATGCCCAAAAAGACGTGGTGGAAGAAGTGGAGGACCCCATGCTGCAGATCAGCTTGGAAGACGCCCAGAAAATTGACCACAAATATAAGGTGGGGGACGTATATAACGAAGTGGTAACGCCCCAAAACTTTGGACGCATCTCTGCTCAAACGGCAAAGCAAGTGGTGGTGCAGAAATTCCGGGAAGCCGAACGGGATATCCTTTATCACCAGTATATCACCAAAGAAAAAGAAGTGGTTACAGCCATTGTGCAGCGTGTGGAAAAAAAGAATGTGGTAGTGCAGATGGGGAAAATGGATGCCTATCTAACGGCCAATGAGCAGATTCCTGGAGAAAAATATGCCTTTGGGGATCGCATCAAGGTGTATGTGGTAGAAGTGCGGCAGGCAAATAAAGGGCCGCAAATCTATGTTTCCCGCACCCATCCGGAATTGGTGAAACGCCTCTTTGAACAGGAAGTGCCAGAGGTATTTGAAGGCGTTGTGGAAATTAAATCCATTGCGCGAGAGGCAGGCAGCCGTACAAAAATTGCGGTCTACAGCAAAGATCCGAATGTAGATGCCGTGGGCGCTTGCGTAGGGCCAAACGGCAGCCGCGTCAATGTATTGGTGAATGAATTAAATGGTGAGAAAATAGATATTGTATCCTGGAGCGAAGATCCAAAAGAATTCATTGCGGCGGCACTAAGCCCATCCAAGGTGTTGGCGGTCAAGCTGGATGAGGAAACCCAAAGCGCCCGCATTGTGGTGCCGGACCATCAGTTGTCTTTGGCCATTGGGAAAGAGGGACAAAATGCCCGGTTGTCAGCAAAGCTGACTGGCTGGCGGATTGATATTAAAAGTGAAACCCAGGCAGAACAGACTGGTTTCTTAGCCGATGACGATGACGAAGGCGAAGAAGAAACGACAGAGTCGTTCGCCCAGGAAGAACCGGTTAATCCAGCCCAGGCAGAAGATTTGCAAGAAGATCCAGAAGAAGAAAATCTGATGGATGATGAACCCATGGATGAGATGCCTGAGGAAAATGCATAAAGGAGGCTATGGCAGATGAAGCAGAGGAAAGTGCCCCTGCGTAAATGCACCGGCTGTCAGGAGATGAAAAATAAGAAGGACTTGGTGCGCATCGTTCGCAGCGAGGACGGTACGTTTTCCATCGATCTGACAGGGAAAAAGCCGGGCCGGGGAGCCTATTTATGTAAAGATACGGCCTGTTTGGAAAAGGCCCAAAAAGGCAAGGGGTTAGAACGCAGTTTTAAATCCCCAGTGCCAAAAGAAGTGTATGACACATTACGGGCCGAACTTGAGGAGATGGCCCATGAATAAAGTATTGCAGTTTCTCGGACTGGCGATGAAGGCGGGAAAGATTGTTTCTGGCGAACAGGCAGTGCAAAGCGCTTTAAAAAACAAGAAATGCAGCTTGCTGATCGTGGCCCGGGATGCAACGGAGAATACAAAAAAACGGATGATCCAAAGCGCCGTTTTTTCAGGAATACCATATTTGCAGTGGGGAGAGAAAGAAGCCTTGGGCAGAGCCTTAGGAAAGGCGGATCGGTCATCGGTGGCCGTTTGTGATGCCGGGTTTGCAAAAAAAATCTCTTCCTTATGCCAGGAAAATGAAATAGAGTAGGAAGAAGCAGGAGGTGGAGCGTTTGTCAAAGATCAGAATTTACGAATTGGCTAAAGAACTGAATGTCAGCTCCAAAGCAATGATTGAAAAATTAAAAGAAAACGGCGTTACGGTGCAAAGCCATATGAGCGCCTTGGAACCCGAAATGGCGGATCGGCTGAGAAAGGCTTTTGGCAGTGGAAAAGGGACGGAGGAACCAAAGCAAATGAATCAAGAGCCGAAATCAGAGCAGAAACCGGAAGATAAGACCCCCGTTAAACCCCAAAAACCGGCTCAGCAGACTGCCGAAAAGAAAGATGACCGGTCGCAGCAGGCCACACAAAAAGGTGGCCAGCGTCCAGCACAAAACCAGGGCCAGAATCGGCCACAGCAAGGGCAAAATCGCCAGATGCAAAGTCAAAACCGTAATGGTAATGGACAAAACCGTCCTCAACAAAACCAAAATCGGCCGCAGCAGGGGCAGAACCGTCCACAGCAGGGACAAAACCGCCCCCAGCAAAATAAACAGGGCCAACAGGGTGGACAGCAGAAAAATAATCATTTCCAAAACAAAAATCATAATAACCAGCGTCCTTCCCAACCGCAAAACGGAAAACATGCAGCCAAAAACCAAAAACCACAAAAACCTCAGCAGCCTGCGCCTAAGCCAAAGCAGCCAGAGGAAGAAGAACTGAAAATTTGTAAAGTTCCAGCAGAATTGACGGTAAAAGAATTGGCGGAAACTTTGGGCAAAAAAGGCAGCGAGCTTGTGACCATGCTCTTTAAAAAAGGCCAGATGCTCAATATCAATAGCACCCTGGATTTCGAAACGGCCTCATCTATTGCCGAGGAGTATAACGTCATTTTGGAATTGGAAGAAGAAAAAGATATTTTTGAAGAAGCTTTTGCCGAAGAACCGGATCGGGAAGAAGACTTGGTTACCCGTCCGCCGGTGGTGGTGGTGATGGGCCATGTTGACCATGGGAAAACTTCTTTGTTGGATGCCATTCGGCATAGCCATGTAACGGCGGGCGAAGCCGGCGGCATTACCCAGCATATCGGCGCTTATACCGTAGAGATTGACGGAAACCCCATTACGTTTTTGGATACGCCAGGACATGAAGCCTTTACTGCAATGCGTATGCGTGGCGCCCAGGTGACGGATATCGCTGTATTAGTGGTGGCGGCGGATGACGGTGTGATGCCCCAGACCATTGAGGCCATTAACCATGCCAAAGCCGCAGGAGTAGAGATCATTGTGGCCATCAACAAAATGGATAAAGTGGGCGCCAATGCCGACCGGGTGAAACAGGAATTGACGGAATATGGCATTTTGACGGAAGATTGGGGCGGCGACACCATTTGCGTTCCTGTTTCTGCAGTGAAAAAGACAGGAATTGATACGTTGCTGGAAATGATTATTTTGGCAGCAGAAATGAAAGAGCTCAAGGCCAATCCCAAAAAGAAAGGCCGGGGTACCGTCATTGAGGCAAAGCTGGATAAGGGCCGTGGCCCCGTTGCCACGGTGTTGGTGCAGGATGGGACACTGAATGTGGGCGATCCTGTGGTGGCTGGCGCTGCTTATGGTAAAATCCGAGCCATGATGGATGATAAAGGCCGCCGTGTGAAAAAAGCTGGTCCTTCTACCCCTGTGGAAGTACTGGGCCTTTCCGAAGTGCCTGTGGCAGGGGATAGCTTCTATGTGGCAGAAAATGAAAAACAGGCCCGTCAAGTGGCAGAATCCGTGGTGGCGAAAACACGGACGGAACTGATCAAGCATACCCCGCAGAAAGTATCTCTGGATGATCTTTTCACGCAGATTCAAAGCGGTAATGTAAAAGAACTGAATATTGTTGTGAAAGCGGATGTGCAGGGGTCTGTGGAAGCGGTGCGCCAGAGCTTAGAAAAGCTATCCAATGATGAAGTGCGGGTTTGCATTATTCATGGCGGTGTGGGCGCCATTACAGAAAGTGATGTGATGTTGGCCAGCGCATCAAATGCCATCATCATTGGCTTTAATGTTCGCCCAGAGCCAGCAGCGAAGCTCTTTGCCGAACGGGAAAAGGTGGATGTACGGCTGTATCGTGTGATCTATAATGCGATTGAAGATATTTCTAATGCCATGAAAGGAATGCTTGATCCCATCTATGAGGAACAAATTATTGGGCATGCAGAAGTGCGTCAGATCTTCAAGGCCAGCGGTGTGGGTACCATCGCCGGCAGCTATGTGACCGATGGCAAATTCCAGCGTGGCTGTCATGTACGTCTGTTCCGGGATGGTGAAAGGATTTATGAAGGAGAACTGGAAAGCCTGAAGCGCTTTAAAGACGATGTAAAAGAAGTCAATACCAACTACGAGTGCGGTATTGTGCTGAAAAAATTCAACGACATCAAAGAAGGCGACACGGTGGAAGCCTATATTATGGTGGAAGTGCCGAGGTGATGACCAATGAAAACAAGAATGATCCGGATCAATGATGAGCTGAAAAAAGAGCTCTCTGAGATCCTCCGAAAGGAGATCCATGACCCCCGCGTAAGCGCTATGACCAGTGTGATTCGGGTGGAAACGACAACGGATTTGAAATATTGTAAAATTTTCGTTTCCGTCTTAGGAAATGAAGAAGAAAAAGAAAGCGTTATGAAGGGCCTGAAAAATGCGAAGGGCTTTATCCGCCATCTGTTGGCAGAACGGGTTAACTTGCGTAATACACCGGAGCTGATTTTTAAATTGGATGACTCAGTGGAATATGCCGTGCGTATGGATCAGCTGATTAAGGAAGTGACCGAGGCGGATGCTCGGGCAGCACATTCGGCGGAAGAAGGGAATGCCGATGGAAAATAATACCTGGCAGCAGATTCGTGAGGTGTTGGCGGGGGCGGAAATGGTGGCTTTGATGGGCCATACCAACCCAGACGGCGATGCGATCGGATCTGTTTATGGGTTGGCACTTGCGTTACAGGCAGCTGGAAAGGAAACGGATGTTTTTTTGGAGCCTTATGGAGAAGTGTTTTCCTTAATTCCCACAGGCGGGCTATGCAGGCAGACGGCTCGAAACCAGTACGATGTTGCTGTAGCGCTGGATTGTGGTGATGAAGAACGGCTGGGCGCATATATCGAGGTGTTCCGGCGGGGAAAAACCACTGTCAATATTGACCATCATGGCAGCAATGTGGGCTTTGGAGACTATCGCTATGTGGATGGCGATGCTTCTTCTGCCAGTGAATTGGTATACAATTTGTTGGATGGTTTTTTACCCTTCAACTGTGAGATTGCAACAGCACTATATGCGGGCATCCTCTTTGATACTGGGGGATTTCGCCATAGTTCCACATCGCCGGATACCCTGCGGAAAGCGGCCCATCTGATGTCGTTTGGTGTACCTTTTACCAAACTTTATAATGAGATTTTTTTCTCCCGTTCGTTGGCAGAAGCTCGGGCGTTGGGAAAAGCTGCCGTTGAGGCATCGCTTACAGAGGGCATACTATTTGCATTTTTATCTTTAGATGATCTAGCTTCGGTGGGGGCCACACCGCAAGATACGGCAGAAATTTCCGGCTTTCTCAAAGGCGTGCGTCAATGCCGCGCGGCAGTGCTTTGCTATGAGAAAACACCGGGACAATGGAAAGCCAGTATGCGCAGTGATGAAGGCACCAATGTGGCTGAAGTGGCAATGCATTTTGGCGGCGGCGGGCATAAACAAGCTGCCGGATGTACCTTAGTTGGCAGCCGCGAAGAAATCGAGCAGAAGATCCGATCTGCCTTTTTGGCACAGTGACATAGGAGGAACAGGCGTGTTGGACGGCATCATCAATATAAAAAAAGAACGCGGGTATACCTCCCATGATGTGGTAGCGGTGCTGCGCCGGATCACAGGGCAAAAGAAGATTGGGCATACCGGCACCCTGGACCCGGAGGCAGAGGGCGTGCTGCCGGTTTGTTTCGGACGAGC
Organism: Candidatus Neoanaerotignum galli; assembly: GCA_904381335.1. Taxonomy (GTDB): domain Bacteria; phylum Bacillota; class Clostridia; order Lachnospirales; family Anaerotignaceae; genus Neoanaerotignum; species Neoanaerotignum galli. Next base: position 1,850 of record CAJFIN010000055.1, on the reverse strand, counting down.
CACAAAAGTGGCGGATTATGTTATGGCTGCGGAAAAAGAATACCAGGCGGAGCTTTGCCTGGGGATAACGACTACCACGGAGGACGCCACTGGTGAAGTACTGCAAAGGCAGACTGTTCAGATTGATCAAGAAGAACTGTTGAAAGCTTTAGCCGCCATGAAAGGAACCATCTGGCAGACGCCGCCGATGTATTCCGCCATTAAAGTGGGGGGAAAAAAGCTCTATGAACTGGCCCGAGAGGGGAAGGAAATTGAGCGGAAGAAGCGGAAAATTGAAATTTTTTCGATTCGCTTACTCTCATTTACCCCGCCGGACCGGGCGGAGATTTGGGTGCATTGCTCTAAGGGAACGTATATCCGCACCCTGTGTGCCGATATCGGTACGGCTTTGGGCTGTGGCGCCCATATGGGCGCTTTGACGCGGACGCGGAGTGGCCGGTTTACCCTTGAAAATGCCGTAACGTTAAGTCAGGTGCAGGAGAAAAAAGACCAGGGGCAAATTGAGACGCTGCTCATTCCGTTAGAGGAAGTGTTAAAGGACTACCCTGCCATACAGATGCTTCCCAAAGGGGATAAATGGATGGAAAATGGTGCAAAGTTAAGAAAAAGTCTTTGGGCCAAAACACCGCCGGAAGCCGTCAAAGGGATGCTGGTGCGGGGGTATAACAGCCAAGGAATACTGCGAGGACTTTATCTGATGGATGAGGAGCAGGACGGAGGGCTGGTATTGCGGCCCAAAACCATGCTGCTGTGAAAAGGAGGGATGATATGGAGCATATACAATCTGATCAGATTGGTCAGACCAGGCCAACGGCCATCACCCTGGGTAATTTCGATGGCCTTCATCTGGGACATCGAAAGCTCATTGGCAGGATGCAGCAGGAAGCAAAGGCACAGCAGCTGCGTTCGGTGGTATTTTCCTTCTTTCCTCATCCCATGTTTTTGTTCCATAACCGGGAAAATCTGGCGCTTATTATGTCGCCAGAAGAAAAGAAACGGGCCATTGCGGCAATGGGGGTAGATCTCTATGTAGAATATCCGTTTACAAAAACGTTTGCTGCCATGGCGCCGGAAGACTTTGCCTGTGGGTTGTTATTTGAACAGATGAAATGCCGTGTGCTGGTGGTGGGGGAAAACTATCACTTTGGCGCAAAGCAAAAAGGAAATGCAGCGTTGTTAGAAAAACTAGGAAAAGAACACGGGGTGAAAGTGATTGTGATCCCGCCGGTGATGTATGGCGGAGAGCGGGTCAGCAGCACCAGGGTGCGGAAAGCGCTGTCGGATACGAATCTGGATTTGGCGGCGGCGCTTCTGTCGCGTCCGTATGGGATTTATGGAGAAGTGATCCATGGAAAGCAGCTTGGCAGGACCATTGGATTTCCCACAATCAATGTGGTTGCCGATCCGGAAAAGCTTTTTCCACCGAATGGAGTTTATGCCACAAAGACATTGGTGGCAGGACGGCAGTATCCTGGAGTGACCAATGTGGGAGTGGCACCAACGGTGCATGGCACAAAGAAAATTGTAGAAACGTATTTGTTTGACTTTCACCAGTCGGTCTATGGGTCCTGCGTGGAAACGGCGCTATATCGGTTTATCCGTCCAGAACAGAAATTCCCTTCTGTGGCGGCGCTGCAGCAACAGATGCAGGCAGATGCAGCTGCAGCACGGGAATATTTTGAAGAAATGGACGAAAATCAGCGGTAGATCGGATTTTTTCCTTGCATATTCTAAATGGGTATGATATACTAACTTAGTTAATAGAACCTGGGCTCAGTGAATGGACGACTCCAACCTTTACTTAGCTCTGGGGGATAATCAAGAAAGGAGAAAAACAAATGGCACAGATC